>CAIOTJ010000355.1 GCA_903861195.1 uncultured Planctomycetaceae bacterium | reverse complement strand
TGATGATGAGCTACGCCACGGGGGCGGTGGGTCTCAATCTGCAGTTCGCGGGCTATGTGTTCTTGTTCGACCGGTGGTGGAACCCGGCCATTGAAGACCAGGCGATCAACCGGGCCCACCGCATCGGCCAGAAGAGCCAGGTGATTGTTACCAGGTTCATTTCCAAAGACACGATCGAAGAGCGGATCAATCGCGTGCTGGATGAAAAACGGGCGCTGTTCGCCAAGGTGTTGGGCGAGGGAGAGGCCACCAACAACAGCCTCAGCCTGAACGCCTCGGAAATCTTCGGCCTGTTCGACCTCAAGGCCCGGGCCGGCAAGGGGGTCCGCAAGATCTCCCCCGCCAAGCCAGCCTAGTCTGGGGGACCACGCCGGCGGAGCGACCGGCTCAGGGCTCGAGGATCTTCACTTCCCACAGCCCCTGTTCGCGGTTCTTCTACTGGTGCACGACCGAGAGTTGCCGTTCCCCCGGGCGAGCCGGCCCTGGGGCGAGACCAACCCGATGGCAGACAATTCCTGGAGAGGCTGGCGGGAACTCGCCTTGAATCTCCCGCCCAATCCGGTTTGAATCGGCCCTGACCCACCTTTGTCTTCTTCCCGCGTCCGGGGTTCCCGCCATGGCTGACCAATCGTCCGCGAAGAAAACATCCCGCAAGGAAGCCAAGGTCTGGTCCGATCCGATGGACGGCGGAGGCCCGCTCGAACTCTCGGCCCTGCCCGCCGATCGCCTGGCGTCGGCCGATGCCTACCGCGGGTTTGTGATGTTCCTGATGATGGCCGAGGTCCTGCGGCTGGGCTCGATCGCCGCCGGGCTGCCCGACAGTGCGACCTGGAAATTCCTGGCCTTTCATCAATCGCACGTCGAATGGGTCGGATGTTCGCTGCATGATTTGATCCAGCCTTCGTTTTCGTTCCTGGTGGGGCTGGCGCTGCCGTTTTCGATCGCCAGCCGGCGACGGCGGGGGCAGGCGGTCTGGTGGATGGCCCTGCACGCCCTGTGGCGGTCGATCGTGCTGGTGCTGCTGGGGGTCTGGTTGCGGTCGGTCTACGCCTCGCAGACCAACTGGACCTTTGAAGACACCCTCAGCCAGATTGGTCTGGGTTATCTGGCGCTGTTCCTGCTGGGGCTGACCCCGCGGGGGGTACAAATCGCCGGTTTTGTGCTGCTGCTGGTCGGCTATTGGGCCGCCTTCGCCTGGCATCCGCTACCCGGGGGTGATTTCGACTATGAGAAAGTGTTTGTCAGTCCGGACTGGGCGGCGGCGCACAATCAGACCGGGTTCGCGGCCCATTGGAACAAGAACAGCAATCTCGCCTGGAAGTTCGACACCTGGTTTCTCAACCTGTTCCGGCGGGAAAGCGAGTGGGTGGCCAACAAGGGGGGTTACAGCACGCTGAGTTTCATTCCGACCCTGGCCACCATGATGTTGGGATTGCTGGCGGGCGGGGTGGCCCGCGAGCCGCGTGAGGGGTGGCGCAAGCTGCTGGTCTTCGTCGTGGCGGGGGTAGCGGGTTTGGGTCTGGGTTGGGCCGCGAATTCCTTTGGCATCTGCCCGAACGTGAAGCGGATCTGGACCCCGTCGTGGGTGTTGTTCAGCGGCGGCTGGTGCCTGCTGATTCTGGCGCTGTTTTACCTGGTGATGGATCTGGCGAAGCTGCGGGCCTGGGCCTTCCCGCTGACGGTGATTGGGATGAATTCGATTGCCGCGTATTGTCTCGCCCATGGATTCGACGGCTACCTGTCGCGCAATCTGACCACCCACCTGGGGAGCAAATGGGACGCCCGCGCGGCGACCTGGCTGCTGCAATTTTTCCCGTCCGCCCAGGGGGCCGGTGAGGCCGCGGGAGTGGAGGGGGCCGCTGTGGCGGGCGACGCGGTGTCGACGGCCGCCGAGTTGGGGGCGATTTACGCTCCGCTGGTCAGCGGCTCGGTGTTGCTGCTGTTGTTGTGGCTGATCCTGTACTGGATGTATCGCCGCCGGGTGTTTGTGCGGGTGTAGTCCGCCAGGGGGGTAGCGGGGAGCGATCTGCCCCGCGAATTCGCAGAGCCGCCTCAACGGGGGGCGTCTGGTGGGGTGAGGGGGACGGGCGAGGCTCCCGCCGCGCGCATCTCCTCCTGGATTTTGAGCGCCCGTTCGAGGGCGACGGCCGAGGGGGTGAACTCGGGGACCAATTTCAGAGCGGCCTCGAAATGGGGAATGGCTTCGTCGACGTTGTCTTGCACGGCCAGCATGAGACCGAGGTCGTGATGACACATGGCCAGGTCTCCGGGATTGACCTTGCGGCGGTCGATCTGGGGTGCAAGGGCCGCCTCGAAATGCCGCCGCGCCTCTTCCTTGAATCCCTTGTCGACGGCGATTCGCCCCATGCGATGGTGGGCGAAGAAGTTGGTGGGATTCAGCGCGATCGCCTCGTCCAAGAGCGACTTCGCATCGAGCGAGCGGTCTTCTTTGGCCGCCTTGACCCCCGCCTCGATCAGGGCGCTGGTCAGGTTTTCGACAATGCCAGTATTGGATGGTTCCAGCTGGTTCGCCAGGCGGAACTGATCGACCGCCGCGTCGTAGTCCCCCAGGCGATACTTGAGAATTCCCAGGTTGCTGCGGGCGGTGGCGTACTTCGAATCGAGCCGCAGCGCCTTGAGATACAGCGTTTCTCCCTCGGAGGGTTTCTCGAGGTCGATCATCACGGTTCCCAGGCTGTTGTAGAGCCGGGGATTGTCGGGATCGAGCTTCTGCCAGTCGCGCAGCTGCGCGAGGGCCTCTTCCGGCTTGCCCAGTTGCCGCAGCACCATGGCCAGGCTTTCGCGGGGCGAGGCGTCGTAGGGATTGAGTTCGATGGCCCGGCGATAGAACTCGAGGGCGCGGTCGGCGGCCCCCTCGACCACAAACAGGCTGGCCCGCAGTTCGTTGGCCGCAGGATCCCGCGGGGCCAGTTCCAGCGCCTCGTCCAGCAGCCGGCGGGCTTCGTCGGGATTGTCCATTTGGAGGACCAGGGCGCCCAGGTTGCAGCGGGCGGTGATCGACCGCGGGTCGACCTGCAGCGCCTGGCGGTAACACCGCTCGGCCTGGGGCAGGGCCCGCAGCCGTTCGTACGACAGCCCCAGACTGTTCCAGCAGAAACTGCTGTGGGGCGAGATCTGCACCGCCCGGCCGAACAGCGCGAGGCTGTCTTGCCAGGTGGCGACCTGGCGGCGGGCCTGGACGGCCAGCCCCGCGATCAAGACCAGGGCCGCCAGGGTCAGTCCGCGAGACAGCCCCGACCCCCGCGGCACTTCTCCCGCCAGCCAGACCAGGGCGATGCCGAGGCCCACCAGGGGGAGGTACATGTAGCGGTCAGCGTGGGCCTGTTCACCCACCTGCACCAGTCCCAGCACGGGAACCAGCAATCCCAGGAACCACAGCCAGCCAGTCAGCAGATAGGGTCGGGCGAACCGCTGCTTCCAGGCCAGCCAGGTCAGCATGGCCACCCCCCCGGCACTCACCCCCACACGCAGCCAGGGAAGATCGAAACCCGGGTGCGGATAATACACCGCCAGCCGGGTGGGATTGACGAACTGGGCCAGGTAGGTGCCGTAGGCCAGCAGGGCGTTCCCGAGGCGAATGGGAAGGGGGAATTTGGAGAGGGTCTGGACGGCCCGCCCCGAGGCCTGGGCCCAGACCGCCACAGCGCAGAAGACCAGAATCAGCACCACCAGGGGCAGCTTCTCACGCACGAGGAACCGCCAGCGTTCGCCGGTGGGAAGATCGGCCCGCCGCTGAAGTGGCCAGTAGTCGAGCACCAGCAGCAGGCAGGGAAAGGTGACCAGCATCTGCTTCGAGAGCAGGCTCAGCAGCAGCATCGCGCCGGTCAGAAACATCCAGCCCGGTTCCTGGCGGCGCACATGCTGGATGTACATCCACAGGGCCGCCAGGCCGAAGAAACTCGACAGCACATCCTTCCGTTCGGAAATCCAGGCGACCGATTCGACATGCAGAGGGTGCACGGCAAACAGCGCCGCGACCAGGGCACTGCGCCAGACCGCGCCGCTCAATCCGCGCAGGCAGGCGAACACCAACACGGTGTTGCAGGCATGCAGCAGCAGATTGACGAAGTGAAACCCCGCTGCGGAGCCCCCGAACAGCGACGCATCGAGCTGCAGCGACATCCAGGTGAGGGGGTGCCAGTTGGCCGAGGCCTGGGTCGACAAGGGGGACCAGGCCCAGGCCACGCTTTCGGCCGACAACCCCTTCACATACGGATTGAGTGTGACATAGACCGAATCGTCGAGGTCGACAAACCCGTACCGCAGGGTGGGGAGGTAGACGGCCACCACCAGTCCCACGAGACCCAGCGACAGCAGCCACCACCGTCGGCGGGAGAGGCTGCCCGGAAGGGCGGGGGTGGCCGGCAGGGCGGGGGTGGCCAGTTGTTCGGTTTCCCCAGGAGACAGGGTCGACACCGCGGCATCGGTCACAAGTGGAAACTCCGGTCACAGGGATCGGTTCGGAAACGGGACTCCGTGCCACGCCACGAGACGACCTCGCAGAGACATGCACAGGTTGGGCGGGCAGTCCACCAAGCGGGTGTCTCTCGCCACCGGTCCACAACGCAAAGAGGCCGGCGATCAAACCGAACCGCCGGCCTCAGTCCGCTCCACCGCAGGGGAGGGAAAGTTGGAGAAACATTCCCATGTCGGTGGCTCTGATGCTACGTTCGTCCCGGGAGGACCGTTGGCTGGAAGGGGCCGGACGCGGGTTTTGTGGGAATCTTCCCGAGGGATCCGGGGCCTCGCAGCCGTTTCCCAGCACCCCGCCGAGATACGGTTCTGCGTCGCCCCCCAGCCCACACCCGGCGGGGCAGAACTCAGCCCGCCAGGCTCTGCCGTTTGGAGGCAATCAGCTGCAGCAGCGATTTCTGCGGGTCAGCGAATTTTTTCAGACCTTCGGTCATCAAAAAGCTCTCCATCTGGGCAAAGTCGACCTCGCGGTCGATCTCGGCCAGGACCGCTGCGGACGGCATCTGGTCAAGCGTGCGGGTGTAGGTCTTCCCGGTCATGGCCTGAACGGCGTCATTGGTGGCCGGTGGATTGGTCTGGATGTCCGAACCAGCCAGGGCCGCCACGTACTTGTCGGCCGACTCGGCCGGATCTTTCGTCCCCGTGCTGGCGAAGACAATCTCCTGCTTGAGGGGAAGTTTCAATCCCGCCCAAAAGCGTTCATTCTCGGCCCACAGCCGCTTGACGTTGACCAGGCCCACCAGTCCCTGGGCGTGGGCCGAAAGCTGTGGCAGCTGCTGCTTGGTGTAGACGTCGATCCGGCTGACAAAAATGCTGTAGACCGATTTGAAACTCGCCAGGTCGTTCCGCCGCTGCGCTCCGGCCCAGACCGCCTCGCGGGCAATTTTGTATTGCCGTTCGCTGAAAATGAGGGTCACGTTGAGGGGGATGCCCGCCGCGGCGAGATCGGTCAGCGCGGCGAGACCAGCGGGGGTCGCGGGGACCTTGATCATCCGGTTGTTGTGCCCAGCGGCCCATTGCTTGCCGAGGGTGACGTATTGGGCGGCCCGCTCGGCGGTCGACAGCGGGCAGCTGGCATCTTCCAGCAGTGGATCGAGTTCGAAGCTGACGTAGCCATCATTGCCGCGCGTCTGTTCCCAAACGGGCAGGAAGACCTGCTGCGCCTGCTGCACCAGCTGATCGGTCACTTTCCAGGCGACATCGTGGTCATTGAGCCCCTGACGCATGAGGCTGGCGAGCTGGTCGTCAAATCGGCCGGTCTTGATGAGATCGGCCACGATGATGGGGTTGGAGGTGGCCCCGGTGGCACCCGCCTGACGGTTGGAAACCACCAGTTTGGGGTCGATGCTGTCGAGCCAGAGCTTGGTACCGGTTGCAATGAGGGATGCCAGCGGAGTCATGAGGGATCGGCGGGCCGCGCGGGGCGGGACTTTGAGGACGGGGAACGTTACAGTCTGACGAGAGCCCCGATGATAGCCGGGCCCCGGGCCGGGGAACATTCCGCCCCCCCTTTCTCCCTGTTTCCCGCCCGGTTCACCCGGGCCCCTGAACGCTTGGCGCATGTCGTACGACACCTACCAGAACCCGCTGAATACCCGTTACGCCTCGTCTGAAATGAGCCGGTTGTGGTCGCCCCAGTCGATCCACTCGACCTGGCGGAGATTGTGGGTGGCCCTGGCGGAGGCCGAGCACGAATTGGGCCTGCCGGTGACCACCACCCAGATCGAGCAGTTGCGGCAGGCGGTGGACACGATCGATTTCGCCGCGGCCAACCGGTACGAGCGGGAACTGCGGCACGACGTGATGGCGCACGTGCACGCCTATGGAGATCAATGCCCCGACGCCCGGGGCATCATCCACTGGGGGGCGACCAGTTGCTACGTGACCGACAACACCGACCTGATTCTGTTCCGGTCGAGCCTCCGGCTGATCCGCGACCGGTTGGTGGGGGTGATTGACCAGCTGGCGAAGTTCGCCGCGCAGTACCGCGACCTGCCCTGCCTGGCCTACACGCACCTGCAACCGGCCCAGCCCACCACCGTGGGCAAGCGGGCCACACTCTGGTGTTATGACCTGGTGCTGGACCTCGAAGAGCTGGAACACCGGCTCGACACCCTGCGCTTCCGGGGAGCGAAGGGGACGACAGGCACGCAGGCGAGCTTCCTGCAGTTGTTCGAGGGAAATCACGCCAAGGTCGAAGAGCTGGACCGGCTGGTGGCCCGCAAGATGGGTTTTGACCAGACTTTCGCCGTCACTGGACAGACCTACTCGCGCAAGCTTGATTCCCAGGTCTCGGCGGTCCTCAGCGGCATCGCCCAATCGTCACACAAGATGGGGACCGACCTGCGGCTGCTGCAGAGCAACAAAGAGCTGGAAGAGCCCTTCGAGGCGAAGCAGATCGGCTCGTCGGCCATGGCCTACAAGCGGAACCCCATGCGCTCCGAGCGGATGTGCGCCCTGGCGCGGTTTGTGATGAACCTCGCCGGGAACGCCGAGCAGACGATGGCGACCCAGTGGATGGAACGAACCCTCGACGACAGCGCCAACCGACGGCTGGCGATGCCGCAGGCGTTCCTGGGGGTCGACGCGATTCTTATCCTCTATCGCAACGTGGTCGAGGGGCTGGTGGTGTATCCCGAGGTGATCCGGCGGCGGCTGCAGGCCGAGTTGCCTTTCATGGCCACTGAAAGCCTGTTGATGGCGGGGGTGGCCGCCGGCGGGGACCGGCAGGAACTGCACGAGCGGATTCGCGTGGCCAGCCACGAGGCGGGACGCGAGGTGAAGCAGTTTGGCCGCGAGAACGACCTGCTGGCCCGCCTGGCGAAAGACCCGGCGTTCGCGCAGATCGATCTGTCGCAGGCCCTCGACCCCCGCGACTATGTGGGACGGGCCCCGGAACAGGTCGACAGCTTCATCCACGAGGTGATCGACCCGCTTCGACGGACGCATGCCGACGCATTGCGGCGCGATGCCGGCGAAGTGAAGGTCTGAGTGACACTCGGCCAGCGGGCGGTCATCCGCCTGGATGCGATCGAACTCGTGCCGGCGGAATTCGTGCCCGCGAGGTTGCGGCGCCAAACGGGACTCTGTGGCAGCGGTTCTCCGCTACCAGACGCTTTCCAGCACCTCGCGCAGCTCGGCCTCTGAGACGTCGCGCGGGTTGCCGTTGAGGCTGTTGCCGCGAGAGTCGCGCACCAGGTCGGGAAGTTGCTCGTGTCGGACTCCCAGCTCACGCAGTTGACGGGGAATCTGTAACTCCAGCAGCAGAATCTCGAGGGTGTCGATCAGCCGTTGCGCCGCCTGCCGGGGTGATTCCGCCGTGGGTCCCAACAGCAGCCACGAGAGTGTGGCGAGGTCGTCGGTTTTGCAGTCGAGGTTGTACCGCAGGGCGGCGGGAAGCATCACGGCACAGGCCAGGCCGTGCGACACGTCGGCGTGGACTCCCAGAGCGGCGGCCACTCCGTGGGCGAGACCCAGCCCGGAATTCGCCAGGGCCAGTCCCGAGAGCAGCGCCGCCTGCGCGAGAATCTCCCGCGAGGGAAGATGGCCACCCTCCCGGCAGGCGGTGCGCAGGGCATCGCAGGTACCGGGCAGTCCCTGCAACACCAGCATCCGCGACAGGGGAGTGGCCCGGCGGGAGATGTAACTCTCGATGAGCTGGGTGATGGCGTCGAGGCCGGTGGCCGCGGTGACCTTCGGGGGGAGCGACAGCGTCAGTTCGGGATCGACCAGCACCAACCGCGGAAGCAGCCGCTCGCTGCGGATGCTGCGCTTGGCCCGCTGTTCGGGAGAGGAAATGACCCCATTGCGGGTTGCTTCCGATCCGGTCCCCGCGGTGGTGGGGACCGCCACAATCGGCAGCACCTCGCGGGTGAGCTCGATTTTTTCGGGAGTTCCTTCGAGGAAGCGGGAGATGCCCTCGACTTCGGGGTGGGCCACCACGGCGGCGGCCGCCTTGGCCAGGTCGATGGCCGAGCCGCCTCCCAGGGCCAGCAGCAGGTCGGTGCCCTGGGGTTGATGGCTGCGGATCGCGGTCACCACCCGGTCGACGTCGGCCACGGTCGGTTCGTGGGTCACGGTCTCTAACGGGATGACCTCGAGGTGGGCCTGCCGCAACCGGTCGATCGCCCCCTGCAGTTCGCCATGCTGCTCGAGAACCCGTGATCCAGGCAGCAGGAAGACTCGCCGTCCGAGCGGGGCGACCAGTGTGCCCAGATCCTTCCGGCGGCCCGATCCCAACACGATGCGCCGGGGGGCCGTGAATTCATAAGAGAGCGACATCCCAACAACCGATCCCGCGAGAGGAGAACATCTGCAGTCTGGCACCGACTTCAGTTCGCGATTCCCGAGGGGGGAAAACGCCGCAACCCGAAGTCCGTCGCGTGGGAAGCCGCCCGCCAACTCCGGCCGATGGGCGTCAACTGCGAACCGCGGCGGCAGTTCGCGGGCTGGTGCCCATCCATCGGTCTCGCGCCCAGCCACCAGACGTCTGTCGATGAGAACTTGCGAGCTCATCGGGATGACCGGGCGGGAGCAAGGTTGGCGGAAGCCAAGAGCCCCCGCGACGAACTTCAGGCTAACGGCGGACGTGGTGCTCGCCAAGGGGCCAGCAACACGCTCTCCGAGTGAGCGACACAGGTTGCGAGTCAGTAGGAAGTGATTGGTTGGGACCGGCTACCGATCGCCATGCCGGGCCAGCAGGTCCTGCGCTTCCCGGCGGCGGTTTTGTGCGGCTTCGACCTGTTGGCGACGTTGTTGCAGCAGCCAGGGACGGATACTGCCTCCATCGATTGCGGCGGTCATGGCTTCGGGATCGCCACTGCGGGCCATTTGGGCCCGGACACTCGCGACAAAGTGCGTCTGCTGAATCGATTGGGCCTGGCGGGCCAGAGCCCGTTGCTGGTTGGCCGCCTGCTGCACGCGCACCTGCTGCATCACACTCTGCCCCAGAGCGTTGGGATTGTAGGCGTTGGCTGACTGAAAGGCGGCCAGATTGGCCGTCCCCGAATTGACGGCAGCGGTGGTCCCCCCCGTGGTTGTTCCGCCGGTGGTTCCCCCCGTGGTGGTCCCACCCCCTCCGCCACCCCCTCTGCCGCACTGCCCACCACCACCTCCTCCTCCAGCCATCGCGCGTGCTCCCCCGCCGCCCCCGCCCCCGCCACCCCCCCCACCACCACCTCCTCCGCCGCCACCCTTGTGATGGGCCAGGGCGGGCTGGGCCAGGCCACACAGGGCCGCGAGTCCCCACACCGCCAAGGTTTGCCCAATGCGCCGCTTGCTCCACAGACTCTGGGCCATGATGCCGCTCCTCTTTGAGATGATTTCCCGGGGACAAATAGTTTCGTCCCGTGTGCCGGGAGGGCCGCCGCGATCCCGTTCAACGGTCGGCGGCAACCGGGGTGAAGAGAATTCCCCACCGTGTTTTCGGTTGGGGTTGCCGTGCCGACACGGACAGAAACGTCGCAGCCTGCGGCATCTCCACAACGAATCTGGATTTTTTTCCAACAGTTGTGCGGCATTCCGCGTCAGGGGTCGGTTCCCTCGACCGCCCGGGGCCGAGACGCCAGAATCGGCGCATGTCACTCAGCGCCACTGAACCGCTGCTGGTTACCGGAGCCACCGGCTGCGTGGGGAGTCATGTCTGCCTGCGGGCACACGCCCTCGGGCTGCCCGTGCGCGGCCTCGTGCGGCTCTCCTCCGAGGCCGACTGGCTGCGCCACCGGGGCATTCCCGTGGAAACCGCCGACCTGGCCAGTTCCGATCCCCTCGCGGAGGCCATCGCCGGGGTCACACGGGTGGCGCACTGCGCGGCCCGGCTGGGGCTGGGGCAGCCACTCGACTACCGGCAATTGCACGTCAATGGACTGCGAAGGTTGTTGGAGGCATTGGCCCGGCAAGGAACCGTACGGCAGTTTGTGCTGTTGAGTTCCCTGGGGGTCCATGCGCTGCGCGACCATCATGGAACCG
The DNA here is from genome assembly GCA_903861195.1 of uncultured Planctomycetaceae bacterium. GTDB lineage: Bacteria > Planctomycetota > Planctomycetia > Planctomycetales > Planctomycetaceae > UBA10511. The sequence goes on along the minus strand of CAIOTJ010000355.1, from coordinate 62,055 downwards.
ACGAAACGGTCTCTCCCGCCGAGCGGGGCCTGGGGGCCTGTCTCGAGTCGCTGGTGGAGGCCGAGCAGGTGGCCCTCGACTGGGGGAGCGCCCACGATGTGGCGGTGACGGTGCTGCGTCCGGGACTGATCTATGGCCCGCGGGAACGCTGGGTGTTGCCACAGTTGCTGCAACGGCTGCGCGAACAGTCGTTCCGGTTCCTCGGGCCGGGAACGCAACAGCTGTCGAATACGGGGGTCGACAACCTCACGACAGCGCTGTTCGCCGCGCTCGACGCCCCTCAGGCCGCTGGCCAGATCTATCACATCACCGACGATCCCGTGGTCACCCAATTGGAATTCATCGGAACGATCTGTCAGTTGGCGGGGTATCCCGAACCCCGGGCGGCCCTGCCGCTCGCCTGGGCCCGGCTGGCCCCCCGGCTTCCCCGCTGGCTGCGTCCGAATGACGAGGGCGATGAGACGGCGGCCGAGTTGCGTCTGTTGGGCTGGAATCGCGGCTTCTCGATCGACAAGGCGCGGCGCGAGTTGGGCTATCGACCCGCGGTGCCATTTGCCGAAGGGATGCGCCAGACCATCGACTGGTATCGGGCGCAGGGTCTGCTGTAGCGGAATCGCGCAACACAACCTGTGAAAGCGTTGACCCCCGCCGACCGCACACCACGGGGGACGCTATGTCACCGGGCCCCGTTCCCGGGCGATCAATTCCGCGAGGCGGTGCCGCTGCTGGCCTGCGGCATCGAAGTTGCCGGGGGCCAGCCAGGCGCGGAAGGCGGACTGCAGCGGGGGCCATTCGGCATCGATGATCGAGAACCACGCGGTGTCGCGGTTGCGGCCCTTCACCACCTGGGCCTGCCGGAAGATCCCTTCGAAGGTGAAACCCAGCCGGTGGGCCGCCCGGCGCGACGGCGCATTGTGGGTATCGCACTTCCATTCGACCCGGCGGTAACCCAGAGCGAATCCCTGCTGGATCATGAGGAACAAGGCCTCGGTTGCCGCAACGGTCTGCTGCAACCGCGGACCCAGATTGATGTGTCCCAACTCGATCGTCCCGGCGGTCGGCGTGATCCGCAGGTACGCGCAGGCCCCGCACGCACGGCCCAAGTCGGTGGGCCGGATGGCGTAAAACAGCGGATCATTCCCCTGGGTGAATTCCCGCAGCCACTGCAGGTAGGTCGGGCGGCTGAGGAAGGGGCCGTAGGGGAGCCAGGTCCAATGCCGGCCGGTGGGGTCGTCGGCCTGGGAAGCGAACAGCTCGTCCCCATGCGCCTCGGGAACCAGTGGTTCCAGTCGACAGGTGCGGCCCTGCAGTGTGATCCGTTCGGGCCAGGGAGGGATCTGCCAGCCGGAGACCAGGGGGCCGACGGGCTGCGATTCATCGGAGGCAAAGTGAGGGTGCGGAGCCATGCTGTGAAGATACCGCCAGCGCGTCGCGGACTACCACCTTCCCAACCGGGAAACGTAGACTTCAGGTAAGTGTTCCCCGCCGTCATTGCTCCTCCCCACCGGTCGCCTCCCCCCATGTCTGGTCAACCGACAACCCGCCGCGAGCTGTTGCAGCGTACTGCCGTGGGCTTTGGCTCGCTGGCCCTGGCGGGGATGTGTGCCGGGGAGGCCCGGCTGCCGGCCGCCGAAGATCCCCTCGCTCCGCGACAGCCGCTGTTTCCCGCCCGTGCCCGGCGTGTGATCTTTCTGTTTATGAGCGGCGGGCCGTCCCAGGTCGATACGTTCGATCCCAAGCCGCTGTTGACGCGGGACGATGGCAAACCCTTGCCGTTCGCCAAGCCCCGGGTGCAGTTCAACTCGACGGGGAACCTGCTGAAGTCTCCCTGGGAGTTCAAGCAATACGGCGAGAGTGGCCTGTGGGTGTCGGATCTGTTTCCGCACCTGGCGAAACGGGTGGATGATCTCTGCCTGATCCACTCGATCCACGGGACCAATCCGGCGCATGGCGGCGCGGTGATGAAGATCCACACCGGGACCGACAACTTTGTCCGTCCCAGTATTGGGTCGTGGGTGACCTACGGCCTGGGGAGCGAGAACGCCAATCTGCCGGGCTTTGTGACCATCTGTCCGACCCTGGCGTTCGGGGGGATCAACAACTGGAGTTCGGCGTTTTTGCCGGCGGTCTACCAGGGGACGGCCCTGGGGAACGCCAGCATTCCGTCGGAGAAGGCGCGGGTGAGGTACATCAGCAACGCGCGGCTGCCGCGGGAGATCCAGCGGCTGCAGCTCGAACGTCTGGCGAGGCAAAATCGCGAGCATCAGCAGGGGGCGGCCGAGGCGGCGCTCGAAGCGCGGATCAATTCGTTTGAACTGGCGTTTCGGATGCAGTCGGCGATTCCCGAGATCGAGGACCTCTCGGGAGAGTCACAGGCGACTCAGACGTTGTACGGTATGAACGATCCTGTCACGGCGAATTTCGGGCGGATGTGCCTGATGGCCCGACGGTTCGCCGAGGCGGGGGTGCGGTTCATCCAGGTGACGCACAACGATCACCTCGTGCAGTGGGACCAGCATTCCGATCTGAAGAACGGGCATGAGAAAAATGCCCGTGAGGTCGACCTGCCCATCGCCGGGCTGTTGTACGATCTGAAGCAGCGGGGCCTGCTGGAGGACACTCTGATTTGGTGGGGGGGAGAGTTCGGCCGGACCCCGACCGCCGAGACCGCCAACGGGCGCGACCACAATCAGGAAGGCTTCACGATGTGGCTGGCGGGAGGGGGAGTGAAGGGGGGGTTCCGGTATGGAAGCACCGACGACTACGGTTATTACGCGGCTGAGAACAAGGTGCACATCCACGACCTGCACGCGACGATGCTGGCCCTGCTGGGGCTCGATCACGAGCGGCTGACCTACCGCCACGCCGGCCGCGATTTTCGGCTGACGGACGTCGAGGGGCACGTGGTGCGCGAGTTGTTCGCGTAGGGCTGTGCCGTCTGGTTTCCGTTCCGGGAACCGGAAATGGACCCGGCGTAGGCCGCGGACTCGCGCGGCGGAGCAGGGAGGCAAACCAAGGGCCGAACCCGGGGCCTCTTGCTGCCGGCCCATTTCAGATGACCCATTGGAGGGATCGGCTGCAGCTCCGTCAGCACTCGACCTGAGGGCCGGTGGCCGCCTAATCGCCGTTGAGTCCCGACCCCAGTTTTTCGAGCGCCTTCACCTCGATCTGGCGGACCGCTTCGCGGGTGATTCCCAAGACCTCGCCGATTTCCCGCAGGTTATAGGCCTGGCCGTCTTCGAGTCCGTAACGCATCCGCAGCACAAGTGCTTCGCGGGGATCGAGGGATTGCAGTTCCTCGAGGACCCAAGTCAGCGAGTCGTTGGTCTCCAGCCGCTGGTCGGGGAGGGGAATACGTTCGTCGGCCAGCAGGTCGGCCAGCGAATAATTCGCGTCAAGGGGTTCGGACTGCATCGAGGCCTGCAGCAGTTCGAGCGCCTGGGAGAGCAGTTTCTGCTGCCGTTTGCGCAGCTTCTGATCGGCCGCAATCTCCTCCAGCGTCGGGTCCCGGCCCAGGATCCGCTGCAGGCGGGCGCTGGCCTGGCGGCAGCGGCTCATCAGCTCGACCATGTAGGTGGGGATGCGGATGGTCCGCCCGGTATTGATCAGCCCCCGCTTGATCGATTGCTTGATCCAGTAGGTGGCGTAGGTGCTGAACCGTGTCTCGTGGGCCGGGTCGAACCCCTCGACCGCCCGCACCAGCCCGAGGTTTCCCTCCGAGATCAGGTCGAGCATCGACAGTCCCTGCCCGGAGTAATGGCGGGCGATGCTGACCACCAGCCGCAGGTTCGCCTTGATCATCTCGTCGCGGGCGGCCACGTCTCCCTGCTGGATCCGGAACGCCAGGTCACGCTCCCGTTCACGGGTGAGCAGAGGGGTGCGATGGATCTCTCGCAGGTAGATCTCGAGCGGATTGGTCGCCGACGAGCGGCCGGTGGAGACGCTGCTGGAAGTCGACTCGGCCATGCGGGGGGTGGGGGCGGAAGGGAGGTGCTGCCAAATGACCAGCTGCGCCATCTCCGGGCGCAGCCTGTCCGTTCGTCAGATCGACCATTGCGGCCAGGCACTCCCGGAGAAAACGTGATTTTGAGGCCGACTCTTCCCGAACACGGTTGAACAGGCGCAAAAAAACGGCCCTGCCACCAGTAGTGACAGGGCCGTTGTGTGCAACTCGAACGGCTGTACCGATGATTCCCCCGGAGAGATTCTCCAGGCGAACCGTCGGTCCGTCGGCTTACTTCTTGTCGAGGCTGAACAGCGGGCCCGACTGGCCGCTGGTACCACCCTTGAGTTCCTCGCGGGTGGCTGGGGCAGCCGCTCCGCCCGCTCCACCCGCTCCACCGGCCGCGCCTTCGGCGGGAACCAGTTCTTCGATGGGGCCGGTCAGCTTGCGGCTCAGGCCGATCTTGCGGTCGGCGGTGTCCACCCGCAGCACGCGGACCTCGATCGGCTGGCCCACCTTGACCTCGGCTTCGGGGTTGTCGACCTTGTGCTCGGCCAGTTCCGAGACATGCAACAGGCCTTCCAGGTTGTCTTCCAGCTGCACGAAGACCCCGAAGTTGGTGATCTTGGTGACAGTGCCCGTGACGATCGAGCCCGGCTGGTAGCGACCAGGAATGTCGGTTTCCCAGGGATCTTGCTGCAGTTGCTTCATACCCAAGGCGATGCGCTTGCGGTTCTGGTCGACCGACAGCACCTGGCACTGCACCTTGTCGCCCTTCTGCAGCACCTCGCTGGCATGCGAGACCTTGCGGGTCCACGACATGTCAGACACGTGCAACAGCCCGTCGATGCCCTCTTCGATCTCGATGAAGGCACCGTAGTTGGTGAGATTGCGCACCGTGCCGTCGACAATCGCCCCCACGGGGTACTTCGAGGTGACGGTGTCCCAGGGATTGGGCAGGGTCTGCTTCATCCCCAGAGAAATCTCCTGCTTCTCCTTGTTGATGGCCAGCACCACCACTTCGACCGGGTCGCCAATCTGGACCAGTTCGCTGGGGTGATTGACCCGCCGGGTCCACGACATCTCGCTGATGTGCACCAGCCCCTCGATGCCCGGCTCGAGGCGCACGAAGGCGCCGTAGGTCATGATGTTGACCACTTCGCCCTTCGCCTTGGTGCCGACGGGGAACTTCTGCTCGACCATGTCCCAGGGGCTGGGCTGCTTCTGCTTGAGCCCCAGGGCGATTTTTTCCTTCTCGTGGTCGATGTTCAGAACCATCACCTCGAGCTCGTCGTCGATCTTGACCATCTCGTTCGGATGGCTGATCCGGCCGTAGCTCATGTCGGTGATGTGCAGCAGCCCATCGATGCCGCCCAGGTCGACGAACGCGCCGAAGTCGGCGATGTTCTTGACCACACCCTTGCGGATCTCGCCGACCTTCAGCTCTTGCAGCAGCTTCTGCTTGAGCTTCGAACGCTGGTCTTCAATGAGCTTACGGCGCGAGACGACGATGTTCCGGCGGGCTTCGTCGATCTTCAGGATCACGCAGTCGACCGACCGGCCAATGTAATCGCCGATGTCGGCGGGACGGCGGATGTCGACCTGGCTGGCGGGCAGGAACACATGCACGCCAATGTCGACCAAGAGGCCTCCCTTGATCTTCCGCATGACCGTACCCGAGACCACATCCCCTTCCTTGCGGGTGGAGATGATCTGTTCCCAGTCGCGGATGCGCTTCGCCTTCCGGCGCGAGAGCTTGATCACTCCGTTCTGGTCGTCGAACTCCTCGAGCAGCACCTCGACCTTCTGGCCGGCCTCGGGAGGCGGTTCCCCTTCGTCCCACTCATTCGCGGGAACAATCCCCTCGCTCTTGCAACCTACGTCGAGCAGAACATCGTCTCCCTCACGGCGCAGCACCACGCCCGAGAGAATCTTGCCAGTCTCGAAAAACGGGGAGTCGACAATCATCGACTCGAACCCTTCGAAACCCTCGGCTTCCATGACCGCCGAGAACATCGAGTTCAATTCATCGTCGTCGATCGAGAATTCACGAATGAGGTTGCGATCTACCATGGACCAAAAACCGCCTGACACAAACAGAGGAACGAACAACCCGCCCGAAGACCGCCCGCGCGGTCTTCTTCCAAAGCTGCGGGAAGGGAAGGGGGAGATGATAACACAAAACGGGCCTGCACGGCCAGAACAGCCCGGAAAAATCCCGGTGTGTTCCCTTCCGGCCCCCTCGGGACACGACCGGAGGGAGTCCGCCGGGAGCGGATCCGGGAGTTGGGCCGGGATGGACCGACCCGGTCCGCCAAAACAAAACGGCCAGCTGGAAGCTGGCCGTTTTGTACACCTGTCTCTCAGCCGGGCGTGTGTCCCGGAACGCGCTCAGTGAGGACCGCCCGGGGTGACCAATTCACCAGGGGCGGCGTCTGGCTCACTCCAACTCGTGCGACTCGTGATCGTCTTGCGCGTCGGCCGCGGCAACCACCGCCCCTTCCACCTGCTGCCCCCCCTTGCCCGCTTCGACGAACCCCTTGAGGTGAATTGACCGGGTGTGGTGCTGCAGTTTCCGGAGGGCCTTCGACTCAATTTGCCGGATGCGCTCGCGGGTCACTTTGAAGATGCGGCCGGTCTCCTCCAGGGTGTAGCTGTAGCCATCCCCCAGACCGTACCGCAGCTTGATGATTTCCCGCTCGCGGTAGGTCAGGCTTTTCAGCACATGCCCGATCTTGTCCTTGAGCAGCTTGTGCATCGCCGATTCCGAAGGGGTGTACTCGGAACCATCTTCGAGGAAATCGCCAAAGCTCGAGTCTTCGCTCTCGCCGACGGGGGTGTCGAGACTGATCGGGTGCTTCCAGGTCTTCATGATCCGCTGGGTTTCCTCCAGCGACAGCCCGACCGCCTTCGACAATTCCTCCATCGTGGGCTCGCGCCCCTTCTTTTGCCGCAGTTCCTCGCTCTTCGCCTTCAGCGTCGAGATGCTCTGGAACATGTGCACGGGAATGCGGATCGTGCGGGCATGGTCGGCCACGGCCCGGGTGATCGCCTGCCGGATCCACCACGTGGCGTACGTCGAGAATTTGTACCCGCGGCGGTACTCGTACTTCTCGACACCCCGCATCAGGCCGGCGTTCCCTTCCTGGATGAGATCCAGGAAACTCAGTCCGCGGTTGCGATACTTCTTGGCGATCGACACCACGAGCCGCAGGTTGCCCCCCGACAGCTCCTGTTTCGCCTGAGTCCAAACCGCAAATCGGGACTGGATCTTCCGCACCCGCTCCCGCATCGATTCGGGAGTCTCGTGGGTCATCATCATCAGCTCGTGCAGCTCGCGCTCGGCACGAGCCAGTTCGTCCTGGTTCCGCCGCGAACGCCGCAGTTCGCGGATGTGCTGCTCCAGCTCGGTCATCCGGGCGTTCACCTGGTAGACCCGCTTGGTGATGGGCTGCAGCCGCTGTGTCCGCAGGCTCAATTCCTCGAACAGCGTCGCCATCTTCCGCCGACAGGTCACCAGACCCGCCTGCAGCTTGCCCTTTTCAGCCGCCGGGGTGTCGCTACTGAGCCACTTCGCGAAGTCGGCGATGTTGGTCTCCATCAGCCGCTTGATGGTGGGCAGATTGTGCGGCATCCGGCCCAGAATCTGCTCTTTCTTGACGTTTTCCGTCTCGGAAGTGCGCAACGTCCGCTCGAAGGGAAGTTCCCCCGCGAACACCTTCTCGAGGGTCTCCAGGGCGGCCGTCATCGCGAAATGACATTCCATCAAAGCGCGTCGGTAACGCTTCCGGCTGACCTCGATCTTCTTCGCCAGATAGATTTCGCGCTCGCGCGTCAGCAAGGGGATGTTCCCCATCTGGCTGAGGTACATGCGTACCGGATCGCGGGAGGAGACCGTCGGTTGGGGATTTTCTTCCCGTTCCCTCTCGGCGTTGATCTGTTTCTGGGGGATGCCCGGTAATGGCCCCTGGGGGTCTTCCTTCAAATCGAGGCCGGTGTCTTCCAGGTTCAGGACCAGCACGTCCACGAGTGAAGGGCTCCCGCCTTCGTCGGGGAGGTACGAATGGACCGCCTGAAACGACAAAAAGCCCCGTGTTTTGGCGTTTTTCAGCAGCACCGACAGGGGGTCATCAAACTCGTGCACAGAACACTCCCTTCCCAAGGATCGAGGGTGGATTTCATCCATCCTGGCAGGCTGCTGGTTCCACTCCGGGATCTCCCCCCGGACCAACCTGGGTTCCAACCGCCAACGACGAAACCTCTCAACACTATCTTAACTCGAACTCAGCCCCAGAGGGGAGAAAAAAAACCGCTCCCCAGCAAACTGCTCGCTTCCGCCTGCGGAAGGTCGCCAGAATCCCCCAGTCCGACGAGACCGGCGCAGATTCCAGACCACCCACCGATGGCCAACCCACGCCAGCGAAGCGGCCCCAGACCGTGCGCTGCCCGTAGACGCTTCCTTATGTCAGTTATCCACTTCCGGCGAGTCATCAGTCAACTCCTGCGTCCTGCCGAGCCATCGGGTTGAGGCTTCGGCTCGTTCCCGGGAACCAGTTCACGCCGCTTCGGCCCGTGCTCCCCACACCCCCGCCACCGGCGGGACCGCCCCGGGTCCACCCCCCCCATCCCCGGCAGCCGGGGTCAGGGTGCGGGCCTGGTACAGCCGGGCATAGGCCGGGCAAGTCTTCAAAAGCTCAACATGTGTTCCTGTGGCCACCACGGTCCCCCGGTCCATCACGACGATCCGTGTCACAAACGCCAGCAGGCTGTCGGTGATCGAATGGGTGATCAGAAAGACCGTCCGCCCCTGAACGAATTGCTGCAATGACTGGTGGATCCAGCGCTCGCTCTGGGCGTCGATCGCGCTCGTGGCCTCATCCAGGATCAGGATCTCGGGATTGCGCAGAATCGCCCGCGCCAAGGCCACGCGCTGCCGCTGCCCACCCGAGAGATTCGAACCCTTCGCTCCGACCACCGTCTCGGCTCCCTCGGGCATTTGCTCCATGAACTGGGTCACGTAAGCCTGGTCGGCCGCCTGTTCGATTTCTTCCAGGGGTGCCTCGGGGCGTCCCAGCCGGATGTTCTCGGCGATGGTGTCATCGAACAGCAGGGTCTCTTGCGTCACCACCCCGACCCGTTGCCGCAGATCCCGCAGGGCGAAATCCCGGACATCGACTCCGTTTATCGCCACCCGACCGCGGTCGACGTCGAAAAACCGCGGCAGCAGGTTGACCAGGGTCGATTTTCCACACCCGTTCTCCCCCACCACCGCCAGCACTTCCCCGGCCTGGACCGACAGGTTGACCCCATTGAGCACGGCGGGGCGAGCCTCTCCGTCTCCGAGATAGGTAAATCCCACGTCCTGGAATTCAATCTGCCGGATCTCGCGGGGAAACATCCGCGGACGGGGACGATCCTGCACCCGGGTCTGTTCGTCCATCAGGGCAAAGACCCGATCGGCCGCGGCCGCCGACCGCTTCAGCTTGCTGAACACGCTCGACAGCTTTCGCACCGGGTCGAGAATGCCCGCCAGCAGCGTGTACATCATCGACAATTCTGCGACATCCATCGGTTCGGCCGACAGTTGGATCCCCCAGATGTCGGTCTCCCCCCGGAGCACGAGGTAGGCCCCGGGCAGCACTCCCATCACCACGGCGGTCATCCCCAGCAGTTCGGTGGTGGGGTTGGTGAGGGCATCAGTCACCACGATGCGCATCGAACGCCGGTAAAACTGCTTGCTTTCGCGATGATGCACGCCGCGCTGCCGTCGTCCTGCGTTGAAGGCGGTCACCACTTTGAACGAGTCGAAGGTCTCTTCCAGGATCTGGTAGATCCGGGCGACCGATTCCATCGACTTCTGGCTCGCCTTTTTCAGACGCTTGCCAATCCGCTGGAAGATGATCGCCGCCAAGGGGGTGAACAGCACCGACAGCAGCGTCAGCCGCCAGTTCACCCAGAACGCCATGCCCAGACAGGCCAGCGCCTTGAGAGGTTCGCGCACCAGCTTGCCCCCCAACAGTCCCAGGCCCGCCCCCAGGGCCTCGATGTCGTAGGTCAGCCGCGACATGAGGTTGCTGGTGCCGTGCATCCGCACGGTCTGCAGGTCGAGATTGAGTATCTGGCCGAAACACGCCTTGCGGACCCGCATGACCGTCTGCTCGACGACACTTCCCACCAGAACTTCTTCGCAGAACATGCAGACCAGCTTGATGGCGGTCAGCACGAGGATCAGCCCCAAAATCAGCGTGAAGGCCAGGAACTGGTCCTGGGGAATCAACGGCAGCGCATACACTTCGGCCCCGCGGTACAGGGCGAGCCGCTGCGCATTGGTCGTCAGCTTCTTCTCGGCCCGCGCTTTCTTGCGCAGCAGCGAAACCTGTTCCTGGGGATCGACGGGATTCTCACTCTCCCGCTGCTGCAGCTCGCTCTTGGCTTTGGCGATGCCCTCTTCGGCCTCGTCAATCAATTCCTGCAGACACTGGGCGGGGGTCTTGCCCTCCAGCAGGACCTTCACCACAGGATAGGTGATCGAGAGAATCGCCCCCCAGAAAAACGCCACGAAACCCGCCAGCACAAAAGAGACGAGCAACCGCCGCCGGCTTGGCCACACATAGGGCAGCAGGCGGGTGAAGTGGCTGACTTGGCGATTCTCGGGCGACATGCATCCTGCTCGTCTGAAGGGATCGGTCCAGCCCCCCGGGGCTGGTGGAGGTCCCGGCCGATCCTCGACCCGGCACACTCCGTCCCAGAATGGGGGGTTTAGCAAAAAGGACAAATCGGGGGCAAGAGGAATCCCCCAGGCTTCGTATTGTGTCCCGACTGACAATCGGGATAAAACCGGCCCCCGGTCGTTCAGACCTCTGCCGACGTTTCGGAAAGCCCTCATGATCAGTCCCTCGCCACCCCCCGACGATCTCCCCGAAAACCCGGCAGAATTCGACGAAGAGCTCTTCTCGCAGGAAGAGATCGAAGCGGCGTATCAAAAGGCCCTCGCCGCTTTCGAATCGGCCCAGGAAGAATCCGAGACGGACGAGTTCGTCCCCCGGCAGGGGCCCGACGGGACGGGGCAGGAAGACGGAGATTTGGCGCCGCACGCCCCGCTTGAGACAGACGACGGGCCCGGGTTTGCCCAGAACCCCCTCGCCGCCGGGACCGAATTTCAGCCCGATTCGAATCCCGTCTCGTACGACGAGATTCCGGTCGATCTGTCGTCCTGGACGGATGAAGAAGAAGGTGCGGCGGAAGAGATTCTGGGGACTGCCGAACTCCTGCCGTCCGAAACCGACACTACCCCGGCCGGGATTCCCTCGCTGGAAGAGCAGGCGCACGCCGAATTCGAGGCGCTGCAGGCGACGCTGCCTCCAGAGACCCAAGCGGCCTGGCAGGCAGAGACGCTTGCGACAGTCGAGCCTTCCCCCAACCACAGCAGCCGTCCACCAGCCAATTCCGGGGGGGCTCGTACCGCGGGTTCCGTCCGGCCAGCTCAGGGTGCGGCGGTCAAACCACCCCAGCCCCCCCCGGCCGATTCCAGCGTGACCCCGGCGCAGGTCATCGAGGCGGCCCTGTTTGTCGGCGGACAACCGCTCACCGCGGGCAAGCTCTATGCCCTGTTGCGGGGGGCCATCACTGTCGAACAGGTCCCGGAACTGATCGATGAATTGAACACCCTCTACGCGGCCCAGGAACGTCCCTATGAAGTGCGCCTGGGAGATGGCGGTTACCGCCTCGAGCTGCGGCCGGAATACGACCGCCTGCGGGCCCGCGTTTTCGGTCAGGGACCGCGCGAAGTGCGCCTCTCCCAGGATCTGCTCGAGGTATTGGCCCTCGTGGCCTACCGCCAGCCGATCACCCAGGCCGAGATCGAGGCTCTGGGCAAGGCCAGCCCGGGGAACCAGGTGCGGCAACTGCTGCGTCGCGAACTGATCCAGCTCGAACGCGATCCCGAGCAGCCCAAGGAAGTGCGCTATCGCACCACCGAGCGATTCCTCTCGGTGTTCGGTCTGGCCAACCTCGCCGACCTCCCCCAACCCGACGATCTCGCCGCCCGCTGAGTGCGCTCCGTGGTCAGCAGGGCCTTCGCGCCACTTCTTATTCTCGCCTGGCTTCCAGCCGGGAGTTGCTGCTCTGCGGCCTGGCTCCCCGTCCTGGCCGTGATTTTGGCAGCGTGCGCGGTGGTTCGCGGTTCGCGGCCGGTGCCGTACGGCGTCCCGCTGGTCGACCGATTCGACTATGATCAGCCGATTGTGACGTGCCGCTGTTCGCCGCTCTCTCCAGAGTCTCAGGCAGCCGCAACTCTCTTTCGTCCTTCTGAAGAGGCAGCTCTGTGGCCCATGAATTCCTGACCCTCGAAGAACTCGCCGAACATCTGGGGCGAGATCGCCGCGAGGTGGAAAAGCAGGTGCAGCGCGGACGGATCCCCGGCCACCGCATCGAGGGGACCTGGCGGTTTCATCCCGCCGAAATCCGGCACTGGCTCGAACAGGAAATTCGGGAGTTTTCGAGCGAGGAACTGGCCGGTATCGAATCGGCCCAGAAGGCCTTCGACCCCGCCCACGACTCCCCCCTGGCCGAATTGCTGGCCCCCGAACTGGTGGAGGTGCCTCTCGATGCCCGCACCAAGCGGTCGGTGCTCGAGTCGCTGATCGAAGTGGCGGGGCGCACCTGGCAGATCTGGGAACCGGCCGTTCTGCTGGCCGCCTGTCTCGAGCGTGAAGCGGCTTTGCCCACCGCGTTTGAATCGGGGGTGGCCATTCCCCACCCGCGCAATCCGCAGCCGCAGGCGCTGGGTCAATCGCTGCTGGCTTTTGGCAAGACGTCGTCGGGCATACCCTTTGGCGGTCCCAATCGCACCCTGACCGATATGTTCTTTCTGGTCCTGTGCCGCGATTCGCACACCCACCTGGCGGTGCTGGCCCGGCTGGGACGGATTCTGCAGCAGCCGTCGTTCATCGACAACCTGCGGGAGACCGAGACCTCGAGCGAGGCTTATGAGCTGATTCTCAAGGCCGATGAGGCGTTGGCCGCGAAATGAGCGAGTTCCCGTCTGCTTCGATCCAGCCGGAGGACCCCGCATCCCCCTCTCTGGCTCCAGCTCCGGGCGCCCTGGCGGCGTCGGTGCTCCCGCCTGGTGCGGGAGGAGACGATACGCTTTCATCCGCCGCGGCAGCCGAAGGGGGGGCCTGTCCGCCGCCGCTGCAGTGGCAGGAGGTGCTGCAGGCGGTGACGGAACAGTCCACTCATTGGAGTGTGGATGTTCCCGGAACGCAGTTGACCGGATTGACCCTGGGGGAGGGGCCTCCGCTGATCTTCCTCAACAGTCTGGCCGAGCCGCGGGAATTGTCGTTCCTGATCGCCTGGCTGCTGCGGGACCAGTTCCGGTGCGTGCTGTTTGATTGGCGGGGAGTGAAGTCGCCGCAGCGGGCCCCGGTGACTCTCGACCGATTGGTTGCCGACCTGTGTGAGATTGCCGGTCACTGGCCCGGCGAACCCAATCGCCTGCTGGCGAGCGGGCTGGGAGGGTTGGTGGGGCTGCGGGCCGTGCACGACCGCCCCCGGCAATTCACCCAACTGACTCTCGTGGGGGGTTATGCCCAGCGGCAGTTGACTGGCACCGAGCGGTTGCTGGCCACGCTGGGGCGCTGGCTGCCGGGATCAGTCCACCGGTTGCCAGGCTGGCGGGCGCTGCAATGGCACAGCCATCGCCGGTTTTTCCCGCCGTTTGACGAGACCCGGTTCGAGTTTTTTCTCGACCGTCTGGGCCGAATGCCCATCGCACCGCTATGCGAATTGGCCGGGGTGATTGCCCAGACCAACCTGACCCCGCTGTTGCCGCGGATCGAGAACCCGGTGCTGTTGATCGAGACCGAAGGGACCCCTCTGCCGCTGCGGGAGGCGGGCCAGACCCTGGCCCGGCAACTGCCGCACGCGACGGTGGAGGAACTGCACAACACGGGCCTGGTTCCAGCGCTGACCCATCCGCACCGCATCGCGAAGCTGATTCGAGCCGCGGCTGAGTGAGTGGTGAGAGTCGAGTCCTTCCTGTGGATGGGTGCGCCCGTGCCTTGACCGTGGCCGGACCGAGGCGGCTGGCAGCCGGGGAGTCAGGCCAGTTTCCGCGGTGTGACGGCGGGCGGGGGGCTGGGGATCCCAGGCCCCCTTTCCGGGCGTCGCTCGCTACACTCGCCGCTGTTTGTGGTTGTGGCTGCGCGCCGGTTCTCCGGCCGGTTTCCCATGGGGAGGTGACGGATGAAAACTCAGGCTTTGTACGGGATTTTCTTCGCCCTGTTGGCCCATTCTGTGTGTGACGTCAGACCGGCACTGGCCGATGACCTGGTGGGCGTGGAGCATCGGCGCAAGACCATTTATCGCTCGCCCCAGAAACCGGGGTTCACCAGTTGGGTGGGGGCCTGGACCATGCCCGGGGGAGACCTCATGGTCAGCTTCACCCAGGCGACCGGGCCGGCCCAGGGGCGAACCGCCGCCCCCCGGGAGGTCCAACAGAAGCTCAGTTGGCCCCCGCCGGGACATCCCGGTTACGACATGACCGGTCTCGACCTGCGGAATGTGCACCTGCGCTCGACCGATGCCGGAGCGACCTGGCGTGAGGCGAGTGCCGACCGGTTCCAGTCGTGTATGAATGGCGTCACGGGGGAAGCGGAGACGGCCCTGGCCGATGGAACGATCCTGCGCGGGGTGTGGGGGTTTTACCTGCCGTATGACGATCATCTGCCCAAGACCGGCTATCTCGAACGTTCGCGCGATGGCTCGCGCAGCTGGGGAATGCCCGAGGTCCTGCTCGACCCGGCCCGGTACTCGGTCTGGCCGAAGCGGCTGCGGGTGCTGCGGGATGGGCGGTTGATTGTTCTGGGGGGCGTGGCGGACGTTGCCGCCAACAGCCGGACCCGGGCGGAGTACAGCGGGCTGTTCCGGCCCCTGTTGATGGTCTCGGCCGACGCGGGAAAGACCTGGACGGGGCCAATCGAAGTGGTGCCCGAACAGCAGCGGGAGGGGTGGGGAGGGGAGGAGTTCGACGCCGCCGAGTTGCCGAACGGCGACCTGTTGTGTGTCTTCCGGCGTCAGCCGCCGGGGGCCGCGGGTGAAGTCCGTTGGCAGGGAGTGTTGCGGAAAGAGGGGGCCGGCTGGCGGGCGGGGGAGCCAGGCCCGGCTCCCTTTCCGCACAGCGGACATCCCGAACTGCTGGCGACCCGCGAAGGGGTGGTGCTGCACCTGGCGACCACGGCCATCCACGCCACCGCGGACGCCGGCCGGAACTGGCAGCGACTCGAGCTCCCGGGAACCTCGTACTACCCCCGCTCGGTGCAGTCTGCCGACGGTCGGATTTTCGTCTTCGGACATCTGGGCGGCGACGACGAATACGGCAAGGTCGACCAGTCGATCGTGATGGATTCCTTCCGTTTGGAAAAACGCGGCAAGTGATCGTGCCGGGGATTTTTCGTGGGAACGTGGTTTTCCTCTTGGGAGAGCGCTCGAATCGACCAGGAGTTGCCCAATCCGCGAGCGATGCGCGAAGGCAGGGAACGTGTTGAATGGCTGGCTGCCGCGACGGCGGTGTCACCCCGCGGCGGGCTCAGCCGTTGGAACCACTTTGGGCTTCGCGTCCGCGGTAGAGCAGCACCAGGAAGGCGGGGACCAGCAGCGGGCGGACCACGAAGGTGTCGAGCAGCACGCCAAACGCCAGGGCGAAGCCCAGTTGCTTCAAACCCACAAGGGACCCGGCGAAGAGCGACAGGAACGTCCCCGCCATGATGATTCCGCAGCTCGAGATGATCGTTCCGGTGCGCCGCATGGCTTCCCGAATCCCCTCCAGCGGACCATGGGTCCGCTGTTCCTCTTCGATGCGGGTCATCAGAAAGATGTTGTAGTCTTCGCCAATCGCGATCAGGATCGTGAACAGGAACATCGGCACCTTCCAGTCGAGCCCGGCGAAGCCGCTGGGGTCCCACAACCAGAAGGCTGCGAAAGTCGCTCCCAGGGCGGCGAAATAACTGAAAAACACGCTGACAATCAGGTAGATCGAGATTCCGGGCTTCCGCAGCAAAACCAGCAGGATCAGGAACACCGCCGAGAGGACCAGGAGATCGATCTTCAGCTGGTCGGCATCGGTCACTCGTTTCAGGTCACGGATGCTGCCGGTCGGCCCCACGAAATACAGCCGGGCCCGCGACAGGGGTTCCAACGCGTGTGCTTCTTCTGCGGTGTGCGGGGCGGCGACCAGGTTCCGCAGGTGACTCTCCACCTCATCCAGCAGGCGGATGCTCTCGCGATCGAACGGATCGGTATCGAAAATCATGTCAATGCGGGTCACCCGTCCGTCCAGCCCGGGAACACTGCTGACGTAGTACTTCTCGGCCCGCCGGCGTCCCACACCTTTCTGAAAGGGACTCAGCCGGCCCCGTTGTCCCAGCGGTTCAATCACCGACCGGATGTCGGCGATCGACAGGTCATGGCTTCGTTCCTTCAACCCGGCACAGATGTGCTCGAGGGCCACCCGGCCGCTCACGGAATTGAAATCGATCTCGTCCGAGTCAATCAGAATGGTCAGGGGACCGGCATACCCCGCGGGGAAGTGCTCCTGGACCGCTTTCGCCCCCACCACGCTGCTGTTGGTCGGCGGGAGTTCACTGAGCAGCCCGTAGCTGAGGTAGTCGTAATACATGAAGCCAATCAAGGCGAGGGGGGCCATCAGGGCCACGCTCGACAGCAGCACCGTGCCCGGCCTGCGCATCACCAAATCCCCGACAAAATCCCAGAAGATCTGGAATTTGTTCCTGGGAATGAGGCGATTGATCAGCCGTGTTCCCCAACTTCCCGAGCCGGTTCGTTCGACTCGCCCCATCACGCCATGCGGCCAAAACGCCCATCGGCCCATCAGCTGCAGCAGGGAGGGGGTCAGGGTCAACGACGCCACAAAGCCCACCACCAGCGCCAGTCCTATTCCCACCCCCGCTTCGCGGAACTTACCGAACTGCGCGAAGATCATCATGCCGATGCCGCAGATGACCGTGAACGCACTGGCCGTCAGCGCCGCCCCCACATGAGAGAGCGAATTCGCCACAGCCCGTCCCAGCGGTTCACCCTGGTCCAGTTCTTCTTTGTAACGGGCGATCAGGAACAGGCAATAATCGACCCCGGTGCCGTACACCACCACGGTGATGTAGACCTCGAGACCCACGAACACGTTGTATTTCCAGCCCCCCACCCAGTCAGGGGGCAGCCCGGTCAGCCAGATCAGCAGCGACAGCGCGACCTGCACCGAGACCATGACGGTCAGCAGAGGAATCAGCGCCAGCAGAGGTGCGCGATAAATTCCGGCCAGCAGCAAGACCACCAGCACCACGGTCCAGCGCTCGGTTGCCGACGCGCTCTCCTGCGCCGCCACCAGCATATCCCGCCCCACGGTCCCCGTCCCACTCAACGCCAGATCGAGTCCCAGCGGGATGACCGGTTTGCGATCGGCATCCTGTTCGTGCGGCAGTTCCTGGAAAATGAGGCGTTCGACGCGGTCGATCACGTCCCGGTTCGACCACGCCAGAAACTCGTGCTCGAGGGGGAGCACCACGAGGCACGCATCCTCCTCATCGCTGACCAGCAGTTGGCCGACCGTCTTGTCGTCGGGAGAGCGGATCTCGAGCGCGGCCCCCTCGTCTTTCGCTCCCCGCACCCCCTTGAGACGCGGTGTCAGCACTTCGCGAATGAAGGTTCGGTCCACCTCATCCAGCGGCTTCTGATAGCGCCGCACCACCACCACCACACTGCTCTTGAGCAGATCCTCGGGAAATGCCCGGGCCAGCAACCGCTCTCCCACCAGGCTCTGGATGTTGGGAGGCAGAAAGGTGAACTCTCCGTCCTGGGCCACGTCGGTCCACGTCGGAACGACGCCTGGCCCCAGCAAGGGGTCAAACCAACGCTGTTGCTGACCCAATGCCGCGATAAACAGCAGCAGCCAGAACATCAGCAGCCCCAGCCAATGCCGGGCTACCCAATTCCCAAACCGGGCAAACATGCCGTCTCCCGGGGACGATCGCCCTGGCAACCCGTTCCCCGCGGGAACCGATCTCCGATTGCCTTCCAATCCTCCCGGTATCACGAACGCGGGATCGACAGTAGTTTCGGTTGGCGTGGAACGTCAATTCCCGCCGGTCCGCCACCCTGTCTCGTCGGTCCCCCCCGCGCCGCCGCCCGCCATCATCATTGCAATTGCTGCAGCCGTTGCGACCGCTCTGCCTCCTCACGCTCGCCCAACCGTTGCAGGGCAAACCTCAGCCAATTTCGCAGGGCGAGTGTTTGCCGCACGGCCGGCTTGTACCGGTCGGCAAAGATCGGCCCTTCGACTGCCACCCGCGATGGTCCGGGAAACCGGCCACGAGGGCGATTCCGCAGACTCTCCAGCCGGTCCCGCCAGGGAGACATCGCCGTCCCCAATTCCCCGAACGATTCCAGGGCCAGCAGCCGGTCTGCCAGAGGATACTCTTCCCCTTCCACCAGCGTCATCAGGACCTCGATGGTCTCGCGCGAGTGGGGGGCATGCCGCGCCAGGGAGTCAATCAACAGGCCCCTGCGGGGAGACGGTTGTCTGTCCAGCACCAGTTGCTGGGCCCGGGCCAAATCTTCGGGAAGGGGAGTGGAGGTGGCCAACAGCCCCGCGCAGGCCACGGGACGGACCACCTCGGGACCCAACTGGCTGGCCCGTCTGAAGCAATTCTGCACGGCAGGCTCACCCGGGGCGACGGCTGCCAGTGCCTCAAGCACCATGGCCTCCAGGCCCTCGCCGGTGTCCTCGGGAGCTGGGTGCGGCTCGAGGGTCGACCAGCGTTCCACCAACACCGGCCACGCCGCTGCTCCCAGGGGCCCCAAATGCCGCAGCGTTCTCAGAGCCCAGCGTTCGAGAGGGCGCTCTCCCCGGTCGGCTCCCGCGGCCAGGTCGGTCTCTTCCTGGACAATCGCAATCAGGTCGGGCAAGGCGGGGGCGGCGGCCGGACCCGCCGCCGCCAGGACCATGGCACCATCGACCCGGTAGGCGCCAGTACGGTCGGCCAGGAAACGCCGCGACACATCGACCGCGGGAGCGGCCGCCTCTCCAAAATGACGCAGGTTGTTCAAGTCATCCCGCGGGTCACCCGTGCCCGACTCGAGGCGGGCCGTCAGCAGCGCCACAATCCCCCCGGCCATGTCCGGGTCGATCTCCAGCAGAGTTGGTGCGTAGGCATGACCGGGCACCTCCCCCAGCAGCCGTTCCCGCAGCAAACGGGCGGCCCGTTGACGGTCACCTCCCAGCCGCACCACCAGGCTGGCGGTGGCCGCCACATCCACACAGCGTTCCGAATGCAAATACTCCTCCAGGCTGGGCAACACCTCCCGAGCCTCATCTTCCAACAGGGCCAGCCCGCGCAGAGCCGCCATGTGAACTCCCGCCGTGGGAGCCTCCAGCATTTTCAACAGGGGGGCTGCCGCCTGGTTGGCCCGGGGCCCAACCGTTTCGAGATATCGCAGTCCCAGTGAGCTCAAATCGAGCAGTTCGCTCCCCAGCGCCACGTACAGATCCTGCAGGTTCAGCTGGTCGTGCCAGATCAGCAGTTCGAAGCAGTCGGCCCGCAGGAATTCATCTTCGCGCCGCGACTGCAGCAGGCCCCGCAGAAACTCGACATCGCCGGCGGTCAGCATGTCACTCCGCCGCAGTTGCTCCAACCGCAGGTAGGGCAGTTCGGGGTCTCCCTCCCGCAGAGCTTCCCGCAGCACGTCGTCCGGAGCCCGCTCGATGGCCCGGGCCGCGGCCCGGCGAACCTCCCGGGCCGGATCGGTCAGAAAGGGACTCAACCGGGCCAGGATGGAACCCCGCTCATCGGGGAGCATGGCCAGGGAATTCACGGCCATTTCCCGCACGATCACATCGGTGGAAAGTAACGCCCCCTCCAATTCGGGACGGGCGGGGGCCGCGGCGGACCCCAACCGGGCGAGGGCGGTCACCGCGTCCTGCTGATCGCGCCGGTCTCCCGTGGAAACCAGCCGGCGCAGCGTGGGGAGCGCTTCGTCCTGCTGTTCGACCCAGGACTCGATGCGCTGCACGCGGAGTTGGAGTGCCGTCTCCGATGGCGGTTCGGCGACTCCCGTCTGGGGCTGTTGCACCTGCCGTCCATAGCCCGCCAGGCCGAGGACCCCCACAATGCACGCTCCCACCCACCAACCCGAAAAAACCAACGGCGATTGTCGAGCGGAAGTCATGCCAGGTCTCGCGATTACAGGAACCTTCGCAGGATTTTCTGACTCTCGGGGTCGAGTTCCCGCCGGTCGGGAATGAGGTACCGGATTCCGAGGGTGTCGGTCAGGAGGACGCCATGCTCTCCCTGGGCCCGCACGTTTTCTTCGGTGGTGGTGGCGAATCCCACCTCACCGCGATCGGTCTGCACCCGCCAGTCGGTCTGCGATGATCCCGGCCGTGCTTCAAAAACACGGGAGATTCGCGGCTGGAATTCCCGGCGGGCCAGTTCCTGCTGCACCAACAGCCGGTTGTCGGGAGACAACTGCTCGAGAGACTCAAGCAGCAGCATTTCCCGCCCCTGACTGTCGGTGAACGAAATCCATCGCCCCGGGTCGGTGGTGGGAAAGGCTCTCACGGGGACGAGGCCCCCATGCGTCTGGCCATCCGGGCGCACAAGCGTCAGCCGTCCGTACGGATCCACCGAGATCCGCACCGCTCCCCAGTCAATCACATCCGCCGGAGACACCGTCATGCACTGTTTTCCTTCAAAATGTTCCCAGGGACGACTGCTGGTTCACCCCGAATCAATCCAGATGGGTCAATCCAGATGGGGTCCCGGGCTCACTGGAGGGCGGCCTGTCACCGGAGAGAAGTGTAGTCTTTCCTGGCCGGAGGAACAGGGGAGCGAGTGTGCCCGCCCTCGGATTCGCGGCGCTCCCCCGGGGCTGTTGCGGAAAGCCGGACTGATGTTCGCGCTTCGGATCCCGGTCAGGACCCCGACATCCCGGGAATTTGCAGGCCAATGACCAGGGGCATTCCTGGCTTCAGATCGCCCGACACCAGTTCGGTGTGCTGGCTGTCCGACAGGCCGGTTTCAACGGCCACCGCGCGCAGCAACCGCCCGTCGGTAATCCAGACGTGCCGCAGATTTCGCTTCCGACGGCCCTTGGCCCGCTCGTCGGCTGACAATGACCGTTCGGACTTGACCTCTTTTCCCTCTTCGTCGGTTCCCTCCACCACCCCCTCGACGAGGGGCCGGTCTTCCGGCCGGACCTGTTTGGGATTGGGATAGAACCGCAGGGCGGAGTTGGGAATCTTGAGAATGCCCCGGCGCTCGTCCACTTCGAACGAGATGCTGGCAGTCATGTCGGGCAGCAACTTGAAGTCGGGGTTGGGGCTCGAGACGATCACCGGGTAAGTCACGACATTCTGCGTGGTGGTGGCATTCATCCGCACCTCTTCGATTTTCCCCACGAACAAGACGTCGGGATAGGCGTCGACGGTAAAACTGACGGGCAGTTGCTTGGCATTCGCCTCACGGATCAGCCCAATTTCCGACTCATCGACCGAAGCCAGCAGATCGACCCGCTCGCGGATGTTCGGGGCAATGATAAACAGCTCGGGAGTCTGGAACTGGGCCGCAAGGGTCTGCCCGGGCTCAATTTTCCGGTCGATAATCATCCCCGTCTCGGGGGCACGGATTTCACAATACTCCATCTGTGCCTCGGAAAACGCCAACTGCGATTCCGCGACCTTCACACTGGCTTCAGCCAGTCCTTTCTGCGCCTCGAAAGACAGCACCGAGAAGTAGAACTTGTCCATCTCGGCCTGGGCAATGAACGACTTGTCTTCCTCGCGCAGCTTGATTGCCCGGTCGAGATCGCGCCGGGACTGCTGCAACTGTGCATCGGCCCGACGTACCTCAGCCTGCCTCGATTTCAAGGTCGCCTCGTCCCGATCCAGGTTGGCTTTATAGATGCGGGGATCGATCTTGCACAGAACCTGGCCCTTCTGCACTTCTTCGTTGAAACCCACCATTCGCACCGAGGTGTCAATCGGGCCCGATACAAACGATCCCACCGTAATCTTCCGCACAGGCCGCACCTTGCCTGTGGCGTTGACCACCGAGATGATATCGCCTTCCTGGACGTCGGCATACCGCCATTGGGGCTGGTTGCGGTTCCTCCAGTACTCGATCGCCGGTCCCGTGGCGGCGCGCACTCCGCCCGCCAGCACCCCCAACACCACCAGCCACTTGATCCAGCGTTTCATGCCGCTCCTGTTCGCTACAACTCCGCGCCCCACTCCACACAGTCTAACATATACCTTACGGTCGGCCGGCGGGTGTCGGCCAGTCTTCCGGGGAATCGCCGCATGGCGCTGATTGAGCTGACCAACATTTCGAAGGTGTACGATCTGGGGGAGGTGAAGGTCGAGGCCCTCAAGTCGGCGAATGTCTCCATTGAAGAAGGGGAATTCGTCGCCCTGATTGGTCCTTCGGGTTCGGGCAAGTCGACCCTCATGAACACCCTGGGCTGCCTCGACCGACCCAGCACGGGGAGTTACCGGCTGGCGGGCGAGGAGATCGCGACCATGTCGCGGGACGAGCGGGCCCGCATCCGCAACCAGCGGATTGGGTTCGTGTTCCAGAACTTCAACCTGCTGGCTCGTACCACCGCCGTCGAAAACGTCGAACTCCCCCTGATGTACGCCCGCGGAATGTCGCATGCCGAACGCCGTGGGCGGGCCATTGAGATGCTGGGCCTGGTGGGCCTGGGCGAACGGCTGGATCACCATCCCAGCCAGCTGTCCGGCGGTCAGCAGCAGCGGGTCGCCATTGCCCGGGCACTGGTCAATCGACCGGCCATCCTGTTGGGAGACGAGCCCACAGGCAACCTCGATTCGAAGACCAGCCGCGATATCATGGCGTTGTTCAAGCATCTGAATGCGACGGAACGGATCACCGTGATCCTGGTCACGCATGATCTGAATGTCGCGCGGAATGCCCGCCGGAACATCGTGTTGCGCGACGGGCAGATCGTCTGCGACAGCACCGATGTCTCCCAAGCCGCGCGATTCCTGCATCACACCGACGACGAACCCGAAGAGGCTGCGATCATCCTTCCCGGATGACTTCTCCTGTGTCCTTCCACCGGTTTTCCGCCATGTCCGTCTCCCGCCGCTCTTTTCTGCGTTCGGTCACCGCGTCTCCCCTGCTGCTGGGCTGCGGCCCCCGCGCCGCTTCTTCGCTGTGGGCCCAACAGAGGGAAACCCGGCTGCCCCGGGGCCTTCCCGAGGAACAGGGGGTCGACTCCCGCGGAGTACTGGCCCTGCTGGAAGGTGTCGCCGCCGCGAAACTCAGCCTGCACAGCCTGATGCTCGTGCGGCACGGCAGAGTGATTGCCCAGGGGTGGTGGGCTCCCTATGCCCCGCACCTGCGGCACACGATGTACTCCCTCAGCAAGAGTTTCTGCGCGACCGCCGTGGGGATCGCCGCCGCCGAGAAAAGGCTCTCGCTCGACGACAAGGTCGTCTCGTTTTTCCCGAACGACCTCCCCGAGATGGTCGGAGCCCGACTGGCCGACCTGCGGGTCCGACACCTGCTGATGATGGGGACCGGTCACCCGGGAGATTCCCTGTTTGGCCCGGGATTCACCGTGGCCGCGAAGAACTGGGTGAAGTCGGTCTTGTCGCGCCCCCTCGAACACGCTCCGGGAACGCACTTCGCGTACAACAACGGGGCGACGTTTCTCTGCTCGGCCATCGTTCAGCAGGCGACGGGGCAGACGCTGCTCGATTTTCTCAATCCGCGGTTGTTCGCGCCGCTGGGCATTGCCGGCGCCGACTGGGAGCAGAATCCCCAGGGAATGAACCATGGCGCGTTCGGGCTGCGGGTGCGCACCGAAGACATCGCCAAGCTGGGGCAGTTGTACCTTTCCGGGGGATCCTGGGAGCAGGCCCCCGTCTTGACCGCCGATTGGGTCCGCGAGGCAACGGGAAAACAGATCGAGAACGCCCCAGCCAACGATCCCGCCCGCCGCGAGACCAGCGACTGGGCTCAGGGATATGGCTACCAGTTCTGGCGGTGCCGGCACGGGGCCTTTCGAGGAGATGGAGCGTTCGGTCAATACTGCGTGGTCCTGCCCGACCAGCAGACTGTGCTGGCCATGACCTCCGAGACCAACGACCTGCAGGGGGTGCTCAACGCGGTCTGGAAGCACCTGCTGCCCGCCCTGGCTCCGCAGCCGCTGCCCGCCAATCCCCAGGCGAGCGGCCAGCTGCGTGAACGGCTGAGTGCGCTGTCATTACCGGTCCCCCAGGGGAAACCTGCCTCTCCCCGCGGGCCCCACATCGACCGGCGGGTGTATGCGGTGGCCGACAATGCGCTGGGAATTACCCGGGCTTCATTCGTGCTGCGGGATGGCCGGGGAAGACTCTCTCTGGAGTCCGCGGCCGGGGATCAGGGGGTGGAGTTTGGCCTGGGCCGATGGCTGGCGGGAGACTCGACGTTTTCCCCCGTGCCGCTGCACCTGGTGAGCACGTTGGCCGACCGCCGGCACACCACTTCGGCGGCCGCCGCCTGGACCAACGACGACACCCTGGTCATCGACTGGCGGTTCACCGAGACGGCGCACGGTCAGCGGCTGACCTGCGCCTGGGAGGGGGAGCAGGTGCGGATCGCCTTCGAACGGAGCGTGACGCAGCTCAATCCGGCAACGAAAGATCCCCGGCCGGTGCTGGTTGGCAGCTGATGACAAACGTCCGCTCGCCCAGAGACCGGGGCCCGCGCGGGCAATCACCCCCGGCCCGCGCAGGCAGGCCAGGGGTGATTTGTTGCGACCGGCGACTCTGGGGTTACAGCAGCTTCAGCACGGCGTCGGTGAGTCCCTTGTCACCCACGACCACGTTGAGCTTGCCCGCCGCGGCGATCCGCTCGAGCGCCTCCAGTTCACGCAGCCGCATGAGGGCCGGAGATTCCGACAGCAGCTTCGCCGTATTGGCCTGCGACCGCATCGCCGCCGTCTCTTCCCGGCGGAGAATGAGATTCGCCTCGGCCTCCTTGCGGGCCGCCGTCACGCGGTTGAGCAGTTCCTTCATGTCTCCCGGCAGGATCACATCGCGGATCCCGACCGAAGAGAGTTCGAGGCCCAGTTCGGCCGTCCGGCCGCGGAGCGACTCCTCCAGTTCCCGAGACACCGCCTCCTTGTCGGTGAGGAACTGATCGAGCTCGCGCGTTCCCACCACGGCCCGCAGAACCAATTGCGTTTCGCGGTAGAGCGCGGTCCGGAGATCGTGGCTCTGGCTGAGGGCCCGCTGCGGATCTGCCACCCGGTAGGTCACGACGGCGTTGATCCGGAGGGTGGCCTTGTCGGCGGTCATCAGGTCCTGGCCGGCGATGTCGATCTGGTTCTCACGCAGATCGATTTCCACCACCTTGACCTCTCCCTGCCCCTTCCAGAACGCGTACGTTCCTGGAATGAGCGTCGCCTGGTACTGACCATCCTGGTGCAGCACCCCGGCGCAGTCGCGGCCGACGGTGAACACATCGAGGCACTGCCGAGACGTCGCGGACGACAAGATCGACTTCAGCTCGGGGTGCTCGAACCGGACCGCGCGGGCGTCGACCACCTCGGTCCGCACCTGCCGCTGACCGGTCCAGAAGGCGTGCAATCCCGCGGGGAGCACCCGGCTGAACCGGTTGTCGATCCAGACGAGGGCCCGCTGGTGTTCCTGCAGGTCGAGGACAACGGCCCGGTCATTGAGCGCCCCCGACTTGACGATCAGGTCGAGCTGCTCGTGCACAAGGTCGGGGGTTCGCTGCGAGACCACATCCACACGGATCTTCCGGACGAGATCGAAGAACCAATGCCGCCCGGGAGCCAGCAGACCAGCAAACTCGCCGTCGCGAAACAGCAGTCCGACCTCAAAGCCGCGGATCAAAACCTGGGTGAACATGGAGATCTCCTTCGGGGAAACAGGCAAACGCGAGGACGACAGTTGAGTTGCGGCGGGAACCTCCACTGAGGTGTTCGGGAGGAAAGGCGACAAGGGGCGGATCAGGGACGGGACGGGCAAAAAACCGCCCGGTTCCGATCGCCATCCGGATTCTTCGGGCCGTTGGTCGAAGCCGACGGCGAGTCCCAGAGAAGTCACCTCATGGGGGATCATCCAGGGCGAGAACTGAAAGATGCTGGGCATTCAATGCGGGTGCATGAGCGCGACTCCGGGTTGGATGATTGCGTGGGGTCGACGGGTTTGCGGGGGCTGCCCCACGAGGCCACCCGCTGGAGACTCCAGACGGGACGTGGATCTTCCCCAGGGGGAGCGATCCACGAGAATGATGTCGCGAAGCCCAACAAAGACAGAGCGTTGCTCCCTGCCGCGACGCGACGCGGAGGGGATTTGAGCATCCACCTGTGCCGGGAACGGCGGGCGTCTTCCAGGCCGCGAGGCGGTCTGTCCGCCTCCGCGAACGGAGGCGACACGGTCTCGCGGATGATCGAGGCCCGGTTCATCGGCACCGGGTGGATCCGGGATCCATCCCCCGCAGGGCATCGTTCGCGGTGGCCCATCCAGCGAGGACGAATCGTCTGATCTGTCCTCCCGGGTCGGGGCCGCGGGAAGCAACGTCTGCCTTCGGTTGGGGCATCTTGAAATGATGGTGCAGTGGGGCGCGTCGGAACGACGCGAGATTCCCATGCGGTTGCTGCCTCAGGATTCGAACCTGATTCGACCTGTCTCTCGGGAGAGAGTCGTCGTTTCCAACGTGTTCCTGCCGGAAAACCAGTTGGGAACAGACCCCACCCAGCCGGTGGTCGGCCGTTGGACGGCGACTCCGGCGGCGGGCCCGCCTCTGGAAGCAGAAGGGCACGACACCTCAAAAAACCGCCGGCGGGAGTCGAACCCGCCAGCGACGGTCCCGGGGGGACCGCCGCCAGTCCGCTGGCTGCGGCAGCCACACGCTCAGTGTCCCCGCCAGGAATCGAGGACAAAAGGGGACAGGTCCATTTTTCCTGTCCGCCCTCACACGGCAAGTGCGGTTGGCTCGCCTCCGGGCCGCTCGCCCGGCGGTGACGCCGTCTGTCTCACTTCCCGTCAGTGTCCTCGCCAGGAATCGAACCTGGTCTACGACCTTCGCAAAGTCGCGTGCGCTCCGGCACACTCCAAGGACATTCATCAGCACCCCACCGAGGAGTCGAACCTCGTCCGACGGCTTCGAACGCCGTCATGCGTCCCTCACACCCGCAGGGCTCGTCGTGAGCCCCGGTCGCCCGACCGGACCCACACCCGTCAACAATCTCTCGAATTGCAGGTCCCGGACTCGAACCGGACCGGCCGGCCTTATGAAAACCAACTGGGCACCCGCCCACCTGCAGTGACCTGGGGGAGATTCGAACTCCCAATGCCTTGACGGCTCAGCGTTCTGAGCGATGCGTGTCTGCCAATTCCACCACCAGGTCGAACACACGGTCTGGGAGTCCTTCCCAGTCCCCCACTCTTCACTCAGCGTCCCCGATGGGATTTGAACCCACGATCTCTGCCGTGACAGGGCAGCGTGCACTCCGGACTGCACCACGAGGACAAGTACGCTCGGCCCACCGCGGAGTCGTTTTGTCTCCGGGGGCGCCACACAGTCTTCACGCCGGTGTCAGACGGCGGTTTTCCTCCGCAGCGACCGGGCTGGACAGAGAACTGATCCCGGATGGACTCGAACCATCGTTGCCCGGTTGTAAGCCGGGTGTTGTCGCCGCTGAACCACGAGACCGTCGACAATCAAACTCTCTGAAGTGGACTCACCGGGAGTCGCACCCGGATCCCCGGCACGCCAGGCCGGCGTCTTCCTCTTGGACCATGAGCCCTCGTGTGATTCCGCGGCGGATCAGCCACGGAACCGGAAACCTGTCTGACAGCGGAAGCCGTGGGACTCGAACCCACAACGGAGTCTCCTCCGTACCCGCTTTCGAGGCGGGCTCCTGATCCGGCCGGTTGACTTCCAGCACGGCACCGGAGGCCCTCGAAGCCCTCCGGCACCGCCGTGGAGGGAGTGTTCCAGGACTTTCGCCCCAGAGTCTCCCCCCCAAAGCGCCCAGCGGGAATTGAACCCGCACATCTGCCTTGGCAAGGCAGCAGGCGGCCACGACATCATGGGCGCGGCACGCTCGATTCGGCTCCCGGCGGACGCTCCGCAGGATCGCAAGTGTCCAAAAGGTTTTCCGGCCCGGCCGCAGTCGCCCGGGAAGGAGTCGAACCTTCGTTTCCGCCTTATCAGGACGGCGGCCTACCGTTGGACGACCGGGCGTTCCCCCAGTGACTCGTGTGGGATTCGAACCCAACCTGACTGGCGTGAAAGACCAGCGACCTCACCAGAAGTCCAACGAGCCAAAACATCGCACCCGATCTGGTGTGGGGATGCGAGGGGTCTACAGCAGACGCCCCCATCGTCGGTCGCGCGGTGGACTTCGGCAGCAGAGCGTCTCGCCGCTCCACGTCGTCCCCAGTACAGAACGAGACCAACACCAATAAAAACAGGCCCGGTGTCAAGCCGACACCGGGCCTGCGAAGAGAATTCGCAGACAGATCCTGTGTCAGCCAGTCCCGTCACGGAACCGCCGGTCTCCCCGTTGCAGGCCACGCATCGCCGGCCCCAAGTTGCCGGAGCGGACCGAACGAGCCATCAAGAAATCGTCCAGTGGAATGCTTGCGCGTGGGGCCGACATGATGTTCCCTTGAAGGACCCAGTCCAAGAGACTGGTGTCCCGGTTGTTTGTCGCGACCCGATTCGTCGGGTCTGGTGACAGGAAAGACGCCCGCCGCATGAAAATGGTTCACGGCTTTTTGCTGATTTTCTGGCGGACATGAGTTTGGGTCTGTTGATCCACTCTCCGCCAGCAGCGGAAGCAACTCCGGTCTTGCAAACGCCCATGGGTTTCGGCCGGAAACCGTGGCGAGGAGGACGAACACCGTCCCCACCGGCTGCCATCCCCCTCCCGATGTCTCTGTTCACCCCTGGCGGGATCACCATCATTTCCTTGACTATCAAATGAGTTCGACAGACGATTTTGTTGTCCGGCGACTTCTCGCTGCGCGATCGGCCCCCAGAGACACGGGGCTCCTGCTGTCTGTCCCCCACAAAGCTCCCGATGCCCCTGTCGCCGTACTCTGGCGGGTCGTGTATGACAATTGACGAACTGTTCCGCCGCCTGCAAACCATGGGTAACGAGGTTCGTCGTCGGCACAATACCAAAGCGGGGGCCCCCGCCAACCAGTTTGGGGTCAAGCTGGGAGACCTGCGGACGATTGCCAAAGAGCTGAAAACCAATCATCCCTTGGGCCTGGAGCTCTGGCAGACAGGCAACCTCGAAGCCCAGCTCGTGGCCACGCTGATCATGAAGCCCCAGGCTCTGTCGGCCCGGGAACTCGATCAACTCACCCGTTCCACGACCTGCACCCAGGTGGCCGACTGGCTGAACGCCTACGTGGTCCCTCAGCATCCCGAGCAAGAACCCCTCCGAAAGCAGTGGATGCAGGCGAAAGATCGCTGGGCGGCCCGTGCCGGCTGGAACCTGACCGCCAGCCGGGTGAAGACCGATCCCGCCACTCTCGACCTGCCCGCCCTGCTCGATCGCATCGATCAGGAACTTCCCGGAGCACTTCCCGAAGTGCAGTGGACCATGAACAATACACTCGCCGCCATCGGCATCCACCACCCGAAACTCCGCGAACGGGTCGTCGCCATTGGAGAGCGGATCGGCCTCTACCAGGACTGGCCCACTTCAAAGGGCTGCACTCCACCGTACGTCCCCGTGTGGGTCGCGGAGATGGTCAAACGGCAAGGATGAGGTTTCCCGCCCCCAATCCCCCAGTGTTATGCCCAGCCAACGCCGTCCTGCCAAATCGGCCGCTCGCTCCCCGACGCGGACCACGCAATCTGGCGTGCCCGCCGACTTCCCGGCGCGCGCCATCCCATTTCAGGCCCGGCTGCTCAAGCCGGTGGCGCGGGACACCGCGCAGGCTTGGCTGTTCCTGCTCGTGCCCCCCGAGGCGAGTCGGCAGCTCCCCTCGCGCGGGCTGAACACGGTCGCAGGGACGCTGGCCGGCTCTCCCTTTCAGGCGACGCTCGAGCCCGATGGACAGGGGGGGCATTGGCTGCGGGTTGAGCCGGAGCTTGTCGCGGCTGCCGGCGTTTGTGCGGGCGAGACGGTTTCCCTCGAAATGACCCCGCTGGACGTTGAGCCCGAACCCCGGCTTCCCGGAGATCTGCAGCAGGCTCTCGCAGAGGCTTCGGACCAGGTGCGGTCCGCCTGGGCCGACATCACTCCCGTCGCCCGCCGCGACTGGATTCACTGGATTCTCTCGGCCAAGCGCCCCGAAACCCGCCAGAAGCGGATCCTCAGCACCTGTGAGATGCTGGCCAAAGGCAAACGCCGTCCCTGCTGCTTCGACCGGTCCGGGATGTACTCTCAAAGCCTGCGGGCCCCTGAGGCGGAGATCTGAGGGGGCATGCCGATATCAGCTCTTCCGATTCACTACGCCAAGGGGACCCCATGCAGTGGTCGAATCTCTGCGAGCGTCCGGTTGAGTTGCCCGGCACGAACAACCGTCTCCTGAGAACAGCCATCTTACCGGGAGGTTGCAGACCGCCCCTCCGAGCCTGCCGATGACTGCCGCTCCGGGAGATGCAATTGGCTCTGCAGGCCGCCAGACCCAACGTGTCGATCCACTGGTCTGGGCGATCTCTCGCGGTGATCTGTGGGATTGAAGAGGTGATCCCCCCGGTTCGCGATTGCGGAACTGCAAATCCGGGTAAGGCAGCGTATGATCCGGGGGGACATCCGTGGGGAGGGGCGTTCTGCCCCTGTTTTGGATCAGTGTTCGTGGATGTGAGCCGGGCGGGATCGGTTCCACTCGGTCGGGGGGTGCAAAACGACTTCGCGAGCGACGGGCATTCCGCCCTGCAGGGGATCCGGAAGACGGTCATCCGGCGCGTGCCGAGCTCTGACAAGCGTTGAATGGAGTCAGGTCGCCTGCCTGTGCACGTGTTGCGGAGCAGACAGGCCGGTGGGCGGGTGGTTGGATTCCCGGACGGGGAAAACCTCGCCGGGTGTGTGTTGGACAGACGGGGGATGATGTGACGATGGCGGAATTGGCGCGGTTTGTATTCATGACCTGCCAGGTGGGAGCGGAGCCGGCGTTGAAGGCCGAGATCGCGCGCGACTGGCCGGGATTGCGGTTCGCCTATTCGCGCCCGGGGTTTCTGACCTTCAAGCACTCGACGGGTGCCGAATTCTCGGATGATTTTCACACCCATGCAGTGTTTGCCCGGTCGACGGGAGTTTCGCTGGGGAAGGTAACCCAGGGGACACCGGAAGAGCGGGCCCGGCAGGTCTGGCAGATGTTGGCAGACCGACCGATTGCCGACTTGCAGGTGTTTCCGCGTGACACGTTCGAGCCTGGGTTCCGCGACTACGAGCCGGGGCTGACTGACGAATCGCGGGGTATCGACACCCTGTTACGGAGCGTGCCCGAGGCACCTCGCTGTGTCGCCGAGCGGCAGGCTCCTCCCCCACCCGATCCCAAGACGGGGCCGTTGGTGGCCGATGTGGTGCTGGTGGAGCCGGAGGAATGGTGGATTGGCTGCCATCGTGCGCGGCGTCCCGTCTCGGCCTGGCCCGGTGGGCTGCTGCCGCTGGAGCTTCCCGCGACAGCGGTCTCGCGGGTGTATCTCAAGATGCAGGAATCGCTGCTGTGGTCGGGGTTCAAGATGGTGCCCGGCCAGACGGTGGTGGAGCTGGGGAGTGCGCCCGGGGGGGCGTCGCAGGCGCTGTTGGAGAGGGAACTGCTGGTCGTGGGGATCGACCCGGCCGAGATGGACCCGATGGTGTTGTCGCATCCGGGATTTCGGCATGTTCGGAAACGGTCGAAGGATGTGCCCCGGAGGGAGTTCCAGCGGGCCGACTGGCTGACCTGCGACATCAATCTGCCGCCGAACTATACGCTCGACACCGTGGAGGCGATCGTGAAAGCCCCGGGGGTTCGGCTCAAGGGAGTGATCATGAACCTCAAATTGGTCGACTGGAAGCTGGCCGAATCGATCCCCGAGTATCTTCAACGGGTGCAGTCGTGGGGTTTCCGGCAGGTGCGGGCCCGGCAATTGCACCACAACCGTCAGGAAATCTGCGTTGTGGCCAAGTAGGTGCGGGCGGGGGCTGGTCCCGTGGGCCGGGGAGACTGCGCGGGACAAGTGGGGGGAGGGGTTTGGCGAAGGAAGGTTGGAGGGAAACCTCGGGAAAACAGGGCTGAGATCCCGCTTTTCCAATTTCCGACAGGGCGTTAGAATGCCCGTTGGCTGGATGGAGGGTACGCCCTGCTGATGCGCCCGCAGATTTGTTCGAAGGAGTCGAGATACGTGAGACGATTCATCGTCCTTGCCTTGGGGCTGTGGTTCAGCCTGCCCGCCATGGCCAGTGCCCAGCAGACCGCTGCGGGCCCGGCTGTGGCACCCACGATCACCCTGGTGTTGCCGAGCCTGAAAAACCTCTTTGAGGACATGAAGGTTCCGTTCGATTTGGCCCAGGACAAAAAGGGATACGACACACTCGTCGACACCCTGGAGGTGTTCCTGGTGGGGATCGAGCGTGACAAGCCAGTGGGGGTGCGGGTGATTTCGGGGGGCGAGGCTATGCATCCGGCCCTGTCGATTCCAGTCCTGCTGCCTCCCAAAGGGGTGGTGGGTGATCCCAAGAGCGACCCGAATTTCAAGAAATTGCGCGACAACCTGTGGGATCTGGATCTGAAGACGGCCCCTCCTCCCGACCCGGCATATATCCGGCAGATTCCCACGCCGATCCGCACCAAACTGCCCGTACTCAAGCTGGGACCGGGTGAGCGTCTGATGTTCGGCGGCCGCGATGGCTACATGGGGCGTGATGCCCAGGCGGTGCATATCGCCACCGAGTTGTCCGAGGTCCGCGGCCTGAAAGGCCTGGTTGGGTGGAGCTTTCCCGCTGGGACCGACCTGGCCGTCACACTGGATGGAAAGGCCCAGAAGCCCGAAACCCGCCTGAAAGCGTTCTCGAAGCTGCGTTCCGAGCTGCTGGGGGCAGTGAAGAAAAAGGCCGATGAGGCCGAGTCGGCGTTCGCTCTGCGGGAGGCGGGACTGCGGCAGATTGTGGATGAATTGCAGCGGTTTTATGCCGAGAGCAGTGAGATCCAGATGCTGCTGACGGTGGATGGGGCCGCGAAGAATTCCTCGACCTCGCTGACATTGACGGCCCTGCCCGGGACCGAACTCGAAGAGAGCGCTAAGCTGGTCAAGCCTGCGGCGTCGAAATACGCCTTGATTGCCACCAAGGACGCCTCGGTCGTCTTTACCGGCCATCTGCCTCTCGATCCCCTGCGCAAGAAGCATGCGGGGGAGCTGCAGTCGATCATCGAAAAGCATGTCGAGCATCTGATCGATTCCGACAAGGAAAAATCGGATGCCGAGAAAAAGGCCGACAAGAGTGCCCTGGGAATCTTGTTCGCGGCAATCAAGGATGTGGCGGCGCAGGCGGAGTTGACCGGAGCGCTGCGTTCCTGGCCGACGGGGGGCGGGAAGTTCGACACCGTCGGAGTCTTGAAGGTGGCCGCAACCGAACCCTACACCGTCCTGCTGAAGGGGCTGCAAGAGGCCGGGGGGCCCATCACGGTGGCTCTCGCCGCCGAGAAGCAGGAGGACGTCGAGATCCACAAACTGGTCTCTCCCGGAGCGGCGAAGCAGTTTGCGGAAATCATCGGAGTGGACGGGGCGATCTACATCGGCCTGGCCGCGAATGAGCTGTGGTACGCGGCGGGTGACGGGGTGTTGCCCCGGTTGAAGTCGGCGATTGCCGAAAGCCGCGGGGCGGTGGGAGAGCCCTCGGCTCCGTTGGCCCTGTCGGTGCGAGTCGGTCCTCTGACCGAATTCGTCAACAGCTACACCAAGCGGAATCCTCTGCCCGAAAAGCCGAAGGCGGCCCCGGCTGCGAAGCCCGCCCCAAAGGCGGGGGGAGACACGGGCTCGAAGCGCCCCGCACTGCCGAGTGCCCCACGCGACACCACCAAGTCTCCGCTCGAGAACTTGCAGGCTCTGATGGGTGATATGGACCTGCAGAAGTTGGCCACAGAGGCCTTCCAGGGAACCGACGACACCGTGTCGCTGCTGATGACCGAGGCGGATGGCAAGGTGCGGGTGGAAGCCAAGGTCGATAGTGGACTGTTACGGTTCCTGGGGACGGTGATGTCGAAGTTCGTCAAGGACAACCTGTCGGACGAGTGATCTCCAGCATGGAACCCTCTCCGGTCGTTCCCCCCGCATTGCTCGCGCAGGTGCGGCTCGATGCCCGGTGCGGTCGTCCTGCGCCGGTCACCACCGAGACACCGCGAACGAAAATCCATGGGCCCGACGACGCGTGGCTGCGGCTGCGTGAGTCGGGCCTGTTGCGTTGGGGGATTCCCCCCAGGTGGGGTGGGGCCGAGGTTTCCACCGAGACGATGCT
Organism: uncultured Planctomycetaceae bacterium; assembly: GCA_903861195.1. Classification (GTDB taxonomy): domain Bacteria; phylum Planctomycetota; class Planctomycetia; order Planctomycetales; family Planctomycetaceae; genus UBA10511. The sequence continues at coordinate 27,599 of CAIOTJ010000355.1, read as the reverse complement.
GGCGGCCTATCTCGAACTGGCCCGCGCCGACCTCACAACCACCTTTGTCCTGACGCAGCGAAATGCAGCCTGCCAGCGGTTGGCGGCCTCTCCCAACGACCGGCTGCGGGATCGCCTGCTGCCCTTGCTCGCCCGGGATGAAATCTTTGCAACGGTGGGCATCTCGCACCTGACCACCTCGCGGCAATATCTCGGCAGCCCGGCTGTGACTGCCCGCCCGTGTGAGGGAGGGTTTGAACTGGATGGAGAGATTCCCTGGGTCACGGGTGGGTCTCGGGCCAGTGTGCTGGTCACCGGGGGGACACTTCCTGGCGGGGAGCAATTGCTGGCGGCCCTCGACACCCCACAACGAGGTGTCAAGGTGGCCCCTGCGGTGGAGTTGCTGGCTCTCAATGGGTCGTCCACCGGGCCTGTCCAGCTGAGCGGCGTGCGGGTCGCCCACCAAGATCTGGTCCATGAACCGACCCCGCAGGTTTTGAAGCAGGGGGCCAATCTGACGGCCGGTTCCCTGTCGACATCGGCACTGGCCCTCGGGCATGCGTGGGGGGCGATTGATGACCTGGCCGAAGAAGCGCAAACCCGGCCGGACTTGCAGGAGTTCGTTGAATTTCTGCGGGCCGAGGGTGAAGTTTTGCGCGACGAGTTGCTGACGGCGGCTCAGCCTGAATCTTGCGGCAGCATCGGAAATGTGAACGAGCGCTTGCGGACGCGGGCCAATTCACTGGTATTGAGATCAACGCAGGTCTTGCTGGCGGCCTCCAAGGGGGCGGGGTATGTGGCCAGTCATCGGGCGGGGCGATTGGCGCAGGAGGCGTTGTTTTTTCTGGTGTGGAGCTGTCCCCAACCGGTGGTGACCGCGAATCTCCAGGAATTGACCCGACCGGGTTTCCGAGTGGATTCGGCCGGCAGCGCGGCAGGCTGATTGTTCGCCGTCGAGCCGTTGCGATAGGCTATCGCAACGGCTCTGGAAAATGGCCCGCCGGAACGCCCTGGGCGGTCGTCGGGTCGGTCGAGCCAGGCAGTCAAGAGATGGCTGGGATGATTCCTCGCAACAGCACCTCATTCACAGGAAATTCGTGCCCCATGGTAACGACTGACAGGCTGGGACGACGGGAGTGGTTGGCGGGAATGGCTCTCCTGGCCGCAGAGGGGGTCAGACGCGAGGCTGGAGGAGCGGAGGGGGGCCGGCGGTTGATGTTTTTTGAATACGGCAAGGGGCCCAACCGGCTGCTGGAGCTGGACGGTGCCGGGAAGGTGGTGTGGGAACACATTCCGCCCAGTATCGCCGTCATTTTCCAAATCCTGGGGAATGGCAACGTGTTGTACGCGTATGGCGGCAAGCCCACGGGAGTGCGGGAAGTGACCCGACAGGGGAAAGAAGTCTGGAATTACACGAGCGAGTGTCCGCAGGTGCTGGGGTGCGAACGGCACAAAAACGGGAACACTCTGGTGGCCGAACAGGGACCTTGCCGGGCGGTGGAGGTCGATCCCCAAGGCAAGGTCGTGCGCGTGACGCCGTTGAAGACGAGTATCGAGAACTATCACCTGCAAGTGCGGAACGTCCACCAGCTGGCGAATGGGAACATCCTCGCGGCCCATGAAGGGGAGGGGGCGGTGCGGGAAGTCGACCGGGAAGGGAAGGTGGTGTGGGAGTATCTGGGGGTGGAGAACGCGGGAGATGCCCAGCGGTTGGCGAATGGCAACACGCTGATTTCTTGCGGCACGCAGAAGCGGGTGATTGAAGTGACGCCGGGCGGGAAGGTGGCGTGGGAATTTGGTGCGGCGGATGCGCCGGAGGTGAATTTCACGTGGGCCTCGAGCATCCAGCAGTTGAAAAATGGCAACCTGCTGGTGGGGAATTTCCTGAGGGGACAGGAAGGCCAGGGGGCGCACGCGTTTGAAGTGACGCGAGACAAGCGAGTGGTCTGGACGTACCTGGATCACACACTTGTGAAGTCGTTGACCACTGTGCGGGCCCTGGGAGAGTGAAGGAGCCGAGTGGCACGAACCAAAAAAAGGAACCGGGATGAGAGATCTCTCTCATCCCGGTTCCAGACGCCGCAATGGTGTCAGCGAATTCGCAAGGATCTTTCCTAGAACTTCAACTGGATCGTGTTGGAGTAGGCCGTGGAAGAACTGCCATTGATGGCCCGCACCCGGAACGAATAGGTTCCGCTGGGGAGAGACCCCGAGAATGAGGTGACGTCTGCTGCCGTGGTGGTCCACCGAGTCCAGCTGATATTTCCGCGTTTCCCGGCCTTGCCGTACTGCACTTCAAACCCGGTCTCAACATTCGAATTGTCGGTCCAGGTGAGATTGACACCGCCTCCCGAAACAGAGCCGCTCAGGTTCGAGGGGGGGTCAAACCGGGGGGGAGTGGGAATGGAGCCGGTCGCGAGAGTGACCAAGGCCGCTTCGACGTTGATACGACCATAGCCGAAGTAGTTGTCGAAGCCAGCGGTTCCCAAGTCGACCGCCGTCGATTGCAGGAGGCTGCGGACTTCATCGTTGACGATCCCGTTGCCGTTGGTATCGGAAACACCGGCTCCAAGAAGCAGGGCAACGGCTCCAGCCGCATGCGGAGCGGCCATGGACGTGCCGCTCATGGTGGTGTAACCCCCTCCCATCCTGCAGGAGTAGATCGACGACCCTGGGGCTGCGATATCCACGCCAGACCCGGTGCTCGAGAAGGAGGACCACGAGTCCGAACTGGTGGTCGACGCCACAGCAATGCAGGAGGTGTACTTGGCCGGGAAGCCAACGGTATCAGCTCCCGCACCCGAGTTACCGGCGGAACAAATCACAACAATCCCCGCTGCGGCCGCCCTGTCAAACGCCGCCCGGACGGTGGTGCCTGGGTCGGTGGAGCTGCCCAAGCTGAAGTTGGCCACCTGGATTCCATTGGCGATGCACCAGTCCAAAGCCGAAATGACGGCACTGAACGAGCCACTGCCGCTGGCTCCCAGTACCTTCAGGCCGTACAGATCCACCTCTGGCGCGACACCGATGATGGCGGTGCCATTGCTGGCAGCCGCAATGGTTCCGGCCACGTGGGTCCCGTGCCCATTGTCATCCATGGGATTCGAATCGTTGTTCAGGAAGTCGTAACCCCCTTTGTAGCGGGGGGCCAACTCGGGATGAGTGTAATCAATGCCCGAGTCGCAAACGGCTACCTTGACTCCGCTTCCCAGCTGAGGCGCGACGGCCCCGGTGTAGGTTCCTTCGTGAGCTGCGATTCCGCCGATTTTTGTCACGCCCCAGACGGAGGTGTACTCGATGCTGGCGTGGGCCTCGGTCTCCACATCGGGCTCAATCACATCGATGGCGGGATTGAGCAGCAAATGCGGGAGCGCCGCCTCGGGAATGGTGGCAGCGACAGCGGGAACAATCTGGAAGGAGGCATTGACCGTGCCCCCCGCATTCCGGACCAGGTCACGCTCATTTTTTCCGGGAGCGTTTTGGAAACGGATGATCACCTTCAGATTGTTGGCGGCCTCCGGAGGAGCGGCCCAGAGGGCAACGGGAGACCATAAGATTGCCAACAGAGTAAAGGAGATCGGAAGCAGGGACCGTTTCATTGCAAGACCACAGGAAGGGTGAGAGAAAGAGGAAAAACACTGGGCAGTCAATCGGGAGAAGTACTGAGATAACTCTTAGACCGCCATTTCTGACTTGTAGCGTTGCCGCAATTCCCAATTATGAAATCCAGACAGTGAACGCATTGCGAGTGTCTTTGGGTTCAATTTTTTTTGGGGGAGACGAGTATCACTCCGGTCTTGGAAGAGCTTTCCGGGCTGGTGCAAATGGGGAGTGTGCCGTGGTGGAGCGGAGCGGAGCAGCGCAGATCAGGTGTGGCCAGCCAGAATTCTGCCGTGCGGCCGTGCGGTGTGCCGCCACAGCGGAATCGGCCTGCAGTCTCAGGGAGACCGCGGGAACGACCCAAAGTGGATTGGCGACCGGGCACTCAACCTGCTAGACTCTCGTCCTGTGTTGCAGGACCAATCGGGTTCTGCGAGTGAATGGGCTTCGTTGGCGGCGGTGGCTGCCTCCCCTTGGGGGTTGAAGCTCCTTGTCCAAATTCACATTCTGGAGTGCGTGGACTTCGATGGCGGTTTTCAAGCCGAAGCGGCCTCAAAAAGGCCCTCTGAAGAAGAAGGCAACTAAAGCCAAGCGGATTCTGAAGTGTCGATTCTGTACCCGAGATGGCTGCCCCCGCCCGGTGTACGTCGACTACAAGGATATCAAGACGCTGAAAGTCATGATCACCCGGAATGGGCATATGCAAGCTCGTCGTCGGACGGGTAATTGTGCCAAATTCCAGCGGGCGGTTCGAGATGCGATTCTGCGTGCCCGGTTCATGGGGCTGCTGCCGTTCATCAACAAGGAAGAGTAGAACTCCCGGCGGGAGTTGCGGGAAGTTGCTGATTGTCTCTCGAGAACTGCGTGGCTTGACGCTGTGTAGCCGTCAAGTTACGATTTCTCGTTGGGTTCCGGAAACATCCGGAGTTTGCTGCGAGTGGTTCTGTTCCCGGGTTTTCCTGCGGCTTTGCGGTCTGGGAAATCCTGGTTGACTGGATTGTTAGATTTCGACAGTGGTCGTCAGCGATGTGACGTTGGCGGTGTTGTGGGGGCGATTGGCTTCTTCAACACTCAGTTGTCGTGAGCTTTTTCACGTTCCCCGGGGGATGCCATTGAGGATCTCCGGGTAACGCCTTGGTCTTGTCTGGTTCTGTATGCCCACGATCAATCAGTTGGTGCGCAAGCCGCGGGTTGTCCAGCGGTCTCGTTCGAAAACGCCTGTGTTGAGTGGCTGTCCCCAAAAGCGTGGGGTCTGTCTGGTGGTGAAGACAGTCACCCCCAAGAAGCCCAACTCGGCGATGCGAAAGGTGGCCCGTGTGCGGCTGTCGAACAAGAAGGAAGTCACGGCCTATATTCCGGGTGAAGGGCACAACCTGCAGGAGCACTCGATTGTGCTGGTGCGGGGCGGTCGTGTGCGCGACTTGCCCGGTGTGCGGTACAAGATCATCCGTGGTGTGCTCGACACGCAGGGAGTGAAGGACCGCAAGCAGGCCCGCAGCCGGTATGGTGCCAAGGTGGCGAAGGCGGGAGCCGCACCTGCCAAGGGTGCCAAGAAGAAGTAGAACTGTGTAGGTCATGAGCTGGCATTTGGGCGTTGCATCCGGGGGGGGTGCCGGATGTTGGGATTGCCTGTCTGTGAGCGTGATTTGGTGATCGGCAGTGGGTTGGGGTGGTTTGGATTCAGAGGAGCGCGGCGATTGGAGCCGGGCTTTGCGGCGCCATGTCGGTCGCAGCGTCGCCGATGATTTTGTGATGCGTTTTTGTCAGGTGTGAAGGAAGATGGCTCAGAAATTCACGGCGAGTGCCAAGCAGTTGAAGCCCGACGCGAAGTATCACTCGGTACTCGCGTCCAAGTTCATCAATTGCCTGATGCATGACGGCAAGAAGAGCGTCGCTCAGGGTGTGTTCTATGGGGCACTGGATGTGATCGCCGAAAAGGTGACCGATCAGTCGCCAATCGAAGTCTTCACCCAGGCGGTCGAGAACATCAAGCCCGGGATCGAAGTTCGGTCCCGCCGCGTGGGTGGGGCCAACTATCAGGTTCCCACACCGGTCAATTCCAAGCGTCAGCAGGCCTTGGCGATCCGTTGGCTTCTCGAGGTGTGCCGCGACAAGAAGGGTCGTCCGATGCACCTGCGTCTGGCCGACGAATTGTTGGCGGCCTACAAGCGGGAAGGTGCGGCTGTCACGAAGCGGGACAACGTGCATCGTATGGCCGACGCCAACAAGGCTTTCGCCCACTTCGCCTGGTAGTCTTCGTGCCAAAGCCCGCCATCGGCGGGCTTTGGCCATTCTTTTGATCGCCCCGCCATTCTTGGTCGTGCCGTATGCCAGCCAAGCTGGAGTGGATCCGTAACATCGGAATCATTGCCCATATTGATGCGGGCAAGACGACGACGACGGAAAGAATCCTGTTTTATGCAGGCGCGTCGCATCGGATGGGTAATGTCGACGAAGGTACGACCATTACCGACTTTGATCCCGAGGAGCAGCAGCGCGGGATCACGATCTACTCCGCTGCCATCACCTGCCGGTGGAAAGACTGGCACATCAATCTGATCGACACTCCAGGACATGTCGATTTCACCGCGGAGGTGGAACGCAGTCTGAGAGTCTTGGATGGTGGGGTGGTGGTTTTTTCGGCGCGTGAAGGGGTCGAGGCGCAGAGCGAGACGGTCTGGCGACAGGCGAACAAATACGGGGTTCCCCGGATTTGTTACATCAACAAGATGGATCGCATCGGGGCGAATTTTGAGAGGACCCTGAACCAGATTCGTGACCGACTGCAGGCGAATCCTGTGCCGGTGGTCATTCCGTTGGGGGAGGGGGCTCCCAGTGAGCCGGATCCATTCCGCGGGGTGATTGATCTCGTGGACATGAAGGCCCTGCACTTCGACAACTCCACCCAGGGATCACAGGTCGAGGTCCGGGAGATTCCCGAGGAATACCGGGAACTTGCCCAGCTGTGGCGAGGGCGAATGATCGAGCAGCTGGCCCTTCTCGACGATGCGCTTCTGGAGCAGTATCTCGAAGAAAAGCCCATCGACCCCGCAGAGTTGCGGCGACTGCTGCGTCTGGGAACGCTCCAATTGCAGCTGCAGCCGGTCTTCTGCGGTTCCTCACTGACCTATGTCGGGGTGCAGCCGATGATGGATGGAGTGGGGCTGTATCTGCCCAGCCCAGCCGATCGGCCCGCAGTGCAGGGAACAAAACCAGGGGGGAAACGCGAAACCGCCGAGACCCGCAAGCCGCGGTCCGACGAACCTTTTTGTGGGTTGATTTTCAAGATCCAGGCGGATGCCCATGGCGATCTGTGTTTCGTGCGGGTCTATTCGGGAGTGTTGAAATCACGGGCTCGGGTGCTAAATCCGCGATTGGGAAAGAAGGAACTGGTCAACCAGTTGTGGCATATTCACGCCGATCGCCGTGAGAAGATTCCAGCCGAGGAAGTGGAGGCGGGTGACATCGTCGGGATTGCCGGCCTCAAAGACACGGTGACAGGCGACACGCTGTGTGATGGGGCGCATCCCATCGCACTGGAGAGTATTACGTTTCCAGAGCCGGTCATCTCGATGGCCGTGGAGCCCGAATCGTCTGCCGATCGACGAAAGCTGGCGGAGACTCTGACATTGCTGGCGCGGCAGGATCCCACGTTCCGGGCGGTGGTCAATGAAGAGACCGGGCAGACGATCATCAGTGGCATGGGGGAGCTGCATCTGGAGATCATCCGGAACCGGATGGAGCGGGATTTCAAGCTGAATGTGCGGGTCCACAAGCCGCGGGTCAGTTACCGCGAGACGATCCGGAATCCCCGACGGCTGGTGGGAGAGTTCCAGCGCCAGGTGGCTGGGGTGTCCCAGAGTGCCAAGGTGGAGTTGGAGATGGAGCCGTACCAGGGTGAGGAGCCGATCATGGTGATCAATCGCCTTGGTGCTTCAGACCTGGCTCCGGGGCTGCAGAAGGTGATCGAGCAGTCGATTCGCGACGGTGCGCAGGGGGCCGGTTTGCTGGGCTATCCGCTGATCCAGGTTCGGCTTACGATTCGTGATGTGAAGTTGACGGAGCTGGAGAATCCAGAGGCTGCCGTCCAGGCGGCCGCCCTCGATGCGATGCATCGGGGAGTCAGCGAAGACAATCTGGTGCTGTTGGAACCGATTATGCGGCTGGAGGTGACCACTCCGGACGAGTTCCTGGGGAATATTCACTCGGATTTGATGATCAGGCGTGCGGTCATCACCGGGACCGAGCAAAGGGGGGATCTGCAGGTCATCCACGCGGAGGCCCCCCTGGCGGCGATGTTTGGCTATTCCACGCATGTGCGCAGCCTGTCTCAGGGGCGGGCCTCCTATTCGATGGAGCCGAGCCGTTATTCCGAAGCGCCGGCCGAAGTGTTGCAGGAGATGTTGGGGTAGGTGAGTGACGCGGTGGAACGGGATGCAAGGTTGAGGAAATGCGTCCCGCACGGTTGACACAAGCGTGGTGGAACAATAGACTGCTGGACTTTCCCCTCCTCCGCCGCGTGGTGGATGGCCTCAGATAAACGGGGAAGACCGAGTTCTCAGCGCGTTTTCGACGTCGGAAAGGGTGACCGGGTGGCCGGTAAGAAGCAAGAGCGCATTCGCATCAGGATGGAGGCCTACGACCACTCGGTTTTGGACCAGTCGGCGGCTGAGATTGTTGACACAGCGAAGCGGACAGGCGCGATTGTGCATGGCCCAATTCCGCTGCCCACGCGGATTGAGCGATACACGGTGTTGCGGAGTCCGCACATTGACAAGAAGTCTCGGGAGCAGTTCGAGATTCGGACGCACAAGCGTCTGATCGACATTCTGCAGCCACCGGGCAAGACGATTGATGCTCTGAACAAGCTGTCACTTCCGGCAGGTGTTGACATCAAGATCAAGTTGGTTCCCGGGGCCAGCTGAATCGGTTGGCTGAATCGGTTGTAAGGCTCGGGGATCCGCCGGTCAGATTCCGGCTCTGGTCAAAATTCCGTTCTGGCAAGTGATTGCCTTTGGGAAGGTGCCAGGGTCTGGCGGTTCGAAGGAAAGTCAGTTCCGGCCGATGTGGGGCGGGCTGAGAGGGTGTGTGGAAGTTTGGCTCGGTTGGTTTGTTGGCCATTTGGAGCGTTTCTCAGGCGATGGCAGGTGGCCTGAGGGCGAAATTGAGTTGGTCAGTATCCAGTTGAGTTGGATTTTGATAGACTGCCGTCGATCTCTGTGGTTCGGTTTTGCCAGAACCGCAGGTTGATTTCAGAGCTTGGCTGAGCGGAGCGGTGAGTGTCCTGTGCGGACTGGCCATTCTGGGCTGGGTTGAAGGCAGGAGACCTCCCGCTCAACAGAACAGTTGTCGCCCCGGTGGGTGAGACTGTTCGCGGTTGCTGGAGACCGTGAAAGCCCCAGTCCCGTCCCGGGTCCACCTGAGCCCTCTGTTCCCTTTTTGGGAGCGGTAATGGGTTCGGATTGAGAATTCGGGTTCGGCGAAGTGTGTTCGAGTCCGGTTTAGGGTGTTGGTTTGGGCTGCAGTTGGCAACTCCGGGAATGCTGGAGAATGTGGACTGTGGCGAGTTGCCAACAGCAAGAGTCGGCTCGACAGGGTTGGGGGCGGACGCGAGTCATCTGGTGTGGGGTTGAGAGGTTGCAGAGGCGGTGTTGGCAGCCAGCGTTGCCGGTGCCGATTGAATTGAACGAGTTGCCGCAGGTGCAGTGATGCCAGTTGGATTGTTGGGCCGCAAGGTCGGAATGACACAGGTCTACGAAGCGGGGGCGTCGGTTGCCGTCACGGTGATCGAGGCGGGTCCCTGTGTGGTACTGCAGGTCAAGACGCCCGAGAAGGATGGTTATTCTGCCGTTCAGGTTGGGTTCGGTGCCAAGCCACGGCGATTGGCGAGTCGTGCCGAGCGTGGCCGGCTGAGCGACCTCGGAGGCAAGCGTTCCAAGGCACGGCAGGAGCATGGTGTTGCCGAGTCGCCGCGGCCTGGCTGCGAACCGTTGCGTTACATTCGCGAGTTCCGGTTGGTGGCGGGTGAGGCTGCTCCAGCCGTGGGAGACAAGCTCTCGGTCGAGTCGTTTTCCGAGTTGCAGCGAATCGATGTGGTTGGGCGAAACAAGGGGCGTGGTTTTGCCGGCGTGATGAAGCAGCACAATTTTCATGGGTTGCGGGCTTCGCACGGCGTTCAGCGACATCACCGGGCTGGCGGGTCGATCGCCGCACATGCAACCAATCGTGGTTGGAGCGGGCGGATCAAGAAGGGGAAAAGAATGTCGGGCCGCTGGGGCAATGAGCGGTCCACTGTCAAGTTTTTGCGGATTGTTCGGGTGGATGTCGAAAACAACCTGGTGTTGGTCGCGGGTTCAGTTCCCGGTCCGAACGGTGCGTTTGTGACTCTCAAGCACCCGACCAAGAAAGTGCGACCAGTCGCAGCCAAGAAGTAGGCGACAGTTCGGACAGGTCATCGCCTGATGCGATACATCAGCGGTGGAATCAGAGGACACAAGTTCTGGTCCGGTCATTCTGGATCATCTGACAGAGGAAGACCCCTGCAGGGGAGAGTGACACATGGCTTCGATACCGGTGCACAATCGTTCGGGTCAACAGGTTGGAACTTACGAGTTCGACCTGGCGGAGCTGGCTCCGCAGATCAACAAACAGCTGCTGCATGACGTTGTTGTCATGTATGAGTCGAATCGCCGACTCGGCACTGTGGCCACAAAGGGCCGTGCCGACGTTCAGGGCAGCAAGAAGAAGATGTACAAGCAGAAGGGGACGGGTCGGGCCCGCATGGGTAACAAGCGGACTCCGATTCGTCGTGGTGGTGGTGTGACGTTCGCCAAGACTCCTGTGGATCACACCTACCGTCTGCCGCGCAAGGCCGTCCAGCTGGCGACCCGCATGGCGATTTTGAGCAAGTTTGAGGATAATCAGGTCACCTTGCTGGACGAACTCCAGCTGGCGACTCCGAAGACCCGTGATGTCGCCCAGACTTTGAAGGCCCTCAAGCTCGAGGGGACGTCGTGTCTGTTGGCTCTGGCGGGTGCTGATGGGAACGTGTGGAAGTCGGCCCGTAACATTCCGCGAGTCGCGGTGTCCCCCGCGGCGGAATTGAACGCCTACGAGGTGCTTCATAAGAAGCAGCTGGTGTTGACGCGAGGTGCCCTCGACGCGATTCGCGAGCGGATCCGTGCTGCTGAGGCAGTTTCCTGACTGTTGCAGTCGGGCTGTTGATTGGGGTCTGAGTTTCAGTCGGATTGGATAAGCGGGCTGAAGGTGAACGGGGGACGTTGAGTCACCCCTTTGGAATTGGGAGCGAGCGATGGCTGTGGTGGCGAAATCCGGGGTTGAGTTGCAGCCCCACCAGATCATTCTCAGGCCTTTGGTGACTGAGAAGGGGACGCACCTGTCGAGTCGTCGGAATGCCTACGCATTTGAAGTTCACCCGCAGGCTACCAAGATCGACATCCGCGCTGCCGTGCAGGCGTTGTGGAAGGTTCGGGTGGTTGGCGTGCGGACCCAGAACCGAGTGGGCAAGCCGCGGCGTTCGCGGACGGTTTATGTGCAGTCTCCTTCCTGGAAGAAGGCGATTGTGACACTGCACGAAGACGATCGGATCAACCTCTTCTAAGCCCTAGCCTCGCAGGGCGGGTTGAACAAGAGTCTGGGCGAACACGAAGCATCCTGGCCTGCCAGGCCACAAGATATCTGGGGATGACCCAACATGGGATTGCGATTCTACAAGCCAACGAGTGCCGGTCGGCGTGGTGCCTCGGTCAGCGATTTTTCCGAGATCACCGACCGTAAGAAGAAGCCAGAGAAGTCGCTGCTGGTGCGTCTTCCCACGAGCAATGGGCGGAACTTCCAGGGGAAGATTACTGCCCGCCATCGTGGGGGTGGAGCCCGCCGGCAGTATCGTTTGATTGACTTCAAGCGAAAGAAGGACGGTGCGGTGGCGACTGTGGTTGCCATCGAGTACGATCCTAACCGCACCTGCCGGATTGCTCTGCTGCAGTATCCTGACGGCGAGAAGTCGTACATTCTGGCGCCGGACGGTTTGCAGGCTGGACACCGTGTTGAGAGTGGACCGTCCGTCGAGCCTAATCTGGGGAATACTCTTCCTTTGGGAAGCATTCCTTCGGGCACGGTGGTGCACAATGTGGAGATGCAGCCTGGCCGCGGAGGTCAGCTGTGTCGGAGTGCCGGTGTGTCAGCCGTCGTCAATGCCCGGGATGGAGATTGGGCGCAGATCACGCTGCCTTCGGGCGAGGTGCGTCGGATTTCGAGCAAGTGCCGTGCAACGGTCGGCTCCGTCGGAAACAGCGAGCACAGTTCGATCACCTACGGCAAGGCAGGTCGTCGTCGGCACATGGGGCATCGCCCGCATGTGCGGGGTGTGGCGATGAATCCGGTTGCCCACCCATTGGGTGGTGGTGAGGGTCGAAGTGGCGGTGGGCGGCATCCCTGTTCGCCAAATGGAAAGCTGGCCAAGGGGGGCCGGACGCGGAAGCGGCGGAAGCCCTCGTCATCGGCAATTGTTCGGAGACGTCGGTCGCGGCGGTACGGACAACTGAAGTAGTGGTGGAACTCGGGGTCCGAGTGATTTTGAGGATCAATCAGCGGCCATGAAGTCGGCGAAGTGTTCGCCGTGAACCAGCCGGTGCGTGTGAGGTCAAGTGATGGGTCGATCATTGAAGAAGGGTCCTTATGTGGACCCCAAGCTGATGAAGAAGGTCAACGCGCGGATCAAGGCGAGCTCGAAAGAGCCGATCAAGACCTGGTCCCGGCGGTCGACGATTCCACCTGATTTCATCGGGTACACCTTCATGGTGCACAATGGCAAGGCGCACATCAGCGTGTTTGTCACCGAAGAGATGGTGGGGCACAAGTTGGGGGAATTCGCTCCAACCCGCGTCTTCAAGGGACACGGTGGCAAGGCCAAGAAGGAATAGGTTCAGAAACGGTCTGGATCCGGTTTCATGACCGTGTTCCGGTCTGGGGAGCAATGCACATGGCATACAACGCGACACACCGATTCGCACGCATTTCCGCATCGAAAGTGCGTCCTTTCGCCGATCTGATCCGCGGCCGCCGCGTCGATGAGGCGATCTTGTTGTTGAAGTACGAGCCGAATCGCGGAGCCCGGTTCCTGGAGAAGGTTCTCAGCAGCGCGGTGGCGAATGCGGAGGATCGGGGTGCGAGGAACGTCGATCGGATGACAGTGGTCGATGCCCGAGTTGACGGGGGGCCAATGTTCAAGCGAGTGCTGCCCCGTGCTCGTGGGATGGCTTACACGATCCGCCGGCGGTTCGCTCACATTCAGGTCGCGATCAACTAGGTAGTCGGGGCCGTCCGCGGTCAACAGTCGTCACGGTTCAGAGACAGCAGGGGTTGAGCTTCCGATCCAGGGAGTTGACCCAAGGCCAGCAGAGAGCAGGGGAGTCGAGGAACAGATCATGGGTCAAAAGACACGCCCGACCGGATTTCGAATTGGAGTGACCGAGGACTGGCGCAGCCGGTGGTACGCCTCCAAGAAGGAATTTGGCGACCTGCTCGTAGAAGACAACAAGATCCGCACCTTCATTAAGAAGAAGTACCTGTTCGCGGGCATTCCGCGGATTGTGATTGAGCGGACGCGAGACATGGTGATTGTGCATCTGCACTGCGCCCGTCCCGGCATCATCATCGGCCGGAAGGGTCAGGAAGTCGATCGGTTGAAGTCCGAATTGGAGGATTTGACCGGCCGGCGCATGGATTTGAAGATCGTCGAGATCAATAATCCGAATCGAAACGCCCAACTGGTGGCCGAAGACATGGCTCAGCAGTTGGAAAAGCGAGCCAGCTTCCGGCGGACGATCAAGCGTTCGCTGGAGCAGGTCATGGATGCGGGAGTCCAGGGAGTGAAGGTCCAGTTGTCGGGACGTCTGGGTGGAGCGGAGATGTCGCGTTGCGAGAAGGCAGCGCGAGGCTCGATCCCCCTCTCGACACTGCAGGAACACATTGACTACGGGTTCGCCCAGGCCATGACCACCGTCGGAGTGATCGGTGTGAAGGTTTGGATCGCGCTCGGCACATACGCTGACGAGGAGGCCAACGATGCCGCTCATGCCAAAGCGGGTCAAGTACCGCAAAAGTCAAAGAGGGCGCATAAGAGGTAATGCCACACGTGGCAACCGTGTGTCACTGGGAGACTTCGGTCTGCAGTCGACGCAGGGTGGCTATGTGAAGGCGACCACCATCGAAGCGTGCCGTATTGCTGCAATGCAATACATTCGCGGAGATGGTAAGCTGTTCATTCGCATCTTCCCACACAAGCCGATGACTGCTCGTCCTCTTGAGACCCGAATGGGTAAGGGGAAAGGGGAGCCGGCTCACTGGGTTGCGGTGATCAAGCCGGGAACGGTGTTGTTCGAAGTGGCAGGGCTGCCCCGAGAGGCAGCTCGCGAAGTGCTGGCTCGCATGGCCTACAAGCTGCCATTGCGGGTCCGCATGATTGGCCGTCGGCCGGGAGAGTGAGTGATGACCAAGGCTGTCGAACTTCGTGAGATGAGCAACGAGCAGTTGGAGTTCTCGTTGAAAGAGGCACAGGACCAGTGGTTCCGGCTGCGGGTCCAATCGACGACTGAAAAGCTGGATGTTCCGAGTAACATTCAGAAGACTCGGCGTGAGATCGCCCGGATCAAGACGATCCTGCGGGACCGTGTGTTGTCGTCTGGGAATTGAGTTTCCGGCGGTGTTCCGGGGTGAGTGACCCCAAGCGGATCATCGGTGTTCTGAATTCGAGTTGAGACCATGCGCAGACGAGTGATTGGCGTTGTGACACGAGACCAGAACCTCAAGACTCGGCGGGTCGAGGTCGAGAGGTCTTATCGTCACCCCAAGTATGGGAAGATTTTGCGGACCCGGACCGTCTGTTACGCCCACGACGAGGAGAATGTCTCCAAGAAGGGGGACTTGGTCGAGATCGTCGAATGTCGGCCCATGTCCCGTCTGAAGCGGTGGTCCTTGGTGAAGGTCGTCAAGGCCAACACCATGCCGCAGGTCAAAGTCGAAGCCGCCGTGAATTCGTGAGCTTTGGGCAGGCTGTGTCATTCAAGATCCTGATACAGCTGCTGACCAGGCGAATGGCTGACCAACCGGTGTGAAGAAATTGGCCAGTGCCACGAGATTGGGTCGGGAGTTGTCCGGCTGATTGATTGCATCGGACGTGCGGTGATGGTTTTGGGGTGTGCGATCCCCTCTGGGAAGTTGGGTCGACGGACCGTGAAAACGGAGTCGAGGAGAGAAGATCATGATTCAGATGCAGACGCTGATGGACGTGGCCGACAATTCGGGTGCGAAGGTCGCGTATTGCGTGAAGGTGCTGGGCGGAACCAAGCGGCGTTACGCTGGCTTGGGGGACATCATCGTGGTCAGCATCAAGAAGGCCATTCCTGGCGAGAAGGTGAAGGCCGGGGATGTGGCGCGGGCCGTTGTCGTTCGGACCCGCAAGGCCAACCGCCGGGACGACGGCAGTTACGTCCGCTTTGACAAGAACGCGGTCGTATTGATTGACAACGAGAAGAATCCGAAGGGGACCCGCATTTTCGGTGCGGTCGCCAAGGAGCTTCGCGACGCGGGGTTCATGAAAATTGTCAGCCTTGCAGAAGAGGTCGTGTGATCATGCGAATCAAGACGGGTGATGAAGTGGTCATCCTGTGCGGCGATGACGCCGGCAATGAGCCTCGCAAGGTGATCAAGGTTTTGGACGGTGGCAAGCGCCTCGTGGTTGAGGGTGTGAACCGCGTCTGGAAGCACGTGAAACGCGGCCACCCAAAGAGTCCCCAAGGGGGTCGGCTCTCCCTGGAGATGCCGATTGATGCATCCAACGCGATGTACTACTGCACGACGTGCACTCGTGGTGTTCGAGTGGGGTTCAAGTATCGCGCCGATGGAACAAAGTACCGACACTGCCGCAAGTGCCAGAATGATCTGGGAGCGGTTGGTGTGGCGCGTGCGAAATACGCCAAGAAGAGCTGAGTTGGAGGAATGGGTCTTGGCAGTGATGGCCTGGAAGAGGCCGCTGCCAGTGACCATTGGGTGAGTGGTGAGTGAATCGGCGTCTCGATTGTGGTGGTCAACTGGTGGCCAGAGCGAGAGAGACTGAAACTGGCCAGTGAAGGAACTGGGACGCCGGTGGTTCCCATGGATCGGCGGTTCTGATCGCCGTTCTGGAAAGACTTGGATTGAGATGGCTCGACTGCAGGAAAAATACAGGACGCAGGTTGCTCCCAGCCTGGGCAAGGCTCTGGGAAAGACCAATGCGCATGCGATTCCCCGCATCACGAAGGTCGTGGTGAACATGGGCGTGGGTTCGACTACGCAGGATCGCAAGCGTTTGGAGGAAGCGGCCAATAACCTGGCGACGATCACCGGTCAGCGTCCGCTGATCACCAAGGCGAAGAAGGCGATTTCGTCCTTCCGACTCCGGCAGGGAATGGAGATTGGCTGCAAAGTCACCCTGCGGGGCCTGCGGATGTACGAATTCCTGGACCGACTCATTTCCCTGGCCCTGCCGCGTGTGCGGGATTTCCGGGGTTTGAATCCCAAAGCCTTTGACGGCCATGGCAACTACAGCCTGGGCCTGACCGAACAGCTGGTGTTTCCCGAGGTGGACGCCGACAAGGTGACCTTCACGCAGGGAATGCACATCACGCTGGTGACGACGGCGGAGTCCGACGCCGAGGCCCGGTTGTTGTTGAAGGAAATGGGGATGCCATTCGCGACTGAATAGTCGCGGGAGAACAGGCGGAGAAGAGAGATGGCGAGTAAGGCCAAAATCGAGAAGGCGAAGCGCAAGCCGAAGTTCAGTGCGCGGTCCGAGCGTCGGTGTGCGTTGTGTGGACGCCCGCGGGCGGTGTATCGCAAATTCAAGCTGTGCCGGCTTTGTTTCCGGAACATGGCGCTGGATGGACTGATCCCGGGGGTCAAGAAGGCGAGCTGGTGATACGATGATGACAGATCCGATTGCCGACATGTTGACACGGATTCGGAACGCCGTTGCGATCGAGCGTCCGTTCGTGGATATGCCAGAGTCGAAGCTGAAGGTCGGGATCGCGGGAGTCCTCCAGCGGGAGGGCTACGTGTGGGATTTCGAATTGATTGAGGTGGAGGGGGCACCCTACAAGACCCTGCGAATCAATCTGAAGTACGGCCCCAATGGGGAGCGTGTGATTCAGGAGATTCAGCGGGTCAGCAAGCCTGGGCGCCGGATCTACCAGCGCGCTGATCAGATTGGAGACGTCCTGCAGGGGTTGGGGATCAGCATTCTGACCACCAGTCGGGGTGTGCTGAGCAACCGCGAGGCGAAGGAACAGAAGGTGGGCGGAGAGGTGCTCTGCTCCATCTGCTGAGTCGCCGATTGTGGCGTGCGGGACAATCCGGTCGTCAAGTGATCGTCCGGATCGCAGCGTCCACTGGGTCTTGGGGGTCGCTGACAGCGTTCCGGAGGCCACAGGGATGAGCGGGAGGGGATAGACAGGCGAGCTAGGTGAGACGGCCGTCAGGTTTGGTCTGGCGGATGTGAGAGCACAAATCCAGTTTGGGTTGGAAGAACGATGTCGCGGATTGGAAAAAAGCCGGTCGATCTCCCTGCGGGAGTCACGGCGAAGATTGAGGGCCAGAAGGTCACGATCAAGGGGCCCAAGGGCGAACTTCATCTGACCGTGCATCCCAACATCCAGGTTGTGGCTCAGGATGGCAAGCAACTCAGCGTTTCCCGTCATGACGATGAGGCGCAGAATCGCGCGCTGCACGGGTTGACCCGAGCTCTGCTCAGCAACATGGTGTCCGGAGTTGTGAATCCGTTCACCAAAAAGCTGGAAATTCAGGGGGTCGGGTACCAGGCGCAGTTGGTCGGCGGGAAATCGCTGAATCTGTCGGTCGGGTTCGCGAACATCGTGAAGCTGCCGATTCCGAGTGGTGTTACCTGTGTTGTGCCGGATCCGACCCACATTACCTTGACGAGCTGTGATCGCCAGGCGGTTGGCCAGTTCGCCGCGGTGATTCGCAGGGTGCGTCCTCCCGAGCCCTACAAGGGGAAGGGAATCCGGTATGAGGGAGAGAATGTTCGTCGGAAGGCGGGCAAGTCTCAGGCGAGTGGCGGTTAGTGTCGTCGACCGGCGGAGAACCTGAGTGGGGTTCTCCAGGCGGATCACGAATTCAGGAGTGGTGTCAGCATGAGTTTGGTGAAGCGCAGGGCCCGTCAAAAGCAGGTGCGGGCATGGCGGGTGCGGAAGCGGGTCCGAGGCTCCGCGTCGCGGCCGCGGTTGACTGTGTTCCGCAGCAACAAGTACATCTACGCCCAGATCATCGATGATGATCGTGGTGTTTCTCTGTGTGCCGCCAGCAGTGCTGAGAAGTCGCTGCTTCCCGCCGACAGTAACGGTGGGAACAAGGGAGCGGCCGAGGTTGTTGGCAAAGCGTTGGCGGAGCGCGCCCTGAAGGCCGGAATCAAGGATGTGGCGTTTGACCGGGGGCAATACCGGTACCACGGGCGGGTGGCTGCGTTGGCCGACGCCGCCCGCGCAGGTGGACTCAATTTCTAAAGGCAGAGGATCTCAGCAGTGGCTTCGGAAAAAGAGTCCCATCAGGGGCAGGAAAAGGTCGTCCAGATCCGGCGTTGTGCCTGCGTGGTCAAGGGTGGCCGTCGATTCACGTTCACCGCCCTCGTGGTCCTGGGAGACCACAAGGGAAAGGTGGGTTGGGGTTATGGGAAGGGGACTGAGGTTCCTCAGGCGGTCGAAAAGGCTGTCCGGCAGACCAATCGGGCTTCGATTAGTGTGCCGTTGGTGCAAACCACAATCCCGCACCTTGTCGAGGGGCGATACGGTGCGGCTCGCGTGGTGCTGATTCCCGCCATGCCGGGAACCGGTGTGATTGCCGGCAACACAGTGCGGGCTGTTTTGGAGTCGGCCGGGATTCAAGACGTGCTGACGAAGTGCCGCGGTTCGTCCAATCCAATGAATCTGGTGCGGGCGACGATGAATGCCCTAAGCCAGTTGCGCACGCGGGACCAGGTCTCCCGTCTGCGGGGAGTGAATGTCTGATGCAGATCAATGACGTCCATCGTGGGATCCAGAAGCACAAAGCCCGCAAACGTGTCGGGCGTGGCATTGGGTCCGGCCATGGCAAGACGGCCGGCCGTGGTGACAAGGGACACTCGGCCCATTCCGGTCATGCCAAGCGGTTTGCCTTCGAAGGGGGGCAGAAGCAGGCTTTTAGGCGCGTGGCGAAATTCGGCTTCAGCAACAATTTCTTTACCCGCCGGATGGCCGAGATCAACGTCTCGGTTCTCGAAGCGCGGTTTGAGAATGGTGCGGTTGTCGACGAGGCTGCGTTGCGTGAAAAAGGATTGGTGAAGGGGGAGTGGGATGGGATCAAGATCCTCGCCAAGGGTGATCTGACCAAGAAGTTGACGGTCAAAGTGACCGACTTCTCGGCTGGCGCCGAGGCGAAGATCAAGGCGGTCGGTGGCAGCGTGGAAAGGGTCCACTAGAACGGTGGAATCCCCGGGGGCCTGGAGATCGGGCCCTTCAGGTTTCGGTCGAGGACCGATTGGTTTCACACCCGGCTGTAAGCAGCTGATGTGTGCCATGTGTGGGCTCCCGACCGAGTTTCGGTGCAGAGGCGGATCGACAGACTGGAGAATGTCGACCCTCCAGGGAATTGGATTTCTCCACGGCCCGATTGCCCCAGGCGGGATGCTGACCCATGTTTGACAAGTTCCTGACCGTCTTCAAAATTCCGGAACTGCGTCGCAAGATCTGGCTCACGCTGGCGCTGTTGTGCGTGTATCGTCTGGGGTACTACATCACCCTGCCGAACATTGATCAATCGCAGATCAAGCGCAATATGGAGCAGATGCAGGCCAGCAACAATCCCTTGGGTCAGACTTTCCAACTGGTGCAGCTGTTCTCGGCCTCAGAGTTTGGAAATGCGACAATTTTTGGGTTGGGGATCATGCCGTATATCTCGGCTTCGATCATCCTGCAGCTGTTGGCGAGTGTTTGGCCCCCCCTGGAGAAACTCCAGAAAGAAGGGGAAGTCGGTCGGAAAAAGATCAATGAGTACACTCGTTACCTGACAGTGGCCCTCTGCTTTCTGCAGAGCGTGATGTGGCTGCAATTTGTGAAGCAGTCGATGGGCCAAAATGCAGTGTACGATGATTTCTGGGGATTCTTCCCGAATCTTGTGAACGTCATCACGATGACTGCCGGCAGCATCTTCCTGATGTGGATCGGCGAACAGATTGATGAGTATGGGGTCGGGAATGGAATTTCGCTGTTGATCATGGCGGGAATTCTGGCTCGCGTGCCGGCCGCCATTGTCAAGCTGTTCAATGATTACCTGAAGGGTGGTCCCCGGCTGGGGGGTGATCAGGGGATCGAGAGTCTCCTCATCCTGGCAGCTCTGTTTGTGGCTGTGGTGGTGGGGGTGATCTTCATCACACAGGGACAGCGGCGGATCCCGACACAGAGCGCCAAACATGTTCGTGGTCGGCGAGTCTTCGGCGGTCAGAAGCAGTTCCTCCCGCTCAAAGTCAACCAGGCGGGGGTTATGCCCATCATCTTTGCGTCGAGCCTGTTGATGTTTCCCACCCTGATTCTCAACTGGCTGCGTTCGAGCTGGTTGGGGCAATATGATTGGGTTCAGTCGCTGGCGGGGGCGTTCAGCGGCGAGCGTGGTTACATCTACAACCTGTGCTACATCGCGCTGATTTTCTTCTTCTGCTTCTTCTGGACAGCCATCACTTTCAACCCCAAGGAAATTGCGAACAATCTCCAGGACTATGGCAGTTTCATTCCGGGGCATCGTCCAGGCAAGCGAACTGCCGATTACCTTGAGAAGGTCATGACCCGCATCACCTATGTTGGTGCCGCCTTTTTGTCTCTGGTGGCGGTCATCCCGACCGTCGTTCAAAACATGTTGGGGACGGATTGGGTGGTCGCGAGTTTCTTCGGGGGGACCGGTCTGTTGATCGTGGTGTCGGTCGGGTTGGATCTGATTCAGAAGATTGACAGTCACCTCGTGATGCGGAATTACGGAGGCCTGCTGGAATCCTAGTCTTCCTCCAGAGAGGAAGTGGGACGCGGGAAAATACCTTGATTGTGCTCAAACGGCCGGCTGAAATTGAGTTGATGCGTTCCGCTGGCAGAGTGGTCGCGGAGGCACATCGTTTGGTGCGCACCCTGATTGCTCCGGGGATTACGACGGCGGAGATCGATCTTGCCGTGGAACGATTGTTTGAGCAGCGGGGGGCTCAGCCGCTGTTCAAGGGAGTCCCGGGCAAAGTTCCGTTTCCGGCTGTGTGCTGCATTTCGGTGAACGAAGAGGTCGTTCACGGAATTCCTGGTCATCGGGCACTCCAGGCGGGAGACATTGTCAAAGTTGACACGGGCTGTCGGCTGGATGGGTGGTGCGGAGACTCGGCCTGGACCTATGCCGTCGGAGAGGTCAGCGAGGAGTGCCGGGAATTGATGCGTGTTGGCCAGGAGAACCTGGAACTGGCCATTCGGGAGATGGGACGCAGCGAACGCTGGTCGCAAGTGGCGGAGAAGATGGAGTCGCACGTTCGTGACTCTGGCTTCAGCGTTGTGGAGCAATTTGTGGGACATGGGATCGGGCGGGAAATGCACGAGGACCCACAGGTTCCCAATTTTGTGAGCAAGCAATTGCTTCGACAGGATTTCCGATTGGTTCCGGGGTTGGTGTTGGCGATTGAGCCGATGGTCAACGCCGGGGGCAAAACCGTCCGGATTCTTTCCGACCACTGGACAGTCGAAACCCGCGACAAGCGGCCAAGTGTACACTTTGAGCATACTGTGGCGATGACTGATCAAGGCCCTTCGATTCTGACGGATGGGAGTTGAGAGGATCCGGTGATCGACGGCAGTTGCCCGGCCTGAAGGGTGGCGGGGGACCGATTTGAGCAGGGGATTGGTAAGTCAGTGGCTTGCCAGTTCCGGGGGTGTGGAGTATCATCGTGGATCTTCCAGACTGCCGCAGGCTGTCTGGCCAGCCTGTGTGAGAGTGAGATGAAGATTCGAGCGAGTGTCAAGCGGGTGTGTGAAGGCTGCAAAGTGGTTCGGCGGAAGGGGCGTGTCTACGTCATCTGCTCGTTGAATCCACGTCACAAGCAGCGTCAGGGCTGAAATCTCCTGTGCTTCCTTCTCGGTTTGCCTGTTGGCATGAGGGAGCGTTTGGAGGCGAAAACAAACAAGGGCACATGGCTCAGTTGCATGCCGGGCAGATGATACTGTCTGCGGCGGGATAGCTTGAGTGAGTGCTTTGTGCGGACGTCAAGACGGAGTTGTCGTTGGGACTGAGTTCAGGCGTGCCGTGAGGCGGCCCTCAATTCGGGACCGAAGGTCAAGTAATGGGCTGGCAACCAATCTCGGGGGCGGCGGTTAGGCCGGTCCCGAGATTCTCTTTAGTCCCCGGTGTTTCCGGGCTCACCAGTCCGGTTTTCAGAGGCTTGAAGAAGCAGAGCGGAGAGAGCTGAATGGCTCGTATTTCGGGTGTCGACATTCCCTCGGACAAGCCGACCTACATTTCGTTGGGTTACCTCTACGGAATTGGTCGTACCACGGCGATCCAGATCTGTCGCCAGTTGGGACTTGATCTTCATCGGCCTGCGCGGGAGTTGTCGGACGACGATCTGGCCCGAATCGCGAATCTCCTGGACAAGGAGTTCCTGATCGAGGGTCAGTTGCGACGCAAGATTGCCCAAGATATTAGCCGGCTGCGAGAGGTTGCCTGCTACCGGGGCTTCCGGCATCGTCGCGGATTGCCTGTTCGCGGACAGCGGACCCGCACCAATTCCCGGACCCGGAAGGGGCCTCGGAAGACGGTGGCTGGCAAGAAGGGTGTCAAGGAGTTGCGTTAATCGAGATTTGGCCTGGCGAGATTCCACAGCTGCGGCACACGGGGGCGCGTTGGTTGCAACAGCGCCCAGTTGGAGTTTGAGACATTGGGATCTGAGTTGCCCCAGGGGTGTGAGTTGCCCAGGGGTGTGAGTTGAGTGGGGGTGTGAGCTGAGTCGGGGAGCTGGCCAGAGACATTGTGGTGTGAAGTTCGCGGCAGGCGGTCGCAGGAATTCAGAGGGAGTGCAGGTGTGAGTAAGGCAGTTCGCAAGAAGATTCGCCGCAACGTGGCGAAGGCTGTGGCCCATATCAAGGCGACGTTCAACAACACGACTGTGACCATCACAGACGTGAATGGGGACGTTTTGTGTTGGGCGACGGCAGGCACATCGGGTTTCAAGGGAAGCCGCAAGAGCACACCCTTCGCCGCACAGCGGGCTGCTGAGACCTGTGCCGAGAAGGCATCGAAGTTCGGTGTGAAAGAGTTGGAGGTTCGCGTCAAGGGGCCTGGCTCGGGCCGCGAGAGTGCAATCACCGGACTGCAGGCGGCCGGATTGTCAATCAAGTCCATCGAAGATGTCACGCCGTTGCCGCATAACGGCTGTCGGCCTCCGAAGAAGCGCCGCGTCTGACGGCGTAGTGGTGTGTTCGATCGAGGTGTCGAGCACAACTGGCGATGACGTCCTTCGCCGAGTTGGTCTGGTCTCCGACCGGCCGGTTGAATCGCGAAAGAGTTGTGGCGTCGGACCAGCGGATTTGTCAGCCATTGGGGCTGGCCTGAACCAGTCCTGTGCAGGACGTTTTTCTGAACTGACACTGTCCCTTGGGACATTCCTGGAAACTGAAGCTGAAACATGGGTCGCTATACAGGTCCGGTCTGCCGGTTGTGCCGCCGCGAAGGGGTGAAGTTGTTTCTGAAGACGCTGCGGTGTGATTCGCCGAAGTGCGCCTTGGAGAAGCGTGGGGAGCAGCCTCCCGGAATGCACACCCAGAAGCGTCGTAAGACCAGCGATTATGGCTCCCGCCTGCGTGAAAAGCAGAAAGTCAAGAGATATTACGGCGTGTTTGAACGCCAGTTCCGGCGGTATATGGATTTGGCCGGTCGGTCCAAGGGAAATACCGGAAGCACCCTGATGGCGCTCTTGGAGCGACGTCTGGATAACATCGTGCACCGGATGGGGTTTGCCGGGAATCGCCGGACTGCTCGGCAGCTTGTGTCTCACGGGCACATCTGTGTGAATGGTCGCAAGGTCACGATCCCGAGCTTTCTGGTGAAGGCGGGAGACACGGTGTCGGTCAAGGCCCGCCCGAAGAGCGTGCGTTTTGTGAAGCAAAGCCTGGAAGGGTTCAGCGGGCGTGTTCCCGACTTCCTGGCGGTTGATTCTGCGGGAGACAATCCCTCTGGCCGGGTGTTGCGTCTTCCGGGAGACACGGACTGGTCGATTCCCGTCCAGACATCGCTGATCATCGAGTTTCTGTCGCGTTGAGCAGGAGGTGCCGGCCGACGGTGTCGACTGCAGGCTGCGTAGACCGGAACCGGGTGGGAAGCGGTTGTTTTCGAGGAGAGCACGGCGATGCGAATTCGATGGCGTGGATTGGAACTGCCCAGCAGTGCTGTGGCCGCTCCAGAGAATACAACGACTTACGGCAAATTTACCGCCGAGCCGTTTGAGCGTGGGTTTGGTGTGACCGTCGGGAACAGCCTTCGACGAATTCTCCTCTCAAGTCTGGAGGGGAGTGCGGTGACCCAGGCGAAGTTCCAGGGTGTGCAGCACGAGTTCACCTCGATTCCCGGTGTGGTTGAGGATGTCACCGACATCATCTTGAACATCAAGTCGCTGGTGGTGAAGAATCACAGCGTGGAAGCGCGGAAGATTCGGATCGAACGGACCCGCAAAGGCTTGGTGACTGGTGCGGACATCATTACTGATGACCAGGTGGAGGTCGTCAATAAAGACTTCGTCATCGCCACGATGACGGAGGATGTGCCGCTGAACATCGAGTTGACGGTGGAGAACGGACGCGGGTTTCTGCCCGCGACTGAGCACTACCAACGGAGCCCCGAAGTGGGTGTGATTCCCGTTGATGCGATCTTTGCGCCGGTCACCCGGGTCCGCTACAAGATCGAGGAGACCCGCGTCGGCCAGCGGACCAACTATGACAAGTTGGTTCTTGAGATCTGGACGAACGGGACCACCACTCCCGAGATGGCGTTGGTCGAGGCTGCGAAGATTCTGCGGAAGCATTTGAACCCATTCATCACCTATCGCGAGCCAGGCCCCGAGATTCCTCCGGATCGCGGCGGATTGGCGAAGATGGGTGAGGAGACTGGGTACTTCCCTCTCGATCTGGATCTGGAGGACAAACTTGGTCGCAGCCTTGCTGAGCTGAATCTTTCAGTCCGGGCGACCAATTGCCTCGAGTCCGAAGGGATCAATACGGTTCGCGATCTGGTGTCGCGGTCGGAAGAGCAGTTGCTACAGGTCCGGAACTTCGGCGAGACCACTCTGCAGGAAGTGCGGGAGCGGTTGGAAGCAATCGGCCTGAAGTTGGGTCAGCGTCCCCAATCGACGCGGAAGTAGTCCCGTCGGTCAGTTGTTGAGCAAATGTGTGCCGCAGAGTTGGCACATCCGTCAGACCAAAAGTTCAGCCCGGGAAGTCGCTTCCCGTTTTCGTTGAAGGTGAACGTCTCATGCGTCATCGTATTGCAGGCCGTACCCTCGGCCGGAATGCCTCACACCGCGCGGCCATGTTTCGCAACATGGCAGCCAGCTTGATCAAGACGGTTCGTCAGCCTGAAGAAGGGACTCCCGGTCGTCCTGAAGTCGCCGGGCGGATCATCACCACGGTCGAGAAGGCCAAGGAGTTGCGACCCTACGTCGAGAAGCTGGTCACTCTCGCCCGCAAGGCTTTGGTGACCGACGCGAAGGCGTCCGCTTTGTCGTCGAATGCAGCTCGTAACACTCCTGAGTGGAAGGCTTGGCGCGATTCGGCCCAGTGGCGTGACTGGGCTCAGGCCCGGGCGCCCGGCGTGGCGTATCGCCGTCGGGCTTTCGCCCTGCTGCGTGACACTGAGGCGGTGGACATTCTGTTCGATGAGCTGGCCAAGCGATTTGAGACTCGTCCTGGTGGCTATACGCGCATTCTCCGGATCGCCACGCGTCGGTTGGGTGACGCCGGTCATCAGGCCCTGATCGAGTTCGTCGGTGTGAACGACCGCGTGAAGCGGGTCAAGAAGAAGCGGCAGGCCCCCAGCGTGGCCACCGCTCCCACCGTCACTCCCTCGGAAGGCTGAGTTCAGCCTCTGAGTCGAAGCGGATTTTGGCATGTTACGGCTGTCTTCGGCGACGAAGACAGCCGTTTTTGTTTCTGCTTCCCGCTCTTCCGGTCGAATTTGTGCAAGCCCCGTCAGGATCGCTGCTCAGCACATCCTGCTGATCCAGCAGGCAGGGGGACTGCTTGACCGTGTTCCACACCGACTTCTATCATCCCGAACATGACCGTTCGAACACGATTTGCCCCCAGTCCGACGGGGTACATGCATATTGGCGGCATGCGGACCGCCTTTTTCAACTGGTTGTGGGCCAGGCGAAACGGGGGGCAGTTCCTCCTGCGGATCGATGACACGGACCAGGCGCGGAACCAGGAGGCGGCACTGCGTCCCATTCTCCAGGCGTTTCGCTGGTTAGGACTGCATTGGGACGAAGGGCCGGAGGTCGGTGGTCCGCAGGCCCCCTACTACCAGTCGCAGCGGGGCGAGTTGTACCGTGCCGCCGCGGCCCGTTTGGAGGCGGCTGGCCATGCCTATCGCGACTACGCCACCAAGGACGAGGTGGAGGCCGATCGCAAGGCGGCTGAACAGGCCAAGCGGCCGTATCTGAATATCCGCAGGTCGCTGGAACTCTCGCCCGGACAAAAGGCCGAATATGAAGCCAGCGGTCGGCCATGGGTGCTGCGGTTTCTGATCCCGCGCGACCGCAAGGTGGTTCTGGAAGACATTATTCGTGGGCATGTGGAGTGGGATGGGGCCCTCCTGCCCGATCCCGTGATCCTGCGGGGCGATGGCACGCCGTTGTACAACTTTGCGACGGTGGTCGATGACGCACAGATGCGGATCAGCCACGTCATTCGTGCTGAAGAACATCTGTCGAACACCCCGATCCAGGTGTTACTGCACGAGGCTTTGGGGAACGCACTGCCCCAATTCGCTCATGTACCGTATGTGGCGGCCCCTGGGTCGAAAGAGAAGCTCAGCAAACGCAAGATTGAAGCCTACCGGAAGAATCCGCAGTTCAAAAAGCTGTTTGAGAAGGCCGATGAAGTATTTCCCCAATTGGGGCTGACGGGCTCGGCGGCTCTCGATCCGGTGATGGTCGAATACTACGAGAAAATTGGCTACTTGCCGGCGGCCGTTTTGAACGCGTTGGGGCGCATTGGGTGGTCGCTCGATGACTCCACCGAAATCATGTCGCTCGACACCATGACTGCGAATTTCTCGCTTGACCGAGTGGTGAAGGCCCCGGCGGGATTTGATCCCGACAAGCTGTACAGCTTCCAGGGGCATTGGATGAAAGTGCTCCCCGACGATCAGAAGTTGGCGGGGGTTCTGCCTTACCTGGTGCAGGCCGGCCTGTTGTCCGAACCAGTCGCTCCGGAGCAACAGGCGTTTGTGGCCCAGATTGTGGCTGCTCTGGGGGATCGCCTGAAGGTGTTCAGCGACATTCTCGCGGCCCGGTCCTTCTTTTGTGACGACTATCCAGTCGACCAGAAGAACTTCGACAAGCGGGTCCGGAAAGAGGGGATCCCAGCCCAGCTCAGCTCGTTTGCCGAGCGGATGTCGGGCCTCGAGCCTTTCACGGTCTCGACACTCGAGCAGTTGCTGCCGGCGTTTTGTGAGGAAGCGGGTTTGAATACCGGCGATCTGATCCACGCGCTCCGGCTGGCGACTACGGGGCAGCCCGTGGGCCCCGGTGTGTACGACTGCCTGGTTTTGCTGGGGAAAGAGCGGTCGCTTGCCCGGATCGCGGCTGCGGTGAAGGGGTCGGGTTAGGCTTCCCGAAACCTGGGCTTGACCATGCGGGGAGAGCTCCGCCGAGAGTCGGCGTGCTGTGGTCCGCGGCGAAAACC
>CAIOTJ010000354.1 GCA_903861195.1 uncultured Planctomycetaceae bacterium | reverse complement strand
GTGGTGACGCTGGTCAGCCGGTTGCGGTGGTCCCAGGCGAGGATCTGGTATTGGCCGGTCGCCCGATCCGTCCGCCGGGTCCGGTTGCCTTCGGCATCGTATTGGTAGTCGTACCGATCATCGGACAGCAGGCGGTTGTTGGCCCCGGTCGACGTGCCGGTGTTGGTGCGATTGCCGTTGCTGTCGTACTGGTAGTTCTCACTGACCTGGCCGGTGTGGGTGACGCCAGTGACCTGGCTGGACTGGTCGTATTGGAAGGTGCTGGTGCAGTCGACGGAGGTCTGCGTGGCCGGCCGGCCGAGTGTGTCGTAGCTCCAGGTGTAGCGGTTGATCTCGGTCCCGGTAGTGTTTCAGAAGTGGACACCCCCACCGCCCAACAGAACTCCTCGAAGTTCCCGGACCGCCTCTGAAACCGCCTGAGCTGGTCGATCCACTCCGCCCGCAACGGCTCCCGCCGACGTCCCGTCTTCCCACGCTACCTCGCGACCTGGGGCCACGCGCCGGAAACCGGTTGGGGCACGCGGCCGGGCAAGGGGGGGGATGGCGCTTGCGTCAAGTATGGGCAACACAAATGACCGTTTACACCTGCCATGGTGCGGTCCCGCGAGGTGCCAACTGCATGTTGCCGTCTTCCGCTCATCAACGCAGCGCCTGGAAGACAACTGCCCCTGCTCATTCCGTACACCACGAGATCTAATCTGTTGTGTCAATCTGTTTCATCTCGGCGCACATCGGAATAATCTACACCACTTCGCATGAAAAAATCCTGCGGGCTACAGTGTTCGAGAAGTTCGATCTCAGACTCAAATATAGGATAAGCCTGCTTAAAGATTATTAAACGATCGGAGATCTGCAGTCTCTGTTGTTCCTTCTGCAAGATTGTGGGCCAAAACAGAAAGAATGCCGTCATGGTTGATTCACTACTCAAGGGCTTTCCGAATCTAAGCACATCACCAAACGAAAACGGACACTTGCCACGTAGACTTGACGCAATTGCTCCCAAAGACAGTAGCCAATCGTTGTCTTTTGAGTTGACGCAGACAACAAGCTCTGGAGCGCCTGATATCCATGATTTATTCCGAACTGAAGAAACTCCAAAGGTAAAAGCAGTGGTGTCTCCGTCTTCCGGCACATCGTCATAAGCAATAAGCCAAAATGGCTCGGGTTCATCGGAAATCTTCAGGAATCGCCCTGAACAGCCGACTGACATGTCCATTGCTGATAGATATTCGGCGAAAACGGAATCATTGTGTTGAGTCATGTTGCTCATGAATGTGTCCTCGGTTTGATGAAGGGTCTTCAATTTGGAACTTCTTGGCGTTTTCAGCCTCGATCACTTGTTGCCTTGTCCAATTCTCGGCGCGTGCCTGGTCTCTCAATCTCCACCACTCCTGTCCCTTCGGATGACCATAGTCGAAAGGTCCTTGTTTAGGAATCACCTGCCCAGTATTTGGATCGATGTAATCTCCATCAGCGGTCTTGAGAGCATCCGTTTGTGCTTGTTCCTTAGTAGCCTTTCGAAGCTTTGGACGCCTTGCTGCCGGATCAGGACTGCGGCTTGGCGATACTCCGCTCGGCGAGGCCACCATTCCTATTCCCACGGTTAAAGCATAGAGTTCAAATTGTTCCCTGAGTTCATTGAGAGCATACGCCGCTGAGTCGCCACCAAAATACTTGGCAATTTCGTCGAGAGCAGTGTCCCGGACACGGCCTGTCGTAAGCTCCTGGAAACCTCCGATGACTCGATCCAGTCCATCACTCACCAGAAGACTACCACCAATGACGCCAACAGTTGCTGCTCCAAGCGTCGGGGCTTCCGCTAAGACGCTTCCAGACAACACCAACGCTCCGGCCCCCGCCTCCAGTAGGCCACCAAGAACCTGACTCGCTCCGTGACCCATTACAGGCTTGGGTGTTACGACATCTCCATTTCGGTCGACTGGATAACTGAGAGTCTTCCCACTCGGATCCACCCACAACGTCGCCCCATTCCCCACATATCGGCTGAGGTTGACATCGCCGGCGGCGAAGCCGAGGGGGTCTTCGCTGAGGAACCGGCCGGCGC
>CAIOTJ010000353.1 GCA_903861195.1 uncultured Planctomycetaceae bacterium | reverse complement strand
GACACCTTTTTCCGTTCCCTGACACCTTTTTCCGTTCCCTGACACCTTTTTCCGTTCCCGGCTCCCCTAAGGTTGGGAATTGTAGCCATAGCTCGCTGCCGTCTCCTGAGTTTCCTGCGCGACCTCTTCGCGCGATTCTCCGCCAGGGGGCGAGTTCCCCTCGCGCGGCGGCGAGATATGAGCGTAGTCCGCCTCGGACACGTCCGAATCTGACAATTCGACGTGAGAGAGGATCCGCCGCATCATCTCCAGGGGAGCGGCGCAGAAATCCTCGTAACGCACGACCAGAATTCGCCGCGACAGTTCATCGCCGCGGCTGCGAAGTTCGTGGATCTGTCGATAGATGGCGTTCCACTGAATCGCGTAGCCTTCGTAATTGCGATTCTGACCCCACGCCGAGAGAATTCGATCGCCAGAGGCGGCGTCGAGTCGAATCGGGCAGCGTTGCGGACCGAATTCGTAATGACCCGCCATCGCCAGGTAGCGATGAATCCGACGATCGTTCTGATCGTAACCACAGAACAAAGCGTGTTGGCGAACCAATGAGTGAACGTGTGCGAATGGCTCGCGAATCGGAACGATGAACCGTGCATCGGGGAAGATTCGTCCCAGAAACTCGATTCGCGCGACGTTGTAATTTTCCTTGGAGAGGTACCGAACGCCCTGGCGCAACAACAGGATTTTGCGCAGATGGTCGCGGAAGAAGGGGACGAACTCGGCGTTGTGCGTGGCGGCCGTCAACCGGTGCAGCGCCGTGGGCGAATGAACCTGAGGGAAAAAATGCTGCCAGATCGGCTCTTCAAACGCCTCGGGACTATCGACGGTGATCTGAATCCGGTCTTTGTGGGGCCGTTCGACGGGAGGGGCGTTTCCGGCGAATCGGTTGACGAACCGGTTCCAGAAGACCGGCGTCATGAGGAACGGAAAATCGCGGTAGCGATGCGTCGCCACTCCGGGGATTTGGGCGAGCTGCTCGAGCAGAATCGTCGTCCCCGAGCGTGCCAGGCCGGTCAGAAAGATCGGCCTGTCGATCCGGATCGATTCGAGTTCGCGTCGTAACCTGCGTGTTTCCCAATCACCCAGCCCCTGCAGGATCCCGCTGGCCTGGTGCGCGAGTACCGCGAACAGGAAGTCGGATTGTACGAGTTTCAACGTCCCCTCGACTTGAGAAACAAGGCCGTCAAGCCGGAAGCGACGGTAAGCGACAGATAGAAGTAAAACTCAAGGTCGTTCAGATAGGGCCACAACGGGTTGGTGTCGCCGCGGCGCGGGCGGAGCACCAAATAGCCGGTGGCGTCGGTCGCCGGAAATGTGGCGAACCCAAGCAGCTCCATCCCCAGTCGGCCCCATTCGGTGGTACACCAAGCCGAATTGCGTCTGGGATTGGCCACCTCAAACAGCCCGTCACGACCAGCAGCCACGCCGGATCCCGCGAAATCGGGAGCCGGCGCAATCGCGGACCCCGGGGAATTCGTCGTGTAAACGGCCCCTTCTGCCTCAATCTGCAGATTTCGCGCCGGGTAGACTGCCAGTTCGGTCGCACCGCGGTTGTAGAGTTCCATCACCGAGGGACCCAACAGCACCACGGTCGCGATCACGGGTGCGAACGAGGCGCCGAGTTGGAGGGCGTTCCGGAACAAGTAGGCTGCCAGCAACCGCAGCAGTCGGCCGTAATTCTTTAGAAACTGATCGCCGTCGGATTGCGAAACGAGGGCCCGGGCCAGTTCGGGGAGCGCCACCCAGAAATCCCCGCCACCGAATCGTCGCGACACGACCTGCGAAATGCTCGCCACGCCGGTTCCCAACGCTGCGCCCACCGCCGTGGCTATCCAAAGCATTTTGGGTTCCAACCAGGTTGCGGTTTAATCCGGCTCGGTCGCCTGAGCCTCTTTCGGTTTGCGAAGCATCTTGCGAATGAGAGTGATCGGGTAGAACACAAGTCCGAACACGGCGATCAAGATCGTCGCGAGAACGGCCAAGAGGCTGCCGATCATCCCCAACCCCGCACCTGGACCAACATAGGCCAGCACCTGAAGTCCATCGCTCTCATTTGCGACCAGCGGACCGGGACAGCTGAGCACGCAGAGGAAAATCCAGAGACACGCGACCACGCAGGTCGAAAAGTTGAGACGGCGGGGCACTACACGGACTCCGCAATAGAAGTGTCGAGAAACTCTCGGAGGCACAGACGAGCCGTTTGAGTGTACATTGCGAAGCGCAATGAGACAAGTTTCGAGCAGGGAATGGGTTCCGACTGTGCCGAGCGAGTCGAGAAGCCAACGTGACTTCAGGGTGAACGCTGGATGCCGTTCATCTCGAACTGTGGATTCTCGACATACAGCGCCTGATGCACCTTTTTCCTGCGAATCGGGTCGGCGGGGTCGAGGTTAATGAACTCCCAGAGGACACTCCCAGACTCGAGATCAATCTCCCAAACCACCCCCTGATAGGTTGAAGCGATCAGGGCACGTTTGCCGGACGGATGCAGGGCGATGTGGCCTGCGCGCCACGTCTCAAATGGTTCGGGCAGTGCCACGTTTTTTGGAAAGACGGTTTGAGAGAAACGGCTTTCAAAATCAATCCGGGCGAGGCGGCTCCCTCCAGTTGCCGACCCGCCCCCCCGATTGTCGAGGAGCAGGAGACCACCGTTGAAGGGAACGGGACTGTGTTGCTGTACAAAGGAGCCCACCGACGTCCACTTGATGCGGCGGGATTTTCCATCCATCACCGCCACGGTGTTGATGTTGCGGAGAGACAGGATCAGATCGCCAGGCGTCAGGAGCCCTCCTGCCTGAGTTTCACCGGCCCTGACAAGCCGAACCGAGTTGAGATGCAGCGGATCACCCGCGTTGAATCGCATGGCGACCCCCTCACGGTCGATTCCTTCCGCGTTGGATTCGCCACGAAACAAACCCAACAGGCCAACATCGACCAGGAGTTGAGTGACAGAGATCTCTTCACGAATCTGTCCATCGGGAGATACGATCTGAATCAGATCCTCAAGGATCTTTCCGGTGGACGAATCCAGAAACGCCGTTGTCTCCCCAAGTCGATAGGGTGCGTCAATCAGCCGGTGAGCGGGAGTATAGATCGTTCCGTCCTCGTCAATCGAGAACCAGTGATGGGCGTTCTTGGCGAGGCTCCAGACGACATTGGATTTGCAATCGATTTTCAGCAATCCGATTCCATAGGGATTGGCTGGAAACCCCTGCAACGTGACCAACAGATCGCCGTTGTCAAAAACATGTGCACCCACTGGAAAGATTCGTGCCCCGGCGGTAGTCGCGGACGTCGCGGCAAGATCATCGAGCAAGACCCGATTGTATCGCCATTCATGGACGACTTCGCCCCTGCGGTTCACGATACAACCCAGACATCCCTCAGGTGCGGTTTCACTCCGCATCTGGTCGGGACCGCCCAGCACAAAGACGAATTCCTCGAACGAACTTCCGTCAAAACTTCGCACCCCCGGCGGGGCGATCGGCTGCTCGTTCCGTCGAACGTACCGGTTCACATATCGCGTGTAGGCGTCAGCTTCCCCGGAATAGACGTCGTTGAACGCCCGGGCGGCCAATTCGGCCTCGTTGATCCAGCGATAAGGAAACACTCGAAATCGGACCACGGCCACGCCGTACCCAAAGCACGCCAAACACAGTGATAAGATGAATAAATATCGACTGACGTGTTGCCGGTTCATGGGTCGTGGGATTTCGTTTGACGTCTCAGGACTGGCTCGATGGACAGGTCCGTCTCCGAAAGTCTCGAATGGAGTCTGGTGTTCCTTAATCGGACTATAGAAGCCGGTACCTTGGCTTGCAATCGACCGAATCGGTACCCAGGTTCGTCGCGCGACGCCTGCGAACCCGGTTCTCTGAGACCGAGACTTGACCGAGTTGATCCATCGCCACATACCCTGTCCTGGGGGAGTCGTCGGCGGGTGGCTGTAACGCGTGGATCGCGGATGGTGCCAGTGATTCGCTGTCCCCAGCAACTCGACCCGCCTGCGGCAATTACGCGACGCACTTCAAGGCAAGTGGCTTCGTGCACTGCGCCGTAGCAGCCAACGCGGCCGCCAGGGAACGGCTGGGCGTCGCGGCGCGGTGCGCGATCGTCCCCTGCGGCCCGTTGCAGCAGTTGAGGAGCGTCTCGTGACGGATCCTGACCGCTGATCTCAACTCCGTTTCCGATAAAGCCGGAATTGGTCCCGTTCATGAATGCGGTCGAACGACGCCCGTTCGAGTTGATCTGTCAGTTTCTCGTTGTCTCCCCAGACCAGCACGTACTCGTACATTCCCAAGACTCGCAAGGAGTCTTCATCGGAGGCTTCGGGATTGTAATCGGGGAACTCGTCGGAGACAGGATAGTGCCGGAAGTACATCACCGTCAGGCCGCCCAGCGCCGGCAGACTCTGTCCGTTGGCTCCCCCCTTCGCAATGTGATAGTAATCCTGCGCGCGGGACAGCGGTCGAATTCCTCCAAACGCCGGATTGTCGACGAGAACCCGCAACAGCTTGGGATTCTCTCCCACATGCTCGATACCCGAAGCAAAGGCTTCGACGGTGCCGCTCATCCGCTGGATCTCCGATGTCAGAATGACGTTCGTACCCAGCAGCGACACGAAGGTTGGGATCAGCAAAGCCAATCGCCACTTGCGGGTCGTCGTTGACGGGAGCAATTGCGACGCAATCGTGATGCCGATGATGTAGATCAAGGGCAGCAACCGCATGTTCGCCTTGTGCCAGCCGATCACCTTGTAGGGAGCTACGAAATAGGCGGCGATGAAGAAATACATCAGCGTCGAGAGCGGCTGGAGAAGCACGCCCCGGAGCCCCGGCGCATCCTGGGGGGGCACCGCCCGACGCCTGAGGCAGACCCACACGACACCCCAGACCAGGCCGGCGAACGCCAGGCCCGCCCCCAGCTCGGAGACGGAATAAAGGTATTCTCCCACGATCGCCGAGACGTTCGTCGTGAACTTGTTCCATGACGTATCGGCCCGGTCGACCCATCTCGCGTTGCGACTCTGAATCGAATAGTCGAAGAACATCAGCCAACCCGCCCAGGTCACCGTGAGCGCCGACTTGATGGCGCGAATCCAGCGCCCGTCTTCAAACAGACACAGCCAGCCGACCGATCCCGCAAGCAGGGCGAACACCATCAGATGAGACAGATAGACCAGCACTCCCAGCGTGGCGAGTACGGCGATGTTCGCATAGTTCAACCGGTCGCGGCGGGGAAACCAGTATGCGAGCGTGATGAAATACAGCGGGATCGACAATGTAAAGTCGTGATAGCCCCGCATGAAGGGGTAACTGATGACCAACAGAAATGAGAGATACCCCAGCCAACGCCGGCCCGGCGCGAACACGGCCAGAAAATAAAACACGCTGATCGGCAGCAGCGCGACGTAGAGGCTGAGCATCAGCTTTTCCGAGATGAGAATCGGAAAAACCGACGTCGCGAGTCCCACCAGCGCGTCATGCAGCATGTGCGGAATTGGGTGCCAGTTGCGGACATAGATTTGCGAGTAGTTGAATTTTGGATTGTCATATTCCCGAAACATGTGCGTCGGCAACAGAAACCACGGCCCGTTCTGTGACGGAAAATACTTCGTCACCCAAAGAGGGATCAGGTTGAGCGCGCAGAGGCAGATCCAGAAGAATCGCTCCTCCCAGGTCCAGCGGCCCATGGCCGCGTCGTGCGCGGTCTGTCCGTTTTCGCCAAAAACAGTTCCGCCTTCGGCGACGGGCGAAGAGAAATCGGTCGAACTTGTAGGCATGGCGTAACCGGGGTTGTGTGGGGTTCTGTTTTCAAAAGATCGGCCGGGAATCCGCGATGGGCCTTGGACGATTCCCCCGCCCGGCGGACGGGAACTCAGGCATGCGTTGTCGCGTGCCGCGCCAGCAGCGACCTGATCGTGGAGTCGAGCAACGCTTCGAGTTCGACGCGGCGAGACGAAGAATTCAGAAACGCGAGATCTCCGTCGGCGATCGACCGATCGACGCCATCGTCGGACCCCAGGCCGGGGTGGGTGATCACTTCGGTCACGCCGGAAGGAAGGTGCTCGACGATCCGGCGGAGCGCCGTCGCGTCCATGCGGCCGCTGTCAACGATGCCAAAAGTCTGGTCGGGAGCCGACAGCCCGGCGAGACGTCGGCGATTCGTCCGTCCCCAGACGCTCAGCAGAAGTTGCTTGGGAAGGTTTCGGGCCAGCAAGGCGGCGCGCCCGTCGCGAATCGTGGACGCGATGCGGGGAAACGGTTCGCACGACAGTCGTACCCTAGGGCACCCGTATTCACGGGCGAGATCCGCAACCAGTTCGAAGATCGGAGGAATCATGTGTACATGGCGATGTCCATCGACATGGTTCAGCGGGATACCCGACGCGACAAACCGCTGGAACTGCGATTCCAGCTCCCGGCGCACCTGGGTTCGGGCGTTTCGCCCCCCCCAGTTCATCAACGACCAGAGGGAGGCGAATCCCCGCCGAAACCGGCCGGCGTCGTCGACCAGAGCGGAGACTTGATCCGGAGGCGACTGACAACGCCCGGAGGTCAGCGAGAGGTGCAATCCGATCTGAAGTCCCGGGTGCCGCCCGGCGACCTGCTCGACGGCGTGCCGAAAGGCGGGGGCGGTGACCAGCAGGCTGGCGCTTGTCAAACCCCCCTCGGAGTAGGCCCGGGAAATGGCGAAGTTCGTTGATTCGCAGATCCCCAGATCGTCCGCATTAAGAATGAGTTCTTTCAAGCGATTCTCCTGGCGGGGCGGTCCCTTTGGAATTCGCGCCCCATGGGATCGCGCCGGACCGCCCCACGGAACACGAGTCGTCGCCCACATACTCTCGAACGATGTAATGGGGCCGCCCCTTGACCTCATCATAAACGCGTCCCACGTATTCGCCCAGCACCGCCAGAGAGATCAGTTGAACTCCCCCCAAAAAGAGAATCGATACGATAATTGCCGACCACCCGGGGACGTATTGGTCGCTGAATAGACGCACGTAAATGGCCCAGAGGGCGTAAGGCAAGACCCCCACGGCCGCGAACAGGCCAATCCAACCGCACAACCGCAACGGGACCGTTGAGAACGACGTGATCGCGTCGAGCGCCAGGGAGACGAGCCTGCGGTAGTTGTACTTGGTGGTTCCCGCGGCCCGCGCGGCGGCGACATACGGGATCCCGATCTGTCGGAACCCCACCCAAGTCGCGAGCCCGCGAAAAAACCGGCGGTGCTCGCGCATCGAAACGATCGCGTCAACCACTTTGCGGTCCAGCAGACGAAAATCACAACCCTGTGGGTCGATGCGCGGCTTCGCCAAATGGTTGAAGACACCCGAAAACATCGAAGAGGTGGTTCGCTTGACGAATCCCGCGTCTTCCGTATCCTTCCGGATTGTATAAACCACTTCGCAACCTTCTTGCCAGCGTGCGAACATCGTCTTGATCAACGCGGGCGGGTGCTGCAAATCGGCGTCCATGACAACCACAGCGTCTCCCCGGGCGTGTTCCAGTCCGGCGAGAATTCCCATCTGAGTCCCGAAGTTCCGTGAGAAACTGACCATTCGGACACGGGTGTCGGCGGCATTCAAGTCGCGACCGACCTGTAGCGTCCCGTCGGAGCTGCCATCGTCGATGAAAACGATTTCGAAGTCGCATGGCAGCTCAGCCATGGTTTCCACGATGCGCTGATGGACCGCGCGCAGATTCGCCTCTTCGTTCAGGGCCGGAACGACGATCGACAGCAGCTTGCGATGTCCCATCAACAACCGGTAAACCAAGGATCAAGTTCGCTCAGGCGGAGACAAGCGACCGCAATCTGCCGTTCCCCAGACACCAGAAAACGAGCGTATCCG
Organism: uncultured Planctomycetaceae bacterium; assembly: GCA_903861195.1. Lineage (GTDB taxonomy): Bacteria > Planctomycetota > Planctomycetia > Planctomycetales > Planctomycetaceae > UBA10511. The sequence continues at coordinate 30,683 of CAIOTJ010000353.1, read as the reverse complement.
CCGGTTCACGGAACTGTCAAGGAGATGTTCCGCAGCCGGACCGCGCTTTCCCCGGGGCGGCCACCGCGGAAAGAGACATCTGACGCTGGCAATTCAGACACAACCGTGATATCCGTCGCGAGTCTTCTGGCGCGCTGATCCCCGCCGGGCTCACAGACTGTCGGAGGCTCCCCAAAGCCGGTATGATTTTAGGTAAGCGTCTGTTCCCGACCCCCACCCCGCGAATCCGATGGCCTACAAGACCTCATACGACTTTGAACGCCCCTGGAAAGACGTTATGGAGGAGTTGGCTGGCGACGACCTCCACGAGGAATTCTACAAGTCGGCAAACCCGCTCGTGGCGTACCTTCACAATCGACGCATTGGAATCGTCCGAGAGTTGATCCAGGCGTACAATGTGCGGTCGATTCTCGAAGTGGGATCTGGTGACGGTTACATACTCAAAGCGATCGAAGACCTGAACGTTTCGCTCACCGGGATCGAGATTTCCGAAACGCGGATTGAGCGGGCGCGGGCATTGGTTCCATCGGCCGAGATCATCCAGGGTGATGCTCGCGAGATGCCGTTCGAATCCAAGTCGTTCGACCTCGTCGTTTGCTCCGAGGTACTCGAACATGTCCCCGATCCCGAACTCGCCATTGAGGAGATCCGGCGCGTGCTCCGGCCGGGAGGCTTTGCGATCATCACGGTCCCCAACGAGGTCAATTGGCAGATCGGGCGGGCGATGTTGTTGCGCTTCCCGATCAGGATCCCCGACCATGTCAATCGGTTCACCGTGTCGTCCATGAGTCGACTTTTTGGTCTTTCGCCGGAGACGGTCCACTTCCTGCCGCCACTGACGCGCTGGTTGTGTTTGACGATGGTATTTGTCTTTCAAATTCCATCGTGCTCTGGAAAACCCCGGTAGCGTGCGACATGACGAATTCCCCCTTGGTGCTCTTGGGCGCAATCCCATTTTGCCGCGCCTCCCGGGTCGGCGCACGGGGCTGACGGTTATTCTGTCCGCCTGCGGGGTGCTGGCAATGTGGGGGGGCGTTACCGGGGGTGGTCGCTGGGCTCGACTCCTGGCGACCCTCTGTGACCCCGACCAGGGTGTGCGCCGTGCAAAGGTCTTGTTCTTCCAGTGGGTGTGAACCCCACCCGGCAAGTTTGTCATTGCAGCCGGAAGCAGCCGCAGTGTCGGTGGAGGCAACGAAGCCGTCGTGTCAGCGGGCACCCCAAAACCGGCCAGTGAGGGGCGCCTGAAAACCGGCCAGTGGTGCGGGGTTCGCGAGTCGTACCCTGGGTGTTTTTCCACCCGGCGGAGACGACGATGGCGAACGGGATCCGCATGTCCCACAGAGAGATCATTCAGCAGTTGCACGCGCAGGGATTCTCGAATCGGGAGATTGCACGGCGTGTGGAACTGCACCGAGACACGGTCAATCGCCATGTGCGGTTGCTGAATGCCAAAACCAGCCAGAGGTGCCCCCCGGGAATTTCTGGGAAAAACAACGTGTTGAGTGGTCGGAGTCCGTTCCCGCAGGCGAAGACGACGGCAACGCGGTACTCCAGCGGCCGGTCGGGCCGCCCGGCGGGCCGCTGCTGGGCCGATGTGCCAGACGGGCCGCCCCAAACGGAGGTGGGCCCTCCCGGAGCGATATTATTGCGTCAGGCTGCGGAGTCTTGCAGAGGGAGGTTGACGAACCCCCTGAGGCGTTTTCGTGGGGCAGAGATCAGCCGATCGCCGTGAACGGCAGAACGCGGGTGCCGTCGGGGATGCGGGCGTGGGGGCCCAGGTGTGCGTGGGGGCCAATCCGGCAATCGCGGCCGATTTCGGCCGCGCCGGCGATTGTGGTGAAGGGCTCGATGATTGTGTCGGCGCAAATGCGGGCGCGGGAGTCGATGACCGTCTGGGCGGGATCGACAATCGTCACGCCCTCCAGCATCAGGCGGGTGAAGGTTCGCTGCTGCAAGGCCTGGTGCACCCGGGCCAGTTCCACACGGGTGTTGACCCCCAGCGCCTCGGTGATGTCGAGCCGGCAACTCGCGACGACGGAATCACCCGCGTGCTTGAGAATGCCGCAACAGTCGGTCAGGTAGAGTTCCTTCTGGGCGTTGTTCGGCTGGATTCGTTCCAGAGCCCAGAACAGCCGCTGACAGTCGAAGACATAACAGCCGACGTTGATCTCGCGGATCGCCTGCTCGGCGGGAGTGGCGTCCTTCTGCTCGACAATCTTCTCGAACTGGCCGTCGGGACCGCGGACAATGCGCCCCAGGCCGAAGTTGTGCTCGGTCTCGGCGGTGCCAATGACGCACGAGGCCCGATGCTCGGCCTGATCGGACAGCAGGGCGGCGAACGACTCGGCCCGCATCAAGGGGGCGTCGCCGGTCAGAACGAAAACCGGACCCCGATGGTCGCGCAGTGCTTCGCGGGCCTGCAGCACCGCATGCCCGGTCCCTTTCTGCTCGGCCTGCAGGGCGAATTCGATCCCCGGTTGCTGGGCGAGTGAGCCGCGAACCTTGTCGGCGGCATGTCCCACAATCACCACCAGCCGCTGAACTCCCGCCGCCCGGGCTCCGTCGAGCACGTACTCGATCATGGGGCGGCCCCCCACTTCATGCAAAACTTTGGGGAGGGCCGACTTCATGCGAGTGCTTTTGCCGGCGGCCAGCACGATGGCAACGGGTGCAGTCATGGAAAAATCAATGAGACCGAAAGATCTCTGAAGAAGGGGTCAAGCGAACGCGTTTCGCCAGGTCGAACGACCGGCGAAAGGTGTCTCTGCAGAAGAAGGGGGCAGTCACCTGGTACTGAGAGGACGAAAGCGGCTCTCGCTGGCACACCCGCACAAGAAGTCCCGGTGGGAGAACGTCCAACTGCGCACTTCACGCCAGCCAAAGGCCACGATTGGGCGGCTATCCCGAGTTTAGTCTCTCGCGTGACACTCGGCCAGACCACCCGCGCAATTCCTCAGGGGGGAGGTCTGTCAAACCGCCTTCGGAAGTCCCCACTTCCATAAAAGGGGACACTCGCGAGTCGCGGCCCGGAACGGCATCCCTCGGTTTCAGCCGAACAACCGTTCGAGGGGAACTCCCGCGTCCAGCAATGGCACCGGGCGTCCTTGGGCGTCGAGAATGCGTGTCTCGGGATCGATTCCCAGGGCGCTGAAGATGGTGGCCGCCAAGTCTTCGGGAGAGACGGGGTTGTCGGCTGGATAGGCGGCATCGCGGTCCGACCGGCCCAGCACCGTTCCCCCCCGGATCCCCGCCCCCGCAAACAACGCCGGGAAGCAGAAGCTCCAGTGGTCGCGGCCCCAGTTTGTCTTCCCCTGCGGCGTGCGCCCCATTTCGCCCAGGCAGACCACCAGCGTCTCGTCGAGCAGCCCCCGTTCTTCCAGATCGACCAGCAGGGCCGAGAGGGTCTGGTCGAGCCCGGGCAGCATGTGCTGGTCGACGTCGTGGTTGTGGATGTGGCTGTCCCAGCTGTAGCCGTCGGGGCAGTCCCACAGCAGCGTCACGAAGCGGGCCCCGGCCTCCAGCATCCGGCGGGCCACCACAGCACTCTGGCCGAACAGGTGGCGGCCGTAGCGGTCTCGGGCGGCGGCTGGTTCTTGCCGCAAGTCGAGTGCATCCCGCAGCTTCTGCGAGGTCGCCAGTGTGAAGGCGCGGTCGCGGGTGCGGTCGAACGAGGCGAGCCGCAGCCCCTGGTCGAGCTGCCGGCGCTGGTCGTCGAGTTGATCGAGCAGCCCCCGGCGATGGTTGAGCCTGTCGAGCGTGACTTCGGGGACTCCGTCAAGTTCCTTCAGGCGGAATTGCAGTTCTTCATCGGAGCAGTCGCGGAAGTAGGGATTGTCTTTCGCGTCTTTCTTGCGGATGTCGGTCGCCAGCGCATTGTACTGCCGCCCGAGCCAGCCCCCGTATTGGCCAAGGCGGTCGTAGCCCTGGATATGCCCGAGGCGGTTGGGCAGGTAGACGTAGCTGGGAACATCGCGGCGGTCGCCGCCAACGGCCCGGGTGTCGAGATACTCGATGACCGAACCCATCGCGGGCCAGTCTTTGTCGGTCGCGTCGACCTGGGCCGCCCCGCGCGGGACGATCGGCATGGGATGGCCGGTCTGGATGTAGTGGCAGGCGTTGTGGTCGTTCTGCTTGTGGGTGACGGTGCGGACGACGGCGTACTTGTCGGAAATCTGCGCGAGCCGGGGAAGTTTCTCGCTGATCAGCAATCCCGGAGTGCGGCAGTCGATGGGGCGGTAAGGCCCCTTGATGCCCGTGGCGGCGTCGGGCTTGAGGTCGAAGGTTTCGAGCTGGCTCGGTCCGCCAAACAGAAAGACAAACAAGACCGATTTGGCTTTGCCCCCACCCACCAGCCGCTGCTCTTCGGCCGCCAGCAATTGCGGCAGATTGACCCCCAACAACCCGGTTCCCGCGACCTGCAAGACGTCGCGCCGAGACCAGCCATCGCACGCGGCGCGGGAGTGACCAAGAATTCTCAGCATGACGGAGGACTCACGGAGACAAAGCGGTCGACAACAAAACCCCGGGGAAACATCAATGAAAGTGCATTCGAGAGTATCGGACAGATCTGGCAGCGGCAAGAGGGGCGCTGGGGCCGCGGGGGTGGGAGCCCTCCCAACCGGGGGACGCGGGCTGGTTGGGGAGGTCGGGAGATGATTATTCTGGCGCACATGGACGCGGGGGAGAGCCCCCCGGCAAGACACCCACCGGAACGGCGAGGCCGATGATGAAATTGCGGGCTTTGGGAGCGAGCGGACTCTTGGTCAGTCCGATCTGCCTGGGGACCATGACCTTCGGTTCCCCTGTCAATGAGGCCGATTCGATTTCTCTGGTGCACGCCGCCCTCGACCGGGGGATCAACTTCATCGACACCGCCAATGTCTACGAGGGGTACAACCGGTTTCTGGGGAGTGCCGGGGGAGTGGCCGAGGAAATCGTCGGCAAGGCGCTGCGGGACCGGCGGGACAAGGCGATCCTGGCGACCAAGGTGGGGGCACCCGTGGGACCGGGACCGCAGGACCGGGGGCTGTCTTCCGTGCACATTTTGCGGGAGGTCGACCGCAGCCTGAAACGGCTGCGGACCGACACGATCGACCTGTACATCATCCACTGGCCCGACAAGGAAGTGCCGCTGGAAATCACTCATGGGGCGCTGGAAACCGCGGTGCGGCAGGGGAAGATCCGGTCATTTGGGGTGTCGAACCATGCGGCCTGGCAGATGGCCGAACTGCAGGCGCAGTCGGCCCGGTGGGGTTGGCCCCGGGTGGTCTCGTCGCAGATTCCGTTCAGTCTTTTGCGGCGGGAATTTCAGCACGACCTCGATTACTGCCAGCTGCGGAACATCGCGGTCACTTCCTACCAGAGCCTGCAGGGGGGGCTGTTGACGGGCAAGTATCGCCGGGGCGAGACGGCCCCCGCCGATTCGCGGCTGGCCGAGAAGCCGCAGTGGATGTGGCCGTTGAACGACGCGTTGTTCGACAAGCTGGAGGCAGTGGAACGGCTGGCCCGCGAGGTGGGCACGACACCGGCGAAGTACTCGCTGGCCTGGACGCTGACACAGCCGGCGATGACCTCGCTGATTGTGGGGGTCAAGACGGTCGCCCAGATTGAAGAGGCCCTGGCGGCGCTGGAGGTGGCGATTCCGGCGGAACATCTTCCCCGGATCGATGCCGCCTGTGCTCCCCCGTGGAAGCAACCCGACCCCCTGCGGGGCTGATCCTCTTCGGCAGGAACGGCACATGCGGCCCGTTGGTCGAGTTGGCGGCGGCCCATTGTCGAAAAGCTGGCTGGGTCAATTGCCTGAGTTGGCAGAGGTGGCTTGTGGGCGCGACCCGCGCTGGTGCGAAGCAGAGCAGCCAGTCGGGCCAGACTCCCGCGGCTGGAACCAGAAACTCACCCCGACTCACTCTGGAAGGACATCATGAAGATCACCCATGTCGAGATCATTCCCCTGGTGGGGGCCACAGTGGATGGCGGCTGGCCCCAGGGGCACGAGAAAAAAGAAAACCTGCACACCCTGCTGGAAGTCCATACCGATCAGGGGCTTCGCGGAGTCGGCAGTGTCTTCACCTCGGGGGCTCTGGTCGAAGGGGCGATGGGGCTGTTGTGGCCCCTGCTGCGGAATGAGTCGGGACTGGAGCCCGAGCGGGTGACCGAGAAACTGCGGCAAGCGACCTTCTGGCAGGGCCGGGGGGGCTCGGTCGAGCACACGATCAGCGGGATCGACATTGCCCTGTGGGACATCTTCGGCAAGGCGTGCGGTCAGCCGGTCTCGCGGCTCTTGGGGGGGAACTACCGCGACCGCATCAAGCCGTACGGTTCGATCCTCTTCGACGAGCCCGCCGCATTGAGGGCCAAGCTCGAAGATGTGGTTTCGCGGGGTTTCAAGGCGATCAAGATGGGCTGGCGGCCGTTTGGGCGGCGCGACCGGAAGTTCGACGAACTGCTGGTCAGCACGGCCCGCAACACGGTGGGGGAGGGGATCGAGCTGATGGTGGATGCCGGCGGCAGCGAGCAGTTCTGGCCGCACGGGCTGAACTGGGCGCGAGAGACCGCCAAGATGCTGGCCAACTACGACATCACCTGGTTTGAAGAGGCCCTGCCCCCCGACGACATCGAGGGGTACATCGAGCTCACGAAGCAGTCGCCTGTGCCGATCTCGACGGGCGAGGTCCTGACCCGGCGACAGTCGTTCATTCCCTGGATCGAGCGGCGGGCGGTCGACATCATCCAGCCCGACTGCACGAAGAACGGAGGTCTGTCGGAATCGCGAAAGATCGCCTGGTACGCCTTCGACCACAATGTGCTGATGGTGTCGCACGGGTGGAACACCGCCATCGGGGTGGCCGCCGACCTGCAGTTGGCGGCCGCGCAGCCGGTGGCCCGCTACGTCGAATACCTGACCCCCTGCGAATACATCGAAGAGCTGACCACCGAGCCGTTTGTCATTGACGACGAGGGATTCGTGAAGATTCCGCAGAAGCCCGGCCTGGGAGTCGAACTCGACCACGACAAGCTGAAGAAGTTTCGCGTCTGATGAAGGTCCTGCACGGGTTTGATGACCCGGCCACGCGGCATGGGTACGTGGCCATCGGCAACTTTGACGGGGTCCACCGGGGACATCAGGCGATGTTCCAGACGCTTCGCGCCCGGGCGCGGGAGGCGGGGGTGCCTGCGGTCGTCGTGACTTTCGATCCCCACCCGGTGGCCGTGCTGCGCCCCGAGGCGGCACCGCAGCCGCTTATGTCGTTGGCCGATCGGCTGGCACAGATTGCCGAGTGTGGTCCCGACGCGACGATTGTGCAGGCCACCACCCCGGCGTTTCTGCAATTGTCGGCCCGCGAGTTCTTCGACCAGATCGTGCGGGGGCGGCTGGTGGCGCGGGGGGTGGTCGAAGGAGAGAACTTCCGGTTTGGCCGGGGACGCGACGGCACGGTGCGGCAATTGGCCGAGTGGTGCCGGGCGGAAGGGCTCGACTGTGAGATCATTTCCCCCGTGCTGGTGGAGGGACGGTCGGTCTCGTCGTCAGCGATCCGGCGTCTGATTGGAGAGGGAGAGGTGGCGGCCGCGGCCGACCTGCTGGGGAGGCCGCACCGCGTGCGGGGGCAGGTGGTGCATGGGGAGGCCCGCGGGGGGAAACTGGGGTTTCCCACCGCCAACCTCGCGGGGGTGCCGACGTTGTTGCCCGCCGAGGGGGTCTATGCGGGCTGGGCCCACACCCCGACGGGGCGGTGGGGAGCGGCGATCAACCTGGGTCCCAATCCAACATTTGGGGTCAACGAGCGGAAATTCGAGGTGCATCTGCTCGATTTTCAGGGGGATCTCTACGGACAGCCGCTGGAAATCGAGTTTCTGGCCCGCCTGCGGGGGACGCTGCGGTTTGCGGGAATCGAGGCCCTGTTGACCCAGATTCGCGCCGATGTCGCGGCGACCCGTGATCTGACGACCGGCCGCTAGCCCCGGACTGGTTGCGGCATGCCCGGTCGAATTCTCTCCGCCATCAGCCTTTTCCGGTGGGGGCTTTCAGGCCGAGTCTGAACTGGGTGACTTTGGTCCGCGAGTCCGAAGACACCCAACGGCCGTCTGGTTGGCCGATGGACTGGTTCGCCGCTGGAGAGGGGGCGTCTCCCGGCCGGATCGGCTGTTTCGCGCTGCACCGCAACTACCCAACCGTTCCGAAGATCATTAGCATGCCCGCATGACTGTCGATTGGAACGGACTGGCCGAGTTGATGCGGCGGCACGAGAAATTCGTGCTGACCACCCACGTACGTCCGGATGCCGACGCCCTGGGTTCGCAGCTCGGTTTTGCCGGGTTGCTGCGGCACCTGGGAAAGCAGGTGAAGATCATCAATGCGTCGGCGGTCCCCCCGCGGCTGAAGTTTCTGGATCCCGATGGCGAGTGCCGACAACTGGGGCCCGATTGGTCGGAACAGAGTGTGCTGGAAGCCGACTGCCACGTGATTCTCGACACGAGTTCGTGGGTCCAGCTGGCCGAACTGGGGAAGCTGTTCAAGAAGACCAGTGCCGTCAAGGTGGTGATCGATCACCACGCCAGTGCCGACGACCTGAATGCCCTCGACTTCAAGGATGTGACGGCTGAAGCGACGGGTTCGATGGTGTTCGATCTGGCCGAGAGCCAGGGGTGGCCCTTGACTCCCACGATGGCGCGGGCGCTGTACTGTGCGATCGCGACCGACACGGGGTGGTTCCGGTTTCCCTCAACGACCAGTGCGACGATGCGGCGGATCTCGCGGCTGATTGACTGGGGCGCGGAACCGGCAGTACTGTACGGTGCGTTGTACGAGCAGTGTTCGCTGGGTCGCACGCGGCTGGCCGGGCGGTGTCTGTCGCGGATGATGATCGATGCGGGTGGGCGTCTCGCGTGGACGTACATTACCCTGGTCGATTACCGCGAGACCGGTGCCGAGCCGACGGAAACCGACGATCTGGTGAACGAAGGGCTGCGTCTGGCGGGTGTCGAAGCAGCGTACATTCTGATCGAGCAGCCCAACGGCAATGTGAAGGCCAGCCTGAGGTCGCGGAGCCATCTGGATGTCTCGGCGATTGCTGAGAAATTCGGCGGCGGCGGACACCGGCAGGCCTCGGGAGCGATGGTGCCGGGGCCCATGACCGAGGCCCAGGTCAAGATTCTGACCGCGATGAAGACCCTGTTTCCCACCTGAGTCATCCCTCCGAGACAGCGTTCCCGTCGGCCCCGGCCGATGCGACAGGACGCTGCAGACCGAGTCAACCTTTCAGCATCGAGTTCGAGACCACAGCGTGTGAGTGGAGTGCTGCCGGCCTTTCTGGACCCACCGGCCCGAGGACGACCCTCGGACCGGACGCCACGGGCGTGAGAGAGGCTGGTGATGTGATTGTCCTGCTTTTCCGATGAGTGGATCCATGGATCACCAACCCCAACCCGAGTCGGGACCGGTTCAGGATTTCCTGAACGCCCAGGAACCCCGGCGCGACTTCTTCACCCAGGCCGCCGCGGTTGTCACCGGCAGCATCCTGGGGATTGTTCCCCTGTTCACGGGGCTCGCGGTGTTTCTCGACCCGCTGCGCAAAAGGACCCGCCGCAAAGACGGCGAGTCGGCGGGGACCGACGTCGAGGAGGGCTTTCTCAAGGTGACGGCCCTGGACGGCCTGCTGCAGGGCGGGGCTCCCCGCCGGTACGAGGTGATTGATGACCGGACCGACGCCTGGAACCTGTTTCCGCAGGAGGCGGTGGGGGCGGTGTATCTGGTTCGCGAGGGGGAGGCGGGGGTCCGGGCGTTCAACGTGAAGTGCCCGCACGCCGGCTGCTCGGTCGACTACAAGCCCGAGGCGTCGTGCTACCAGTGCCCCTGCCACGACAGTTCGTTCAACGCCAAGGACGGCTCGGTGGCCAACCCCAACAGCCCCAGCCCTCGCGGGCTCGACGAGCTGGATGTCAAGCTGGTCGATGGTGCCGTCTGGGTGAGGTACCAGGAATTCCAGCCCGGAACCTCGCACAAGGTGCCCGAAGCATGAATGCTCTGCTCAACTGGCTTGACGATCGGACCGGCTACAAGGAATTCGTCCACGAAGCGCTCTACGAACGCATCCCCGGCGGTGCCCGCTGGCGCTACGTTTGGGGCAGCACCCTCGTGTTCGCCTTTATGACGCAGGTGATCACCGGCGTGTTCCTCTGGATGGCCTACAGCCCCAGCTCGACCACCGCCTGGGAAAGCGTTTATTACATCACCTACGAGATGCAGTTTGGCTGGCTGCTCCGCGGGCTGCATCACTTCATGGCCCAGGCCATGGTCGTGCTGCTGGCCATTCACCTCATGCAGGTGATTATCGACGGCGCCTACAAGGCTCCGCGCGAGATCAATTTCTGGCTCGGCCTGATACTCATGCAGATTGTGCTGGGACTGTCGCTGACCGGTTACCTGCTGCCGTGGGACCAGAAGGGATACTGGGCGACGCAGGTCGCCACCAAGTTGATGACCCTGGTTCCAGTGATTGGCACCAAGCTGCAGCGGCTGGTCGTGGGCGGCCCCACGTATGGGCACCATACCCTCACTCGCTTCTTCGCCATGCATGCCGGGGTGCTCCCCGGCATGCTGATTGGGTTCCTCGTGCTGCACATCGCCGCCTTCCGGCGGCATGGCATTACGGTGCCCAATCCGCTGTACCGCCGCGACAGCATGTTCTGGCCCGACCAGGTGCTGAAAGACGCCGTCGCCTGCCTGGGGGTGTTGATGGTCGTGCTGCTGCTGACGATCTTTTTGGGGGCCGAGTTGGGAGCTCCCGCCGATCCGTCACAGCCCTACAGTGCGGCCCGTCCCGAGTGGTACTTCCTGTTTTTGTTCCAGTTCCTGAAATACTTCCCGGGTGAAACCGAGATCTGGGGAGCGTTGATCATTCCCGGACTGCTGTTCGGGGTGTTGGCGCTCATGCCGTTCCTGGGCAAGTGGAAGCTGGGACATCGCTTCAATGTGGCCTACATGCTGATCATGCTGGCGGGCATTCTGCTGCTGACCGGTCAGGCCTGGCTGGAAGACAACCGGGGACCGAAGGCGGCCGATTACCAACGGGCGGTCGCCGATGCCGAGATGAAGTCGCACCGGGTCCGCGAATTGATCGAGATCTCGGAAGGGATTTCGGAAAAGGGAGGCCGGGCCCTGCTGCGCAGCGACCCCAAGACCGCCGGTCCCGAACTGTTCAAGACCAACTGCTCGGTCTGCCACTCGTTCGATGGTCATGATGGCACGGGGCGGCCGCTGGAGAAGGTCGCCGCGGCCGACCTGGGGAAATTCGGCTCGCGCGACTGGCTCAAGGGATTTATTGTGGATGCCGGGGGGCCGAAGTACTTCGGAGCCACCGTCAACGGCTCGTTCAACGGGCAGCCGCTGGGTGACCGCTTCGCCAATGGGGCGATGAGCCAGTGGTCGAAGCAGCACGCTCCGAAGATGACCGGCGAGGAGGTTGCCGCCGTCGTCGAGTTCCTGCTGGCCCAGGGAGACCGTGCCGATCTGGGGCCGGTCGACCAGGAACTGGCCGCCAAGGGACGCGAGGTGTTCGAACTGGGTTCGCTCGACGCCAATGCCGAGGGGGCCGAGGACCGGGCCTGCCTGCAATGCCACGAAATGGTCATTGGGGGCGCACCGCTGGGGACCCAGGGAATGGCCCAGGCTCCCGAGTTGACTGCGTACGGGTCGGAGAAATGGTTGCGCGACTTCGTGCTCAACCCCGGCGCGCCGCACAACTACGGCGACCGCAACGCCATGCCGTCGTACAAAGACCGCATGTCGCAGGAGGAGTTCGACATCCTGATGAAGTGGTTGCGACGGCAATGGCTGGAGCGCAAGCCCGGCTCGGCGGCCGACCACTGACCGGCAGGCACCGCCGGCGGACTCCGCAGGCGTTCTGTCCAAACTCACCGGCCCGGGAAGACGAGTCGTCCCGGGCCGGTTTTGTTTTCAGGATTGGGCGAGGCCCTGAGGGGGCGACGGGAAGGCTTCTGTAACCACTGGCTGACTGTGGGGGGTTGCGACCCCTCGCGTTCTCTTCTTCTGTTCAGGTTCTTTATCGAACACGCTGCAACCGATTCCGGAATTGACTGTCAGGCGGTTCGCAAGTCAGACTTTGCAAAGGAGCCTCACCATGAAGAAACGCAAGATGACACGTTCTCCGGTCAAATCCAGTGTGCTGGTGGTCCGGCTCGATGCGGAGAGCCAGCAGCTTTGGCAGCGGCGGCCGAGTTGAGACGGATCAGTGTGAGCGACTACGTGCGAATCGTCACAGTGGCACAGGCACATCGGGAAGTTGCCGGTGCTCGCGATCAGACGACCGTGCTGAGTCGTGACGAGCAACTTGCGTTCTGGCAGGCCCTGAATGCCCCCGGTCAGCTCACTCCCTCCCAAAAACGCCTGGGGGCGATCATGCGGGGAGCAAACTGAGCGACGTCGTGTTCCTCGGGGGTACGCAATGTCCTTGGTGGATCCACCTTCGGGGTCGTTCCACAGGCTGACGGGTCAGTTCCCGGCCTGCCCGGCCCCCCCCTCACGACACCTTCCAGAAACGGGCTCCGCCCGGGGTGCCGTCCCCGGTCGACCGCGCCCGGCCGTTGGCCGCGAGGTGTTCCAGCAGCAGATAGACCAGTTCCACGTCGTCCCCGGCTCCCACAGCCCGCGCCAGCTCTTCGGCCGACTGCGGCTGCAAGCCCAACCCTCCCCGCACCCGGTCCTGCAGGGCCAACACCTGCGAGGCGGCTTTCTTGCCCGCCTCGACCCCCGGCTGGTGATAGGCGTTGATTCCCACCAGCGAGGCATACAGCCCGACGGCTCGTTCGAACAGGGCGATCAGCCCCCCCACCGTGCGGGCGTCGACCCGGGGAATGGTGAGCATCAGCGACGGCCGGTTGTTTTCGTACAACGCCGCCCGGGTCCCCAGCAGAAATCCGTGCAGATAGTCTCCGGAGGTGATGCCCGGTTCGACCTCCAGCGCATCAGGCCCCGCTTCGAGCACCCGGATGAGTACCGCGAAGAAATTCGGCACCCCGTCCCGCAGTTGCTGCACGTAGGCATGCTGGTCGGTCGAACCCTTGTTGCCATACACCGTCAACCCCTGCTCGACTTTCTTCCCCTGCAGGTCGAGCTGCTTGCCGAGAGATTCCATCACCAGTTGCTGCAGGTACCGACTGAACAACAGCAGGCGGTCTTTGTAGGGGAGCACCACCATGTCTTTGCGTCCCTGGCCATCGGTTGCGTGGTACCACATCGCGGCGAGCTGCGCGGCGGGATTGGTCTGCAGGCTGGCGACGCGGGTGACGGCGTCACAGTCGCGCGCACCCGCCAGCAGCCCCTCGATGTCGAGTCCCTGCAAGGCGGCCGGCAACAGCCCCACCGCCGAGAGCACGCTGGTCCGGCCCCCCACCCAGTCAAACATCGGGAACCGCGCCAACCATTGGTCCGCCGTAGCCGCTTGATCGAGCTTCGAACCCGGCATCGTGATCGCCACCGCGTGCCGGGCGAAATCGAGCCCCGCCTGCCGATACGCCGCGGCCACCAGCAGCATTCCATTGCGGGTCTCGGGGGTGCCGCCGCTCTTGGAGGTCACAATGCAGAGGGTCTGCCCGAGCCGACTGCCAAGCTCGGCCAGCACGCGGGCAATTCCGTCGGGATCGGTGTTGTCGACGAAGTCGATTTGCAACTTGTCGGTCGCGGGGTGGCCCAGGGCGTCGGCCACAAACATGGGGCCGAGGGCCGAGCCGCCGATGCCAATCGACAGGACCCCGGTGAAGGGCTGTCCCGCCGGGGTCCTGATGCGCCCCGCGTGGACCGCGGCGGCGAACTCGCGGATCGCGGCGACCGACTGGGTGATCTCACGCGTCAATTCGGGCTGCGGGGCCAATTCGGGAGTCCGCAGCCAGTAGTGACCGACCATGCGGTTTTCATCGGGATTGGCAATCGCCCCCTGCTCGAGCCTGGCCATGTCGGCGAACGCCTGCTCGAACCGGGGGGCCAGTTCCCGCAGGGTGTCTGGCGGGCAGGCCATGCGGCTGGTGTCGAGACTCAGCCCCAGTGAGCGGATGCCAGTTTGGTGTGACTGGAACTGCGACCAGTTGGGAGAAGTGGTCATGCGGAATCGATTCGGGGGGGGAGACAGATCGCGAGCGCGCTGTGAACGCCTCGCAGTCTGGCCGCTGGAACCGTCCGCGGCAAGCGTGTCGTCCCCTTGTGGGGGGGCGGGGGAGTCGGTCGAATAGCAGGTGCCCCGGACCCAGACCGATCCCCGGGATCCCTCCTTTCCCCACAGGATGACCGCTTCGTGTCTGCCCCCACCGCCCCCCCGGCCCCAGCCCCGGCCGCCCGGCGTTCCTCCACCTCCTGGGGAGGCGGGGTGGCCATGCTGCTGACGGCCGTGGCGCTGACCGGTCTCTTCTGGCCCACCCTCTGGACTGGAGGAGGATTGGTGGGGGGGGATATTTACTACTACTTCATGCCCCAGAAGGCCTTTTACGCCGACAGCCTCGCCCGGGGGGAGTTGCCCCTGTGGAACAACCTGGTGGGGAATGGATATCCCCAACTGGCGGAAAGCCAGACGGGGGTCTTGTATCCTCCGTTTCTGGTGCTTTACCGCCTGTGCGATCTGGGGACCGCCTACAACCTGACGATTATCGGGCACTACGTGCTGGCGTTTGTCGCGTGCTGGCTCTACGTGCGGAGGCTGGGGCTGCGCCCGCTGGCGGCCACGTTTGGGGCCCTGGTCTACACCTACAGCTGGTTTCCCCCGCGCGTCTCGCTCGAGTGGGCGATCGTGGGGGGGAGTTGGCTCCCCTTGGCGCTGTGGTGTGCCGAATCGTTCTTGCAGACGGGGCTAAGGCGGTTTTTACTGTTCCTGCCCGTGGTGCTGGCCCTGCAGCTCCTGGCCGGGCATTTCCTGCTGGCATTTCTGACGCAACTCTGTTTGGCAGTGACGGTTCCTGTCCGGCTGTGGTGGGGTTGTGCCGCGGCGGCGAACGAGCCGTCGGCCAGTCGGATTGGTCGGGCTGGCTGGTTGTTCGCGATGATCGCCCTCGCCTTTCTGCTGGCCGCGGTGCAACTGGTGCCGACCTGGGAGCTGAAACAGGCGAGTCAGCGGCAGACGGTGACGGCCGAGCATGACCCCGGCTATGGCTACATTCCCCCCGCCTACCTGGCCCAGGTCGTCCAACCGTGGAAGTGGTATGCGGGGGACCAGATGGTGCAGTCGGTGGCCGACCCCACCCGGCCGCGCACCAACTGGGTGGAGGCTCATCTCTACTTTGGGCTGCTGCCGTTGCTGCTGGCGGTGCTGGGGTTGGTTGACCGCCGCTCGAGCGTGCCGTCCCGGATTCGCTGGCTCTGGCTGGCGTTGATCGTGGCGGCCGTGTGTTACGCGACCGGGTGGCTGCTGCCGGTGACGAATCATCTGCCCGGATTCAGCTTTTTCGAGGGACCGGGGCGGTATGGGGTGCTTGCCACGCTGGGGGTCGCCTTGCTGGCGGGGGCGGGATTCGCGGCGGTGGAACGTCGGCTGCCCGGTCTGGCGGCACTGGGTTGGATTGTGGCGGCGTTTGGGGCGACGGTGGCCGATCTGTGGTGGGTCAGCCAGAAGGTCACGCATGCGTTTCCTGTTGCACAGGCTCCGGTCGGGTGGCGCGACCGCAGTCCAATCCGGCAGTTCCTGGCCGACCGGGCCAGCCCCACCCGCATGCTGAACGAGGGGAAGAACCTTCCCTCGCTGGTGGGGGCGGGGACCTATCCGGTCTATTTGGGGCTGGGACCGGCAGCCTACTTCGATCCCCAAGTGGCGATGCCCCAACCACTCCCCTTCCGGGAGACGCTGCCGACGCTGGAACAGCTCGACTGGCTGGATCGGAACGGGGTGACGCACATCCTGAGTCTGACGCCGATTCCCCAGTCGGGCTGGCCGGTGAAGCAGGTCTGGTTTGGAGCCGATCCCTGTCTGAACGTCCCTTTGGCGCGCAGCTCCTCGCATGGGTTCTATCTCTACGAATTGGAGCGCACGCGCGGGCGTGTGGCCTGGTTGCAGCCAGGGCTGAACCCCTCTCCCCGCCTGGTCCGCTACGAGCCGCAAGAGATCGAGATTGAAGTCGAGGCGCAGCAGCCGGGAACTGTGGTTTTGACCGATCTCGCCTATCCGGGCTGGCGGGTACTGGTCGATGGGCAACCGGGTCGGCCGGTGGTGGTGGAAAATATTTTTCGGGGGGTGGAAGTGACGGCGGGAAGTCATGAAATTCGCTGGACTTATCAATCCGGGTCTTTATATCTTGGAACGGGATTGAGCCTGATCGGTTTGATCATTTGGAGCTCGTTCGCAGTGTTGTGCCGGGAGCGTCCCCGGGTTGTCGCCAAGTGACTGGAGTGTTCCGACGGAAGAGGGTGATTGTCAGGAATCTGCCTTCTTCCACTGGCGATTGAGATTCTGCCTCTGCGTCCCGCCACAGCAATCCCATCGCTCACAACCAGAATGCCCTCTCCGTTCATGCGTGCGGCGTACATCCAGCAGACTGGTGGTCCGGATGTCATCACCTATGGAGAACTGCCCAAGCCCGTTCCCCAGAAGGGAGAGGTACTGATCCGCGTGGGGGCGGTTTCGGTCAACCCGATCGATCTGTATGTCCGCAGCGGTGCGGTCGCGATGCCGCTGAAGTTTCCCTACATCGTCGGGTGTGATGTGGCGGGGACCATTGCAACCGTGGGGGTGGGGGTTCGTCGCTTCAAGGAGGGGGACCGGGTCTGGGGTTCCAACCAAGGACTGTTCGGACGCCAGGGGACCACGGCCGAGTACGTGGTGGTGGATGAAAAATGGCTGTATCCCACCCCTCCACAGGAGCTGGATACCGAGGCGGCCGCGGGGGCTCTGGTGGGAATCACCGCGTACCTGGGACTGTTCCACCGGGCTCACATCCAGCAGGGAGAGGTGCTGTTTGTGAATGGTGGGGCCGGGGGAGTGGGTTCGGCGGTCATCCAGCAGGCCAAGGCGGCCGGGGCTCATGTGATCACGACCGCCGGGACTGCCGAGAAGCAGGAGTACTGCCGCCAACTGGGAGCCGATCTGGCGCTCGATTACCGTGCGGCGGACTTGGACGAGCAGATTCGCGCCTTGGCCTCCCCCTTGGGTGGCATCAACGTCTGGTTCGAAACCCAGCGCGAGCCGACGCTCGATCGGACGATTGGGCTGATGGCGCCCCGTGGTCGCATCGTGGTGCTGGCGGGGCGGGATTCGCGGCCTCAATTCCAATTGGGCCCGTTCTACACCAAGGATCTCTCGCTGCTGGGCTACGCGATGTTCAATGCCTCCCCCGATGAGCAGCGGGAGTGTGCCGTGGCAATCAACAACCTCTACCAGCGAGGCGGCTGGCACCCCGCGGTGGGCCCCACCTACACCATCTCGACCACCGCCGCCGCCCATCAACTGCAGGAAGACAACACCCTGCGAAAACAGGGGACGCTGGCGGGCAAGATTGTGATTGTTCCCGATCTGCTGTAGGCGTCCACCGGCAGCCCCTGGCGGTCGCACCAGCAAGTTCTGGTCATCACTCTCCGGAACGCAAGGCGGCCCGACGAGGTATTTCAGAAGGGGAGGGGCGGCGCGTTGTTACCCGGGCTGGCCGCTCAGGGGAGACAATGACGGCGGGCCATGTGCCGGACCTCCCTGTTCTCGACTGGACCAGCGGTTCGCCCGGACCATGCCATCTGGTTCGCCGAGAACCGGTTGCTCTGGCGACGGCGGAGGCGGTTTGGCCAGTTCGGACTCCCCGGGAACTGGCTGCTCCGCGGGCTGACACAACGGGACTGCCCCAGAAATGAACACGGTCGACCCAGCCCTCCGCAGGTTCAAAGCCGACCGCGGTGGTTACGGGTGCAGACAGAGTGGTGCGATCCCACGAAAACAAAGCCCTCTCGCAGGGAAAACAACTTCCGCGGGGGTTGGGCCAGTCGGGCGGAGAGCCATCGGCCGGGGGTCGAGAACTGCCACAGAAAGAACTGCCACAGAAAGAACTGCCACAGAAAGATCTGCCACAGAAAGAACTGCCACTCAGACAGATTCCGACGCGGTTGGCAACGGCGGGCACTGTGGATTCCATACGACTCACGCCAAAGACACCCGGTGTGCGCAAGTGGAATTTCCTCCACAGTGCACGCCTTGGCACCGGCGAAGCAGTCGCTGCAAGCGAGTCTGAACTCGCCATCGCCGGGAGGGAGATTAAACGGGTGGAGTCTGAAGGTCAACTCCCGCAGTTGGTTTCTAAGAAATCAATTTGCGTCCACTCGCTTGGTCGGCGGGATCCCCCACCAATTCATCCTGGGTCAAGAGCGTGTTCCCTCAACTCCCGGGTTGCGCGCCAAGGCTGACGACACCGTCATCGCGACGAATCCGTCTTACCGCCCCGGCCCGTCATTTCCCGGCATCTCGCAGCCGCGGATCGATCGCCTCCTGCAACCCCTCGCCGATCAGGTTGTAACACAATACTGCGGTAAAAATGGCCGCCCCCGGGAACACGATCAGCCACCACATTCCCATGTTGCTGCGGGCCGAATTGAGCAACGTTCCCCAACTCGGGTTCGGCGGCGGTGCTCCAAATCCCAGAAAACTCAGGCTGCTTTCGGTCAGAATGGCCGAGGCAATTCCAAACGTGATCGGCACCAGAACGGGGGCCAGTGCATTCGGCAGAATGTGCCGGAAGATGATGCGCGGCCAGCCAAACCCCATCGCCCGCGCCGCCAGCACGAAGTCGGCATCCCGCAGTTTGAGGAACTCGGCCCGCGTGAGCCGGGCAATGGTCGTCCAGCCGGTGCAGCCAATCACCGCCATCATGTGCCAGATCGTCGGCTTTTCGAGGATCGACAGCACCGCCAGAATCAGCGCCAGCGGCGGAATGCAGAGCACCACTTCGATCAACCGCGACAGGCAAAGATCGGCCCAGCCCCCCACATAACCAGCAATCGCCCCGAGGGAGATGCCAATCAGCGAGGCGATTCCCATCGACACAAACCCCACCAGCAGGGCAATCGTGGTCCCATGCACCAGTTGGGCGAAGACGTCGATTCCTTCCGAATTGGTCCCCAGCAGGTTCATCGAGCTGGGCTTGCCCTCCATCCCCGCGGGATTGCCCGGGCGGTCTTCCCATTCATTCTCAGCCACCCGCCGGAATGGGTCCTGAAACACCAGAGGCCAGATCGCCCAACTCTGGGCATCCTTCTCGCGCAGGTTTCGGGGATACCGCTGCCGGAATCTGTCGCGGGCGAACACGGGGTTTTCCCACGCCGGGTTGAAGTAGTAGAGGCACGGGAAGTAGAGCTGCCCCTTGTACCGGCAGACGATCGGGCGGGTTCCCGCGATGGCCGGGGCGAGCAGCGCCACCAGCGCCAGCAGCCCGACCATGCCCAGGGCGGTCATCGCCAACCGGCGCTGCCGAAACTGAGACCACGCCTGGGCCCAGAACCCTGCGCTGCGACTTCGCGGTGCGCTGCTCATGAGTACGACACCCGGGGATCCACCACCGCATACAACACGTCGGCCACCAACTGACCCACCAGGGCCAGTGTCGAAAACAGCAGGGTCAGCCCCATGATCACCGGGTAATCGCGGGCATTGATCGACTCGAAGTACATCCGCCCCATCCCCGGCCACGAGAAGACCTGCTCCAACACAATCGAGCCCGAGAGCAGATAGGGCAAAGTCAGTCCCACCAGGGTCACCAGCGGAATCAGCGTGTTCCGGAAGGCATGCCTGACCAGCACTCGCATCGGCCCCGCACCCTTCGCCCGTGCCGTGCGGATGTAATCCTGCCTGATCACCTCCTGCAGGTTGGCCCGCACGAACCGCGTGTAGTAGGCCAGGCTGCCATAGGTCGAACAGATCACCGGCAGCACTGCATGCCACACAATGTCGACGAGCTTTCCGGAGGGACTGAGCGTCTGGTGGTTGTCGCTGGTCATTCCAAACAACGGCAGCCAGTCGAGCTTGTAGGCGAACAGGTACAATAACAGCAGCGCCGCCACAAACGCCGGCAGCGAATAGAGCATGTACAGCCCCGTGCTCAACACCCGTTCTTCCGGGCGGTTGGCCCGGGCCGAAGAGTACAGCCCCAGCGGTATCGACAACAGGTAGGTCAGCAACAGCGAGGTGACCGACAGCAACAGCGTCGGCCCCATCCGCTGCCGGATCAGCCGGGCGACCGGTTCCTTGCGGAAAAAGCTGCGCCCCAGGTCCCCCTGCAGCACATTCCCCAGCCACACGAAATAGGCCTGGTACCACGGCTTGTCGAGTCCGTAGTCGCGGTTCATTCGCTCCAGGTCAGCCGGGTCAATTTCGCGATCCGGAGAGGCCTCGGCCATCCTCATCAGCGCGGGATTCCCGGGCATGCTGCGAATCAGCCCGAAGACCAGGAAGGTGATCGCGACCAGCGTCACCAGCCCAATCAGCAGCCGCCGCACCAGGTAATTCAGCATGAAGTTCGAACACCGGGATCAGGACACACAGGCCAGCCACTTCCGCACAACCCGCCGACCAACACGGCGGGGGCACCCACCACGCCCGGGGCAGGGCGATCAGTTCTTCACCTTGTAGAGGCTGAACGCACCCGGTCCGTAGTGGTACGGGCCGCGGGGACTGAACCGGTACCCTCGCAGCTTCTTGCTGAAGGCGTAGAACGAGTTCTTGGTGAACAGGTACGTCATCGGCTGGTCTTCATAGATCAGCTCATGAATGCGGGCATACAGCTTCGCCCGCTTCTCGCGGTCGAACTCGCCGCGGGCCTCCTTGAACAGCCGGTCGACCTCGGGATTTGAGTACAGCCCGTAGTTGCGTCCCTCATTGGTGCCGTAGATGTTGAACGACAGGTCGGGGTCGGCCCCCGCACCCCAGCCGCCAAACGCCGCCTGGAATTTGTGCTCGACCGTCCGTTCCTGCAACACGGCGAAGTCCAGCGGGCTCACGTTGCAGATCACCCCAATCTGACCGAGGTTGTCTTTCAGCAGGGTGCAGAGCTTCTTGCGCTCTTCCACGGGCGTGCAGATGATGCTGAACTCGAACTTCACCCGCTTGCCGTCGACCAGCTTGTCGCGAATGCCGTCATTGTCACTGTCGACCCACCCCGCCTCGTCGAGCAGCGCTTCGGCCTTGTCGAGATCCTGGATGTAAGGGGCGGGCCCCGGTTTGGGAGACATCCACGAGGTCTGGTGATACGGCCCATTGGCCGCCTCAAACAGCCCGAAGTTCTGCTTCTCGAGCAGTTCCTTGTGGTTGAAGGCGTACCCCATCGCCTTCCGTACCCGCGCGTCGGAGAAAAACGGGATGTTCAGATTCCAGGTAAAGAGGTAGGTGGTCCACTCGATTCCCGACGACTTGGTGTTCTGCTCGTAGAAGCTCTCGTCGTTGGTCTGGTTGACCCACTGCTCGGCCGAGAGTTCCATCTCGTCGATCTCCCCCTTCTTCAGAGCCAGCAGAGCGGTGTTCAACTCGCTGATCACCCGCATCCGCACCTGCTTGAAGTAGGGCTTTTCGCGAATCGGCCGGCCCTCTTTCTGGTACCAGTCGTCGCGCCGTTCGAAGAGATAACTGCTGCCCAACTGGCGCTCGACCACCCGGTACGGCCCGCAGGTGACCGGGTTCTTTTCGAGCTCGACGTGGGCCGGGCTCTGCTCCATGGTGGGGTCTTCCTGCAGCGTCTTCTCGTAGACGTGCTTGGGAATGAATGGAATGCCGATGTTCCAGATGTTGGTGGCCAGCGCCTCCTTGTGGAAGTAGACCAGCGTGCGGTCGTCGTAGGCCTTCACCCCCTTGAGCCGGGCCAGCGACGTCTTGATCGCCGGGACCGAGATTTTCGGGCTCATCACTGTGTGGAACGCGAATTCCAGATCGTGGGCGGTCACCGGTTGCCCATCGGTCCAGGTCAGGTCGTTACGCAGCACGATCTTGTCCAGCATCCGGTCGGAACTGGTCTGCCAAGAGACGACCACGTCGGCATCCCCAAACCGGTTCATGTCCCGGTCGAAGGTGAAGGGAGTGAGGCCGATCAGTCCCATCACATCGGCCTCATAGACCGAGCTTTGGAACAGCGGATTGGTACTCTTGGCATCGGCCTTGATGTGCCGGTTCAGCACGGCGTCGTAATCGACCTCCTCGGCCTGTTGGGCCACCCGCCCCAGTGTGGCCACAAGCTTGTCGTTGTTCTCTTTCGAATCGTTTCTCAGCGCGAGAGCCTCGGCCACACTGAGGGGCGGCTGAGTTGCCTGGTCTTCCTTGCGCCGCAAATCGAGCAGATTCGCGACGGGCTGATCGATCCAGTTGGCCTGGGCGTCGACTTCGGCCAGCGGGGGAGCGACAAAGGCCTCGGTCGCCTCGGCGGGGGGCTCTTCAGCCGGTTTGACCGCGGTGCCGGGGGGGGTTGTGCCGGTGGCTGCAGCCGCGGGGGCTGCGGCCCCGCCCGGTGCCGAAGCGGGGGGGCTCGGCGATGGCGACCCGGCTGGCTCTCCAGCACCACGATCGGGATCGGAACAGCCCGCCAGCCCCACCAGGGCCCACGCAGACAGACACCACGCCAGTTGGCGAACGACGTTTCGCATCGGGTTGCACCTTGGGAACCAAACACCCGGGCCCGGGGACCAATCCTCCCCAGTACCCTGTTCTCTCGACGAATCATGGCAAACGCGGCAGGTCCGGGCAAGCGGCGGGCCGCTGTGGACTTTTGCCCCCAGCCAACCGATCATGCCCCAGATTCCGCCGCAACTCGGTCCGCAGGTCCCAGGGCAAATCTTCTGCTGCCCCTCCCGCACGAGACACCGGCGGTCAACCAACCCTTCACCAAGAGGTCCACCATGGCAGACAAGGTCCGCGTCGGGGTGATTGGCAGCACAGGACGGGGAGACTATGGCCATGGTCTCGACACGGTCTGGAAGGAGGTTCCCGAAACCGAGGTCGTGGCGGTGGCCGATGCCGATCCCGCCGGACGCGAGTCGGCTCAAAAACGCCTCGGGGCCGCCGCCGCCTATGCCGACTTCCGCGAGATGATTGAGCGCGAGAAACCCGCCCTCGTCGCCATCGGCCCCCGCTGGATCGACCAACACCAGGCGATGGTGCTGCACTGTGCCGAGCGGGGCATTCACATCTATATGGAAAAGCCCTTCTGCCGGACTCTGGCCGAGGCCGACGAACTGGTCCGCGCCTGCGAGGCGACCCACACCCGCCTCGCCATCGCCCACCAGACCCGCTACTGCCCAATCATCCCGGTCGTCCAGAAACTGATTTCCGACGGGCTGTTGGGAACCGTGCTCGAAATTCGCGCGCGGGGCAAGGAAGACGCCCGCGGCGGTGCCGAAGACCTGTGGGTTCTGGGAAGCCACATGCTCAACCTCATGACCGCCTTCGCGGGTGCGGCGCAGTCGTGCTCGGCCACCGTCACCCAGGCGGGGCGGCCCATCACCGCCGCCGATGTGGTCGAGGGGCGCGAAGGGCTCGGCCCCCTCGCGGGAGACCATGTCCAGGCGCAATACACCTTCCCCGGGCAGGTGCAGGGGTACTTCGCCTCGCGGCGCGGCCAGGCGGGCAACCCGTCTCGGTTCGCCCTCCAGATCTTCGGCTCGAAGGGGGTGATCGACTACCCCTCGGGCTACCTCCCCCAGGTGAGCTTTCTGGCCGACCCCGGTTGGGCCCCCAATCGCGGGAAATCGACCTGGAAACAGATCACCAGCCAGGGGCTCGACCGCCCGGAAACCCTCCCCGGTGGAAACGCCCAGGGGAACGTCATCGCCGTGCGCGATCTGCTGGCCGCCATACGCGAACACCGCGAACCGCTCTGCAATGTCCACGAAGGCCGACAAACAGTCGAGATGATTCTGGGCGTGTTCGAGTCACAACGGCAGGGAAAACCGGTCGCCCTCCCCCTCGGCCTGCGCGATCGGCATCCCCTTGTGGCCTTGCGGGGCTGAACCCAGTCCGCAGGGGGCTGGTTGCTGGAATGGCCGGCCTCCTCCCAAGGACTCAGGTCGACTCCACGGGCGCGGTGACAACCGGCGGTGCCGTCTCTCGCGCCGGTGCCGGCAGGGGGCCGCGCGGCGGAGAGAACCGGTACTGTTTCCCCGCTGCCTCCAGTGCCTCGGGTGCGGCTGGCGCCGTGCGATCGTCGGCATGATGGAAGAACCGTCCCAACGGGCTCATCAGGATCGCCGGCAGGAACACCAGGTCTCCGATCACGGCCAGCAACAGCAGCGCCGCCATCAGCAGGGCGAACCGCTGCGTGGGGACGAAGTCGGCGAGCGCGAACACCGAGGTCCCCGCCAGGCAGACCAGCGTGCTCTGCAGCATCGCGTTGCCGCAGTGCTGATAGGCCCGCCGCAACGCCTCACCAGCGGGCCGCCCCCCATCGACCTCACGCCGGAAGAACGTCAGCAGGTGCAGTGTATTGTCGATCGCGATGCCCAGGGCCACGCTCGCGGTCAAGACCCCGCCGATGTCGACCATCCCCCCCTTCCACCCCAACCACCCGAAGACCAGCGCGATCGGGAAGATGTTCGACGCCATCGACAACAGGCCGGCCACCAAGCCCCCCTGCACGACGATCATCACCAGCGTGATCACCGCCAGAGCCGAGAGAAAACTCGAAAACAGGTCCGAGAACAACTGCTGCTGGATCGCCTGCACCACCGGCATGATCCCCGTGCACGACAGGCTGACCCCGGGGAGGGGTTCCCCCGAGACGTCGGTCAGCAGAGGGGTCAGTCGGTCGACCACTGCCTGTTCGAACAGTCCGTAGTCCACCGGCTGGACGGCACTCACCCGGGCGGTCAGTCGCCAGCTCTCTCCCTGCGCTCCGTCGTGCAGGTAACCCGCCTGCTTTAGCTTCGGCCGGTTTTCTTCAAACAGCCGGCTCGCCAGCAGTTCGAACCGCTCGGTCGCCACCCCGTCCGGACGGTCGAACCGGGGAGCGAATGTCGTGGCCGACAGAGTCCCCCCCACGCCCTGCATTCGCGACAATTCCGCATGCAGCCGGTCGATCAACGTCAGCCGCTCGAGGCTCGACAGCCGGCAGCGGGGACCACACCGCACCACCACCTCCAGCGGCACCAGCGGGCCCACATGTCCTTCCAGCCAGGCGTAATCGCGCAGCAGCCGGTTTTCGGTACCCAACAGAGTCTCGATCCGCACCGAAGTCCGCAGGTTCCAGGCTCCCCATCCCAGGCCCAGGGTCAGCAGCGCACAGGCCGCCGCCACACCGGTTCCCCAGCGGGTCAACCCCGCGGCCAACAGGTTCCAAACTGGCGTGTCATGCCCCTTCGCCGGCGTGTCCAGCCGTGGCCCGCTCTCGCTCGCTCCTCCCAGCAGGGCCCGGGGCCACAGCAGGAAGGCCCCGGGAATCGCCGTCAGCAGCAGGGCCGTCGTCAACACCATCCCGGCCCCGCCATACGCTCCAAACGCCCGGATCGGCGACAGATCGCTCACCATCAGCGACGCCAGGCCAATCGCCGTCGTCCCGGCCGAGAGGGCGCATGGCAGCCAGGCCGTCCGCAACGCCTTGCCAAACGGATCCGACTCTCCCGTCTCGTGGAAATCGAAGTAGTAGTTGACCAGGTGAATGCCCCCCGAGACGGCCGCGGTCTGAATCAGCGGCGGCAGCACAATCAGCAGGGCACTCAGCGAATCGCCGCAGAAATGGACCAGCGCGAGTGTGGCCCCTTCACAGAACAGCGAGAGCAGAAACACCAGCCACGCCGCCCGCTGCGACCGCAAAAACAGCAGGCAGGTGAACAGCACCGCCAAAGCCGAGGGGAGGGCGAAGCGGTCCAGTGAAGCCTGGCTCGCCCGGTCGACCTCGAGCCCATCCAGCACCGGGCCGGCCAGATGCAGGTCGGCGTCGGGAATCTCGCAATGCTTCAAAGCGGCCTTGCGGATGAGGCGAATCAGCCGGGCGCGGTCGGGCAGCGCCCGCTCGGCCAGCGTCACCACCACACAGGTGCTGACGCCATCGGCCCCCAGCAGACTGCCGCGCAGCCGTTGGGCTCCCTCCTCTTCACTCACATCGATCGGCGGCCCCAGCAGCGTCTCGTAGACCTCGGTGCCGCTGATCACCTGTTCGAACACCGATGACCCATCAGGCAAGCGAAAGGTGGGCGAGTCCCGCAAGAGCTGCACCAGCCGGGGCAGGCGGGGATCATCGATCGTCCCCTCCTCCCAACCGATGACCACCACGTCGGCCGAGCCAAACATCCGGCGGAACTCGTCGAATCGCCGACGGGCGGGGAAGGCTTCGGTCACCCAGTCGAGGGGCGAATTCGCATTCACCTTCAGCGTCTCGCGGGCTCCCCAGATCACCCAGGGGAGCGACAGCAGCCCGTAGATCAGCAGCAGGCGAAACCGTCGGCGATGAATGGGAGAGAGCGTCTGGGCGTCCATGCACACGGGGGGGGGAGGGATGGCTGGGATCGTCGTGACGTTGTCAGGCCGCCCGGGGGCGAACAGTCGCACAATCGGACGGGGCTGGGAAGGGGAGTTGATCTGTGGAGGGTTCGCGGGACGGGGCGGGAACCCGAGCCAGGGGACCGGCAAGCATCAGGGGATACCCGGGCACCTCGCGCATGTAGGACCGGTACGGATCGCCAATGGAGCGCACCAGCCGCCGGTCCTTCAGCCAACTTCCCACGAAGATGTAGACCGTCCAGACCCCCAACAAGACCACCCGGTCGAGGGTGAATCGGGGATTGAACCAGATCAGTCCCAAAAAACTGAGGTAGATGGGGTGCCGCAGCCAGCGGTACAGGCTGCGGACTTCGAAGTCCCGCCGGGGAGCGGGGGCGTTCCGCACCCAGGCCCACCAGGGGGTGAACCCCGTCTGCCAGCCCAGACCCCCCAGGTGCAGGGAGTAGAACAAAGAGAGCCAGGACCCGTAAAACCCGGCTTGGACCAGCATTCTCGGCAGACCGGTGAATTCCACCGCCACCACGGGCGAGGTCTGCCAGGTGGCAATCACCAACAGCAGCGTCACGCAGGTGGCCACGCAGAAGAACAGCCCGTAAAACGCCGGGCTGATCCGGGCCTTCAAGCGGTTCCGCGTCGAGGGATGCAGCAAGACGCTGTGTGGTACCGCGAAGGCGATGGCCGCCAGGGCATTCCCCGCCAAGGCCCATCCCTGGTAACGGGCGTCCACTGGCAAAGGTTCGTTCGGGGGTTGGCCCGCCAGAAACCAGAACAGATGCCAGACCGTCAGGGCGAACAGCAGGTGCGTGGCCACTCCCGCCAACACTCCCGCCCCCCAACGCCAGAAGTCGTTGTGTTTCACCTGCGCGCGTCCGGCTTCAGGAACGGGGCTTGGTCGCCACCAGGCAGCCATAGCGCATCGCATACGTGCGGTACGCCTCGAGAATCGTGTCGAACCGGTCCAGGAACAAGACCGTCTCCTGGTCGACCAGCCGGGCCAGCCAGCGCACCTTGCTGCGGGCAACCCGGTCACGGCAAATCTCCCAGGTCTGGGCCACCTGGTCGGTCCAGTCGCGGGTGGTCTCGACCTGCAGCCCCGCCTCCTCCATCCAGCCGCGGTAGTCGTCGAAACTTCCCAGCGACGGACAGACAAACCCCTCGCAGACGTCGTAGACCAACTGCGCCTGGTCCTCGTCCTCCAGTCCATCCCCGGCCAGCCAGGCGCAGATCGCCACCCGCCCCCCCGGCTTCAACCACCGCGCGACATTCCGGAAAAACTCAGGCTTGTCGAACAGGTGCTCGGTGCACTCAATGCTCCAGACCCGATCGAACGTTCTCTCGGGAATCTGCAGGGTCTCGGCATCCTGCCGCAGGAACCGGGTGCTCCCCGCCACCCCTCGCCACCGGGCGGTGGTGCTGGCCCATGTCCGCTGCACCTGGCTGAGTGTCACCCCCGTCACCGCACAGCCCAATTGCCGGGCCAGGTGAATCGAAGAGCCCCCCATGCCGCACCCCACATCCAGCACGCTCTGGCCCCGCTCGATCTGGGCCAGTTCGCACAGGGTGTCGGTCAGCTGCTGGGCGGCGACGGCGGGTGTTTCGTCCCCATGCCACAACCCATGGTGAATGTGGCGGCCCCACAGCAGCCAGTAAAACAGTGTGCTCAGCTCATAATGGCTGCGGATCGAACTCTTCTCGACGGTTGGGCATGAGATCATGGGGGAGGCTCCTGAGAGGGGAAACAGAGATCACTTCCGACGGGCCGGCGGACTGGCCTCCGGCTTTGCGGCGGCCGAGGGTGCGGTATTCTCGGCGGCCTCCCCCGCCATGACGTACAAATCGCCATGAATTGTCAGTTGGTCGGCCACACCCACCGCCCCTAATGCCTGGCTGTAGGGGGTGATGCCGAAATCGGTCTGACGAAGGCTGAAATTGCCCCGCAGCCGCACAAACCCCTGGACCGGCTCTCCCTGGGCGTTGAACCGGATCTGGCGTTTCACCCCATGCAGGGTGAAATCTCCCGTCAGCTGGTACTGCTGCGGCTGATTTCCCTGCCGGGGGAGCGCCACGATCGACGCCAGATCGAACGTCGCAATGGGAAAACGGGCCACGTCGAGCACCGCCGCACTCTGCATGTTGGCCGTCACCTTGTCGGCCGTCTTGCGGTCGGTCTGCCCACCCAACCCCACGTATTGGCGGGCCGCGGCGGTATCGGCCACGAACGTCCGCAGGTCGAATTCGAGCCGGCCGGCTTTTTCTTTCGCCCCGAGATTCAATTGCCCCGAGCGAAGCCGTCCTTCGATGCCATGGTCATGCCCCAACCCGGTCTTGCCGACGAAGACATACACCCGGCTCGATTGCAGCTCGAGTTCTCCCGGCTGCAGCGTCCGGGGGGCCGCCGCGCCCCGCTGCCCGGCGGGAGGCGCCGCCTGCTGGGCCCGGCTGAAACCGACGTCTGCCACACCGACCAACGCAGTTCCCACACCAGCCCACACCAGGGCCCCGCTCCACCATCGACGCTTCGTCATCTCGGCCATCCGTGGCAAAAACTGGCGTGTGCAACACACGCGGCAGGAATTCGTGACAGCCACGCCTCCCTGAATCGACAAGGGGTTTAACAGGTTCCGCAGAAACTGGACAGACGGGTCCTGATCAAAACTTGACCCCGGCCGCTCCGTGGGAATTGCAGTGTTTTCCCGCGAAACCCGCCCGCCCCGAACTTCGTTGCGGCAGGCGGGATGCCTGGCGATTACTCTGCCGGGCCGTCTTCCGAATCGCCCCCTTCGAACAGGTGGGGAAACTGGTCCCAGGCCAGTTCGCAGGCGATCTGGTACACCTCCGAGCCGCTGGTGTAGGCCGGGTCATCCTCGGCCACAATCACCCGTTCTTCTCCCGTGTCGAGAAACTCGACGTGCAGCCGGTCGTCTTCGTCGGGAATGAAGTACTCGAGCTGCAGTTCGGTCCCATCGTCGAGTTCCACCACGAACAGATTGCTGGCTTCTTCGTCTTCTTCCCCCAGCTCGCTTGGTTCCGGACGGCGGGTGATCAGCGGGTCAAACCGGTCTTGCAGGGCCAACTCAGACTCGTCGGCCTCGTGCTTCCACAGGTTCAGCTTCCCCCTGACCTCGATCGGCTGCGTCAACACCCGCGGGTTGGTGACAATCCAGCAGAACTCACCCACGATAAATTCGGGCCCCACGTCGGCATTCAGGTCGTGTTCCTGCGCCAGCTCCAGCACCCGCTCAGGCAGCTCGTCGATGGGAATGACATCCTGCAGGTTCACCCGCCCCAGAATGGCTCCGGTCACCAGCGACTCGGGATCGATTCCGTACCGTTCGCATTCGTCGGTGTCGATCTTCGATGAGGCATGAATCCAGAGCGGCCCCCGGTACTCGGTGTCCCAACTGCGGTTCTCGCACCAGTCCTCCCCCGACAGCAGCAGGCTGGCCCATGGCTGGCGGACCGACAACACCGTCAAACGCTGCTTGGACATCTCGTTGCTCAATCCAGAATGCTGGGGCCAGAATGCTGGGGAACCCCGCAGCCCCGGCAACATGCCCCCGGCCCACGGCTCCCACCAATGTGTGATTCAGTTTAACCCGTGTTCCAACGTAACGGAAACGAGCGCAACGGAAACGAGGTGTGCGAAACAACGACGGCGGTCCGGGGCCCTCACAGCACGTCGCCCCCTCTCCCACGCGACGATTCACGAAAAACAGAACCCGGGTGACCGCGGGAGAGGGCCGAAGTTGAGGGAGAAATCGCCGGGGGGTGTCGTGCTCTGCCACCGCAACACACAGGGGATGGTTATCGATGGCGAATGGTAAAACCAACGCCACACATCCGGAGGTGTGTGATGTCGGCACGGAGATCGCTTCCGATGTGGGCTCGATGACGAATTCCCCAACCGCCCCCATGATCCACGACCCTCCCGCGCCCTCCAACCACCCGGCCGAACCATTCGTGAAGGGAATGCAAACCCTAGCCCGGGGTTGCCAAGCGGAGCGCTGGCTACCCCGGGTCCGCGCCCCCCAAACGGCGCTTCATTCCTGAAGGGAATGCATATGGGGATCTGGTTTCGACTCGGCTCGTGAAAACGATCCCCGTCGTGTCCTCACCAAGTCTCGCGGCCCCCGCTTCGGGCCCTACGCAATCCGCCCCCCCGTGCAATCATCCCGCCCCGGCATATGCAATCCCTACAGGATTGAGTCCTGCTTGGGGCCCGTCACCCGGGGTAGCCACGTACCG
>CAIOTJ010000352.1 GCA_903861195.1 uncultured Planctomycetaceae bacterium | reverse complement strand
CCGCTGCGGATCGAACTTCTTGGTGGCATACCGCCAGCGGAGTTGAGACAGCAACGCAGACGCAGAGATGGGGGTCATGGCAGACAGAGAGACGTCGAAAGGCAGAAGAGAGAAGAGCCGGGCTCTCGCAGACGTCGGGGAGCGAACCCCCGACATCGGCGAGGCCCGATTATAGAGATCGACCGTGCCGGTCTCGATGGATGGGCAGAACGCCTCGGGGGGATGGGAGCCGTGCGACGGCGGGGCCAGGGGGGCGGCCCGCTGACAGGGGGCGACTCGTTCCGCGGATTTCCGGGCGGTATACTGCTGCCTCTGGGGTCGGACGGCCCCGGATGCGAGTGCCACTTTGTTCTCCTGTTTCCGACCTGCCTGTTCACGATCATGACCGAGACCATCACCCTGGGAGTTCACGGAGCCGCTGGCCGCATGGGGCAGCGCGTTGTGGCGCTGGCCGCGAAGGATCCCGCCTTTCAGCTCAAGGCGGCCCTCGAAGCGGCCGGTTCGCCCCACCTGGGGAAGGATGCCGGGGAGCTGGCTGGGGCGGGCCGGCTCGACCTGCCCATCACCAGCGGCCTCGACCACCGGGTCGATGTGATCATCGATTTTTCGGTCCCCCAGGCGGCGGTGGGAATCGCCAACCTGTGTGCCGAGCGGCAGATTCCCCTGGTCATGGCCACCACCGGCCTCGAAGGGGAGGCCCGCGACCAGGTGCTGGCCGCCGCCCAGAACACACCGGTGCTCATCTCTCCCAGCATGAGCCTGGCGGTGAACCTGACGATGAAGCTGGTCCGCGAGGCGGCCCGCATTCTCAAGAACGTGCCCGACGGGGTCGATGTCGAGATCATTGAACGGCATCACCGGTTCAAGGAAGACGCCCCCAGCGGCACCGCCCTCAAGTTCGGCCAGATTGTGGCCGAGGAGATGCAGCAGAGCTCGCACGTGCACGGCCGGCACGGCCGCCCCGGTCTGCGTCCCCGTGACGAAATCGGCTACCACGCCCTGCGGGTGGGAGACAACGTCGGCGAGCACATGATCGTTTTCGGCCTGATGGGTGAAACGATCGACCTCTCGGTCAAGAGCCACACCCGCGACAGCTACGCCTACGGGGCCCTGGCCGCCGCGAAGTTCCTCGCCACCCGCAAGCCCGGCTTGTATTCGATGGCCGACGTGATGGGGTTCTGAACCCGTCCGGGAAACCCGGCAGACAAGAATCAACCGGTCCGGCGGGAGCGATGGCGGCCCGCCGGTTTTTTCTGCGCCGGCCGAGGTGCCGGGTATAGAATACAGAGACAGACTCCTCTTTCCCGCGGATTCAGGTCATGACGGAACTGCGCACTCCCCAACCATTGCCGTACCACAATGTCGCGAACTTCAAGTTCGTGTACCCGACGTTGTCGCGCCGCAGCAAAGGAATCTCGATTGGGGTGAATCTCAATCCCGACAAGGTCTGCAACTTTGACTGCATCTACTGCCAGGTCGACCGCCGGAGCGAGGCCGAGACGAAGTTCGTCGAGCTCGACCGGCTGCTGACGGAACTCGACACGATGTTGACCGAGGTCGAGACGGGGCACATCTTCGAGGAGGGGCGGTTTGCCGACACCCCAGCCGACCGCCGGCGGGTGAACGACATCGCTTTCGCTGGTGAAGGTGAGCCGACGACGTACAAGAACTTCGACCAGATTGTCGAGGCGGTGGCGAACCTCAAGCGGCGTCACGGGCTGGACCATGTGAAGATGGTGCTGATCACCAACGCCAGCATGTTCCACCGCCCGGTGGTGCAGCGGGGGCTGGAGATTTTCGACGCCAACCACGGGGAGATCTGGGCAAAGCTCGAGGCGGGGACCGAGGCCTACTTCAAACTGGTCGACCGGACCGTCATTCCGTTCCAGCAGATTCTCGACAACATTCTCGCCGCGGCCAAGATCCGTCCCCTGGTGATCCAGGCGCTGTTCATGCGGGTGCATGGCGAACCCCCTCCCGCCGAAGAGATTGCCGCGTGGTGCGGCCGGCTGCGCGACATCGTGCAGGGGGGCGGGAAACTCAAGCTGGTGCAGGTCTACACCGTCGCCCGGCGTCCTGCCGAAGATTTCGTCGCCCCGCTGACCAATCCCGAGCTGGAAGAGATCGCCCGGCAGGTGCGCGAACTGGGTCTGTCGGCCGAGATCTACGGGTCGACGTAAGGGGGGCTCGCCAAAATCGTTCCCAGGTTTTTGGGGACATTCGGCGGCGATGTTGATCGGATCAACGAAACGAGCGATCCAGTCATTCCGCCGCGAGTTGGCACAATTCGTACCACCAACCACCTCGCCCACCCAAAAACTTCCCCGTCGGGGATACTTCCCTCAGCCTGGGGTTGTCGCGAATGCGACGACCCCAGGTCGGGCCCCACCACCATCACCCCTATCCTGTAAGGGTTGCTTTCCACACCCGGTCTGATGATTGTGGATCGATCATTGAGCGAGCCCACGATGAAAGGAACCACTTTCAGGGTACAGGGCCTGATGGGGATCGCGTTCCCCGGGTAGCCGCTGAGGCGGCAACCCGGGGCTGAGAAAAGCAACCTCTACGAGGTAGGAGGTGGGTTGGCGAGAGGTCTCTGGCGAAGGCCGAGGAGCGTGATCCCAGCGGTCCCGGCCCGATCATCATGGCCGCCACGTCGGCTGAGGGCGCTCGCCAGGCTGGTGCCCAGGATGTTCAGGAAATTCAGCGCGATTGTTCATCGGACCGGTCGCTTCCAGCGGCCCGCCGATTGGTTCGGGACACACGAGTGGTTCATTCCATCAAGACATGATGGGGGTTCCCCCCCGCCCCGAGTGTGACTACATCGTCCGGCCGCCATCAACGACGAGGCATTGCCCGGTGGTGAGGGTGGTGCCGGCGGCGAGGTAGTAGATGGTGTCGGCGATGTCTTCGGGATAAGCGGGGCGCTGCAGGGGATAGTTGGCGGTGCGGGCGTTGAGTTGTTCTTCGGTCATCACAGCCCGCAGCCAGCGGGTGTCGATCGGGCCGGGGCAGACGGCGTTCACCCGGATCTCGGGACCCAGCACGCGGGCCAGCGAGCGGGTCATGGTGTTGAGGGCCCCCTTGCTGGCGGCGTAGGCGATGCTCGAGCCCTCGCCGCCGATCCCCGCGACACTGCTGACATTCACAATCGCCCCACCCCCCGATTTCTTCAGCAGCGGGGTCGCGGCACGAGTGACGAAGAACGGGCCTTTGAGATTCACCTGCAGGATGCGGTCCCACTTGTCTTCGGTGAGGGCTTCGAAGTCGGCATGATCGATGAACCAGGTGCAGGCGGCGTTGTTGACCAGAACGTCGAGCCGGCCGAATTCCTGCTCGATCGTCTGCAGCATGCCGCGGACTTCGGCATCGACCCCGACGTCGGCCTTCACCAGCAGGCCCCGCACGCCGCAGTCAGTGACCAGTTTCAGCGTCTCGCGGGCGTCGGCTTCGCTGCGGGAGTAGTTGACGACGACGTGGTAGCCATTCTGGGCGAAGCGGAGGGCGGCGGCGCGGCCCACGCCGGTGGCGGAACCGGTGACGAGAACGACCTTGGTGCTGGAATTCGACATGGCAGACTGATTTGGGGAGAGAGGCGGGGAGGGGGTGGGTGGGAGCGCGGCTTCCCGGGGCCCGGGGGGCGACCCTGGAGGGGGTCGGGCCGGACGGCAGGATTTCGGGGATGATAGAGACCGGTTTGCACTCGCAACAGGAACCGGCAACGGGCGGGGGGACCAGCGCGGGGGCAAGGGGCGGAGGAGGGCGTTACTTCGGGTGATTCACGTCCTTCCGGCGGGTGGTTTCCGCTGCACTGCGCCCACGCTACAATCGAGGACCGAGGGCGATTAGCTCAGCTGGTTAGAGCGCCATGCTTACACCGTGGATGTCGGGGGTTCGAATCCCTCATCGCCCATTCGCCAGAGTGTCTCACCGCAGTCGATGGGGTGGCGAACGCGTGACGTGACTGAAGAGGGGCCGGAAGACGTTCGCTCGCCATTCCAGCCGTCTCGATTTCCAGACAGACAAAACGGATGCCGGTCGCGCTCTGGAGGGGAGGACTGTCCCTCACGTTGCACTTTGGGCTGCCTGCGGCATGGTTGACTCTGTCTCTTCGGTTTCCACAACTTCTGGCGAGCACGCCGCCCCCCGGTTGCTGGCGGCCGGGATTGATGTCGGCTCGTTCGATCCCCCTCGGCTGTCGCGGGCGCTCTGGCGGCTGATTGAAGACCTCGTGCTGGCGGTGCGGGGGGCCGAGGATCGCTGGGAACTCGCCTGTGCTTTGCCCCAGCGGTGCGGGCAACGGCTGGCGGCGGGGGAATCGGCCGCCGACCTGCAGGCCTGGCTGCGCCACCCCGCCGTGGTCCGCCTGTTGAAGGACCGCCGGGAGGTGCGGATGGCGGTGATCGACTCGTCCCTGCCCCTTCCCCTGCTGGAACGGCTGGCCGCAGTCCGCCGACGGTTGGCGCGGTGGTGGCCCGGGCGACTGCGGCGTGCTGAACGGGAGCGCGTGCTGGTCGAGTCGTGTGAAACCTGGGCCGACGCGCTGACATCAGGGACACCTGTCGCGACGCTGCTGCAAGAGCCGCTGAAGAGCCAGGTGCGGAATTCCCGGAACGAGCAATTGCGGCGGCGGGGCTGGCTGTCGCGGGTGGTGCGGCGGTGCCGGCAGGGGGTGCTGTGGGGGCTGCTGGCAGGGGGGCTGGTGTATGCCGGGCTCTGGATTCGGCTGGCGCTGCTGCAGCCGTCGGCGGCGGGGCTCGATCCGTTGGAGGCCTTCGACCAGGCGACCCGCGCGATTCCGCAAGAGCAGCGGGCCTGGCCGTTGGTGAAGCAGTTCTGGCAGACCGAGCCGTGGCGCGGCGACACGCGGTGGCAGTTGGGTCTCAGTTCCGCGTGGGCGGCGGGACCGAGCGACCCGAACTGGGCGGAAGCTTGCGCCAAACTGGAATCGATCGGCGACTCGTGGGACCTGCTGCTGCAGGCGTCGCGGAAGCCGACTCTGGGCTATCTGTTTCGCGACTGGCCCGACCAGCAAGTCCAGTTGTCGAGCGTGATGCTGGCGACGTCGTTCTCGCGGTGGCAGTCGCGGCAGTTGTCGATTGCCTTGCATCTGCTGCAGGGGGAGGCTCATCGCGCCCTCGAGAACAGGGATCCCGACCGGGCGGTGCAGATGGCTCTGGCCGCCCTGCGTCTGGCCCGCCTTGCGTGCGACGCGGGCAACCATCCCTCGCTGAGGCAACTGGGGGACAATGGCGTCCTGGAGGTGGTGGCATTG
>CAIOTJ010000351.1 GCA_903861195.1 uncultured Planctomycetaceae bacterium | reverse complement strand
CTGGGGATCGACGGGGCGCTCGACCGGATACCCGGCCTGTCCATCGGTGGCGCCAATCACCTGGCCCATCCGCAGTCCGCCCCCCGAGACCAGAATCGATTGCGCCCCGGGCCAGTGATCGCGCCCCCACTGCAGCTTCTTCGTGGCGGTCCCCTCCTGCAGGGTGCCGCGCGGCGTGCGGCCAAACTCTCCGGCGGCCATCACCAGCACATCCTGGTTGAGGCCCCGTTCGTACAGATCGTTGATCAGCGTCGCCACCACCTGGTCGTAGACCGGCAGGCGGTGCCGCATGATGGTCGGCAGATCGATGTTGACGGCATGATCGTCCCAGCCGGGGGCGTCCATCGCCTTCACCCCCCCGGGCACACTGATGGTAACGAACCGCACGCCCGCCTCCACCAGCCGCCGGGCGACCAGCGCCGTCTGGCCCCACTCGTCTCCATACGCGGCCACAAGGCGGGGATCTTCGTGCGACAGGTCGAAGGCGGCGCGGGCCTTGTCGGCCAGCAGAATCTCCACGGCGGTCTGCTGGAAGTCATCGAGGGCCTCCATGCTGCCCCGCTGATCCACCTCGCGGCACAGCAGGTCGAGTTGCCGCAGCAGTCCGAGCCGGTCGTTCAGCCGCGCACCGTCGACGGTCAGCGTGGAATTCGGCAGACCGGCCTTGGTGACGATGGGCAGCCGCCAGGAACTGTTCCAATACCCTTCACCAATCCCGGGCAAATACTCGCCGAAGGCGCTGTTGTAGACCACGAGGCCCATGCCGACGGCAGCGGGCAGTCCGCGGACCTGCGACCGCAGGGCCCGCCCCACAATCGCCCCCAGTTGGGGGTGGGTCGATTCGAACGTCCCCGGCTTGAGCCCGGGATGTCCCGACAAAAACCGCCCGTGCGCCTCGAAGTGTCCTCCCTCACCATGGGTGCAGGAACGGATCAGCGAAAACCGTTCGGCAATCTCGGCATGCCGGGGGAGCAGTTCGCAGAGCTCGAGTCCGGAAACGCGGGTTGCGATCGGCTGACAGGGACCACGGACCTCGGAGGTGGCCTGCGGTTTGAGGTCGTAGGTTTCGAGCTGGCTGGGTCCGCCATGCAGGAACAGGAAGATGACCGATTTCGGCCGCCCGACGTCGGCCCCCTGAGCGGCTTCAAGCCGCAACAGATGGGCCAGATCAAGCCCCCCCGCCGCCAACAGACCCGCCTGGAGCACACCCCGGCGATCGGATCGGCCCTGTTCAGAACGTGTCGCGTACGGTACAGACACGGGAGACTGCAAAATGGGGAAAACGCTGGCGAAGCGGCAATGGTCGGGCCCAGGCCTGAACCTCACCAGGGCCTGAACCTCACCAGGGCGTTTGAACCTCACCCGGTCGGGAGACAGGCCGCTGGCTCCCGTCGTTGCAGAGAATACCGCAAACAAAGCGCGGATTCGAGACGGAACCGGTCCGGCGCAACGGGGACTGTGACGGAGGCCCCACTCTCCGCGCTCCCGGTACGTGTGGTGCGATCCCAGGGGCCAGTCGCTTCCAAGGCAGTGTCGGCTTGCCAGAGAGCGGCCGCCGCCGTCTGCGGCCCCTCTGCCATCGGCCGTCGCGGACCTGGCTGGGGGGGTGTCAGCCCCCGTCGGCCTTGGCCAACACCTGATCGCGCAGACGCCGGGGAATGCCAATCTCGATGACTCGCACCTCTCCCGTCACGTCGCGCGCGCCGGGGGCTGCGAACCCTCGCTTGGGGGCGACGAAGGTGGCGGTGAATTGCGCGCGAACACACTCGCCCGGCATCTCACCCGTGTCGGCATCGAGCCCCGAAGGCAAATCGACCGCCAGCACCGGTCGGGCGGCGGCGTTGATGGCCCGGATCACCCCCGCCAGCGGGTCCCGCGGCGCGCCCCGCGCTCCGGTTCCCAGCAGGGCATCGACAATCCAGCCCGCCCGGGTCAGCCGGTTGGCGAGGTCGGCCAGCGATCCGTCCCGCCCAAGATGCCAGCGGGGAAGGCCCGCGGCCGTCACCACGTCGTAGTTGACCCGCGCGTCGCCCGTCAGTTCAGCGGGGTCACAACAGACCAGCACTTCCACGGCGATGCCAAACAATTCCAGGTGCCGGGCGATCACAAATCCATCCCCCCCATTATTCCCCTTGCCGCAGCAAATGCAGACGGGAGAGGCGGGACCCAGTTCGCGGAGCCATTCGGCCGCGCCGCGACCGGCGTTTTCCATCAGCACGAGGCCGGGCAGGTGGTAATCGCGGATGGCGATCTCATCGACGGCGCGGGCGGAGGCACGGGTCAAGAAGGTCATGGGCGGGTCGTTTTCTAGGAAGGGAAGAGCCGGTCTGCTAGACTGCCGGCACTTGTCGAGCACTGGGCGATTCTCGCCGCAGTCGTCCCGATTCTCCATTCCAGGAACCTGTCCGCCGTGTTGAAAGCCTACGCCGACCATTGGGGGCTGATCACCGGTGCCTCTTCGGGGATTGGGTCCGAGTTCGCCCGGCAACTGGCCGGCCGCGGGATGCACCTGGTGCTGGTGGCCCGCCGCGAAGACCGGCTGGTGCAGTTGGCGGGGGAATTGCAGGTGGCGCACGGCACCAAGTGCGAGATCATCGTGGCCGACCTGTCTCAGGATGGAGCGGCCCGCAGCCTGCTGGATGAAGTCGAGCGGCGGGGGATCGAGATCGAGCTGCTGGTCAACAACGCAGGGGTGGGGCTGGTGTCTGAGGTGGACGACACCGACGTGGAGCGGGTCGCGCGGATGCTGCACCTGAACATCATGACGCTGACCGAGCTGACCATCACCGTGGTCCAGCAGATGCTGAAGCGGGGACACGGGGGGGTCATCAATCTGGGCTCGGTGGTCTCGTTCCAGCCGGTGGGCTACATGGGGGTTTATGCCGCCTCGAAAGCGTTTGTACTGCATTTCTCGGAAGCGCTGTGGGGGGAATGCCGCTCACGGGGAGTGACGATCACGGCCCTCTGCCCCGGGACGACGAAGACCGAGTTTTTCGACAACTCCGGAACTCCGGGCTGGGCCGAACAGCACCGTTCGCAAGACGCCCGCACCGTGGTGCGGACCGGTTTGGCGGCGT
Source organism: uncultured Planctomycetaceae bacterium (assembly GCA_903861195.1). Taxonomy (GTDB): domain Bacteria; phylum Planctomycetota; class Planctomycetia; order Planctomycetales; family Planctomycetaceae; genus UBA10511. The sequence continues at coordinate 826 of CAIOTJ010000351.1, read as the reverse complement.
TCGACAAGCGCAAGTCGTATGTGGTCTCGGGCTGGATCAACTACCTGCTGTCGCTGGCGGTGCGGCTGGCCCCCCGGGCGACGGCGGTCAAAGGCTCGATGTCGGTCTGCAAACCTCAGAAGAAGTGAATCGGGCCAATCAAGTCGGCCTTGCGCTCCGCCCGCGATTTCGCCCCGACTTTCCGCTGTCGCAAAACGTGCCACGCTCAACTCTCGCGCCGGCGCGAGCCCCGCGCGTGGCAACGCCAGCGGAGCGTGTGACCACCACTCGGGTCAGGAATACCGCTTCCCCGAGTGTGTCTCCGGAGATCGCTCAGGCCGGAAATCCAATCCGCGCCCAGCCGCCCATCGCGTGGAAAGGGTCCAGAACCAGCCTCGCGGGAGTGCGGACCTCTGTGTCCGCCCCACTGAAAGGCCCCCCGACTCAACTCTCCACTTTCTCGACTCCACTCTCTCGGCCCACGGCCGCCGTGCTGGTTGTGTTGGGCGTGAACGGCTCGTGGTTCGCACGGTTCACCCCCTCATCCCCCCTGCGGGGACCTGCTCCCCCCACGGGGTGGAGAAGGATTCGATCCAGGCCACCGCGCGCCCAGTGGACGCTTCCTTCCCGAGCACACCCCAGCGGCAACAGCCGCGCGTGCCCCCTCTCCCGCGAATCGACTCACGCCAAACAAAGCCCCCTCGCCCGCGGGAGAGGGCTGGGGTGAGGGCGAAAGGGCCGCTTTGTTCGTGCGGTCTCTCCCGCGTCTTGGATCTCTCACTCCACTCTCTCTTGCTCCACTCTCTCGGCCTCCGGCCGCGGGGTGAGGGCAAAATCGCCGCGTAGT
>CAIOTJ010000350.1 GCA_903861195.1 uncultured Planctomycetaceae bacterium | reverse complement strand
GCCGACCAGACCGAACAGGACTACGACCTGCTGCTGAAGGCCGCCCGCGATGGCAAGATCGAAGTGTTCATCGAGCAGGAGTGAACTGTCTCTCATGGGGCCGAGTGCAGCTCTCCGATTGACGGCGTGAGGAACCGATCAAGCCACTCAGGTTCCCCCTGAACTCACTTGGTCGCCACGGGAATCTGACGGGGATTGGTCTCACGGCGTTCCCGGATGGTCAGGCCGGAGGGGGTTACCTCCACCGACTGGACCCCGGTGAAGTCCTGCGGAATCTCCACCAGAAACATCAGAAACTCGCGGGTGACCGTCTCGTCGGGCTCCAGCCAGGCGAAGGTCGGCCGGCCCAACCGCTGGCCCCCCTGCTTCAGCAGCTCAGCGGGGGGACGGTGAATGCCCGTGGTGCCAAACTCCAGCCCGCGGGCCAGCCGTTTGGTCCCGTCGCGGAACCGCCAGAGGTTGAGCCAGGGATAATCGGCCGTCCGCCAGGCGTATCCCAGCAGCAGCCCCTGCGCGGGTTGAGCGGCCGTCACCCAGCCCCATTCAACCCCGTCGGCAAACACGAACGACGTGACGTCCGACTTGGCCCCAGGCTGCGCATCGACCTCGAGGTGCCGGAGGTCGACCACCTGGGTCCCCCCCGGCAGAGCCATCCGCGGCCACGTCCCCTCGTCGAGATCGGCGGTGGGAGAATCCTGGCAGAATCCCCGGGTGGCGTTACTGTCGACCAGCGTGTGTTCGTCGAGAAACGGCGGGGCAATCGTCGGGTGCTGGACCATGTTGTACAGCCGGCCCAATGGCCCGCGGTTGGTGACGGTCTCGCGAACTCGCGCCACGCCCCCCGCTTCGAGCCTGACCTCGCGGGTCACAAACAACTGGGCGAGGGGCAAGTCGACGTTCATCGCGGTCCGCACGCCAGCCGGGGTGGATGTCGGCGGGGTTGTCACCTGCCAGGCCCGCACCGCCGCCTCCCCATGAAAGGGCATCCCCCGCTTTCCCTCGGCCGCTGAGGGAGCCCCCCAGCGGTCGAGACAGAGAAAGTGACCGCGCGGGGCCGGCTTGGTCTCGGCCTGCGTCTCGAAGTTGTCCGGGACTTCCCAGTTGAGGGGATTCAGCGGCTTTCCCTTCAGGCGGAACCCGGTGATGGTTCCCCCCTCGGGGCTGATCACCAGCTCGGCCCGGTCGGTCTGCAGCCGCAACGGCTCGCGGCTCCAGGCGGCGGACGGAATCCACGACAGGCAAACGGCGATCGCGAGACAGAGTCGAGTCAGCGACATGGCGAAGTCCTCCGAAAGGCGGAATCGTGCGTGATGGACCGGGACCGACAGAATCACGAGGGACGTGCGGCGGGAAAAAATGGACCTGTCCCCTTTTCTCGGCGGCGGAAGACCAGAGTGCCGCCGATGGTTTCGGAGGTGAACGGCACGTCGAGGCCGAACAGGCTCTCGGCCGAGCCCAGAATCAGCAGCCCCCGTGGCGCGAGCGCCTCGTGAAACCGCTCGCAGAGCCTTTGCCGCGCGGCCGGGTCGAAGTAAATCAGCACATTCCGGCAAAGGATGATCTCGAACGGACCGAGCCCGGGCAGCGAATCCATCAGGTTCAGCCGGCGGAACTCGATCAGTTGCCGCAACTCCCGTCGCGCGACGGCGTGGCTCTGATCCCGGTCGGCTTCGAAGAACCGCCGGAACTGGTCGGGAGTCAGCCCCCGTTCGAGATCCCGGCGGGGGTAGCGCCCCACCCGGGCAGTGGCCAGCGAGCGGGCCGAGACATCGGTCGCCAGGATGGGAAACTGGTCGGCCCGCAACTGCAGGGCGGGGTTCCCCCCCACGTAGTCGAGCACCGCCATCGCCAGGCTGTACGGCTCCTGCCCGGTCGAGCAGCCGGCCGACCACAGCCGGGCGGTGGGATGGACAAACCCGCTCTCCCTCCGCCGGCGCAGCGTCTCCCCCAGTTCGGGCAGCAGAAACCTGCGAAAGGCGTCATAGAGATGACTGTCCCGATTGAACGACGTCTCGCCGGTGGTGAGGGCCTCGACCAGTTCATCGCGCAGCAGCACGGCATCGACCTGCTGCACGCACCCCAGGTAATCGCCAAAGTGCTGAAAGCCCCGCGCCCGGACCACCGGCTCGAGCCGGGTCCGGACGAGGTACGCCTTGTCATCCGACAGCACCAGCCCACAGAGGCTGCGGACGAGAATCTGGACGTCGCGAAATTCCTGGGGGGAGATCTCCATGGGTGCTTCAGTCTCCCATCCCCAACAGACGGCGTACAGTATCACCCAGTTGCGCGAGGGAGAGGACCTCATCGGCGGCCCCCATCTCGACGGTGGTGCCGGGCATCCCCCAGACCACGCTCGATTCCTGGTCTTGCACCAGCACCCGCGCTCCGGCACGCCGCAGGGCCACGGCTCCCCGGGCCCCATCCTGGCCCATGCCGGTCAGTACCACGGCGAGCGCCCGGTCGCCACAGGCGGCGGCGGCCGAGCGGAACAGCACGTCCGCAGCGGGACGGCAACCATTCTCGGGAGGCGAATCACTCAGCCCGCAGACCAGATGGGTTCCGCTCGCCCGCAGCACCAGATGGCTCCCCCCCGGCGCGACGTAAATGCGGCCGGCCACCGCCGGTTGGCCGTCGTACGCCTCGACCACCGAGGCTCCCACACGGCGTGACAGGCTCTGGGCGAAGTAGCTGGCGAAGTCGGCCGGCAGATGCTGGACCAATAAAATGGGCACCGGAGCCTGCCGGGCGAATTTCGGCAGCAGTTCCGAGAGCGCTTCGGGCCCCCCGGTCGAGGAGCCGATCAGCACGGCCCGATACCGGCAGACCCCTCGCTGCACGGGTGGGGCGGGCACGGGGGGCGACGGTGTCGGCGCAGGATCTGTTCGGCGGCGGGCTGCAGGCTGACGACTGGTCCGCCAGAGCTCGAGCTTCTCGAGCAATTGCCGACGGAGCGTCGCCTCGTTCGCGCGGGGATCGGGCGAATCGGGCTTGTGCAGGAAATCGAAGGCCCCTTCCTGGAGACCTTCCACGGTCACGGCCGCCCCCTGGCGGGTGTGGGCACTGACCAGCAACACCCCCAGCGGGTGCCGGCGCTCCACCGCCAGCTCCCGCAGCGCCTTGAGTGTGGCAATGCCCCCCAGGCCGGGCATCTGGATATCGAGGGTGACGAAGTCGGGCAACTGTTCTCGGGCGAGTTCCAGCGCCTTTTCGCCACTCCAGACGGATCCCACGACGCGGACCCCCGGCTGACCGGCGAGAGCCGTCTCGATGTTCCCGCGAAAGATGCGGGAATCATCGACAATCAGCACTCGCAGGGGAAACGGGTTCATTCGGGGGTCGTGTCTTCCGTGTTGATCTTGAACCGGCCAACCAGCTTGCGAAGTTCGCGGGCAATGCGGTCGAGGTGCGTGGCCGACTCGTCGACGTGGGTCGCCGAGTCGTTGGTCGCCCGCGATGCCGAGCTGACGGTGTGGATGCTGGAGGAGATTCCCCCCGCCGCCTTCGCCGCCTCGCTGACATTGCGGGAAACGTCGGTCGCCCCGCGGGCCGCCTCGGCCACGTTGCGCGACATGTCTCCGGCCGCCTTGGCGACTTCCGAGATCGAGCGGGCGATGTCTCCCACGCCCCGGTTCGCCTCCCCGACGTTCCGCGAGATCATACCCGCCGCCTGCGTCTGTTTCTCTACCGAAGCGGTGATCCGCTCGGTCGAGGAGTTGATGTCCTTGATGATCTGCGAGACGCTCTGGATCACCTCCACCGCCTGCCGGGTGTCTTTCTGCACCTCCTCGATCTTGCGGGCGATGTCTTCGGCCGCCTTGGCGCTCTGGTTGGCGAGCTCCTTGATCTCGTGGGCCACCACGGCGAAGCCCTTGCCGGCGTCCCCCGCCGAGGTCGCCTCGATCGTGGCGTTGAGGGCCAGCAGGTTGGTCTGCAGGGCGATCATCTTGATCGTCTCGGTCACCTTGCTGATCTCGGTCCCCGACTGGTTGAGCTGCTGGATGGTCTCGGTGGCCGAGTCGGCCATCCGGCGGGCTTCCCCGGCGACCCGCGATCCCTCGCGCACGACGCCGAGCACATCGCCGAACGACCGCGAGATTTCCTCGACGGCGGACGACACGACATTGACGTTGTTGGAGGTCTGTTCGGCGGCCGAGCTGATGGTGCCGACGTTGACGCTCATCTCTTCACTGGCCGAGCTGATCGACGCGACCGAGACACTCATCTGCTCGGCGGCGGCGGCCATGGTGCCGATGTTGGCGGTCAGTTCTTCCGAGGCACTGGCGACGTTGGTCGCCTGCAGCGAGGTCTGCTCGCTCTGCGAAAGCAACTGCTTCGAGACTCCCGAGAGATCTCCCGCCGACCCCGCGAGTCCCGTCGAGACCTTCTGGATCTCATGCACAATGGTGCTGAGCGAGTCGGCCAGCAGGTTGGTGGCCTTTGAGAGTTCGCCCACCTCGTCCTGCTGCTCGAGCAGGGCCCGCTTCCGCAGGTCACCGGCCGCCATCGACTGGGCCAGATGACAAACTTCGGCCACGGGCAGAGTCACCGACCGGGTCACGAACCAGCCCACCCCCAGACCGGCCAGGGCACCCAGCAGGGTCATCCCCAGAATCCACCAGCGGGCCATGCTGTAGGCCTCCTCGGTTGTGGTCTGACCCGCCGCCGCCTCTTCGTCCAACAGGCGGTTCAACTCGTCCAGGTCCTTGGTACAGACATCGACGGCCGTCTTGGTCTGAGTGAGTGACATCTCGGACGACCGGTTGTTGCTGTCGGTCCGCGAGAATTGATGCAGCTTTTTGAGGTGTCCCCGAATCTCGATCAGCTTGTTCCTCGCTTCGACCCCGGCCGCACCATCCTCGAGGGTTGTCAGGCCCTGCTGGATCTGGGACAGCCGGGACGTGGTATCGGTCTCGAGGCTGGTCATTTCCTCCTGACTGGTCGACGTGAAGTGCGCCAAAGCGAGTTGGGGAATGGTCTCCACGTGGCCGATCAGGTCGAGCAGTGCCGCAGGACTGGAATCCAGTCCCGACTTCTTGCCCCACTCTTGCAGCCGTTCCAGCAGTGTCATCACATCGGGAACCAGCGACTTGATGATCACATCGCGTCCCTTGAGGGTGGTGTTGAGCACCGCGAGATCGAGGGTGTCCTGGTTGACTTTCTGGAAGGCTTCCAGGTCTCGACCGAGCCGTTCGATGACGGCCGACTGCCGTTCGCTGGTGGTTCCGCCGAGTGCTTCGCGAAGCTTGTCGTACTGGCCCCGGGCCGCGTCCAGGTCTCTCTTCGAGACGTTCGCATACTCGATCGACTTGGCATCGTCGGGGGCCAGGATCGCGTTCTTCTGCGCCCGCACCGCACTGAGCAGGCCAATCTGCAGCTGCGAGGCGGTCGACCGCTTGCGCAACGTCTGCTCGACGAGATTCTTGACCTGGGTGTTCACCTCCGCCAGCCGGTTGAGGGCCACCAGGGCCACCATCAGCAGGGTGGCAATGAGGATGATGGTGAGGACCAGCATCTTGCTGGCCAGTCGCAGGTTTTTCATGGGACACCTCGGCGAAATCGAAAGTCTGCCCCCGCATCGTCAGCGGGTGTCAGGAAATGGTCGGAAGCAGCAACGGGAAGCAAGCTGGTTCGCGGGGCGAACCCGGGTCAGAAGCGCAGCGTTTCAGGAATGTGTGGCGAGGACCTGCTCGACGAGGGGCAGAAACCGCCGGGGATCGAGAATCGCCAGCAGTTCGTCGGGCAGCTTGCAGAGCCGCGTCACCAGGTGCCCGCGTTCGGCCAGAGCCAAGTCTCCGGACGAGGAGGTCAGATCCTCGGCCTGGGTGTCGTCGACGGAAACGATGTCCCCCACCTCGTCGACCAGCACTCCAAACGCGGTCCCCACCCCGGCCTGGAACAGCACCAGCCGGCGATGCTGGCCATTGGCGCCGGCGGGCAAACCCAGCAGACGACGCAGATCCAGGGCCAGATGAATGTGTCCCCGGATGTTGACATACCCCGCCACTTCGGCTGGTGCGTGGGGAATGCGGGTACAGGTGGTCTCGGTGGTCACTTCGCGGACTGTGCGGATCGGCACACCAAACAGGCGGTCGGCCACGCGGAACGTGCAGTACAGGTGCGGTGTGCTCATGGGAATCCTTTCACCGGCGTGGGGGAGGCCGTCCTCCGCAGCAGCCGGCGAACCGCCCGCAGCAGGTGGTCGTGGTCGAGTTTTTCCTGGAACTCGCTGAACCCGCCGGCCAGCGCCCGCGCCTCATGCTCGCTGCGGGAGAGGGAGGTGAGGGCCAGCAGGGGCAACTGGCAGCCCCGCTCCCGCGCCTCGCGGGCAAATCCCCAGCCGTCGAGATTGGGCATCTCGATGTCACACACAATAAGGTCAAAGTTCCCCTCCGCCAGTTTCTGCAGCCCATCAAGGCCGTCGACGGCGGTTGTGATCTCGATCCCGTCGGCTTCCAGGTACCGCTTCACCACTTCACGAAAGAACGGGGTGTCGTCAATCAGCAACACACTCCGCCCTGCGGGGGCCGGCACCGAGGGATTCTCCTGCGGATCCGACAGCAGCGGATTGATGCCAAACACCTCCTCGCGGATCTTCTGCACATCAAGGAACAGCGACAGCCGATTGCGGATCAGCGCCGTCCCCAGAACCCCGGGTTCCTTCCCGGCCGCCTGCTGGAGTTCGATGGCCAGGGTGTCGGTGTCGATGATACGGCTGACCAGAATGCCCATCGGTTCCGAGACGAACTTGGGGAGGATCAGGTACATCTGGCTGGCCGGGGCGGGGCGCGACGCATGCAGCACCTGATCCAGCCGAACCACCCGCGTCGCCATCCCGTCGAGAGTGACGAACTCGTTTTCGCCGATGGTCTCGATCTGGCTCGACTGGATCAGTTCCAGTCGACGAATCTGCACCAACGGGAGCGCGAACTGCTCGCGTGGCCCGTATTCGAAGATCAGCACGCGGTGCACCTCGTGCGGGTCGCGGGCCTGGGAGACCGTCTCGCTGGTCGCCGACCGCAATCCCCCGGCAAAGCAGTTCGAGTGGTCGACAATTCCCTCGACATTCGCAATGAGGGCCACCTGCCCATCCCCCATCAGCGTGGCTCCCGAGAAAACCCCCACCCGCTTCATGGCGGGATGCATCGGCTTGACGACCACTTCCTGTGTGCCGCGCACCTGGTCGACCAGCAGGCCGAACCGCCGGCCGCGCGAACGGAGCACGACGATGTATTCAATCCGGCTCGCATCGCGCCCCGACGGAGGATGCCGGGCCAGAATCTCGGCCTTGGCGGTGGCATCGAAGGCCCGGGGACGGTCGAGCACCTCCTGGAACCGCACGATCGGCAGCAACCGGTCCCGCAGCCGGTACACCTCGGTGTCGAAGGCGTGCTCGATCGCTCCCTTGCCTCCGGGATGCAGACAGACAATCTCCTCGAGCTCACGCTGAGGAATGGCGAAGCGGTGTTCTCCCACCTCGACGATCAGGCACGGAATGATCGCCAGTGTCAGAGGGACCCGCAGTTGCATCGAGGTCCCCTCGCCCGGTGTCGAGTCGATCGTCAGTGAGCCTTCAAGCTGCTCGATGTTGGTCTTCACCACATCCATCCCCACCCCCCGGCCCGAGACATCGGTCACCTGGCGGGCGGTGGAGAAGCCGGGAAGCAGGATCAACGAATACAGTTCGCGCCGCGACATGGCGTCGAGTTCGGCCGCCGTCTTGAGACGCTGCGAGAGCGCCTTGTTGCGAATCGCGTCGGGATCAATCCCCCGGCCGTCATCGCGGATCTCGATCAGCACCTGGCCATCCGCCGGCGTGGCCGAGAGGGTGACGGTCCCTTGCGCCGGCTTGCCCCGCGCCACCCGCTCTTCGGGAATCTCAAGTCCGTGGTCGATGCTGTTTCGCAGCAGGTGAGTGAGGGGGTCCGACAACTGCTCCAGCACGGTCTTGTCGAGTTCGACCTCCCGGCCAACGGTGACGATCTCAACCTGCTTGCCCAATTGGCGGGCGAGGTCGCGCACCATGCGGGGAAACTTGCCGAACAGGTTTCCCACCGGCTGCATCCGGGTCCGCAGCACCGTTTCCTGCAGCTCCGAGGTGACTGAGTTGAGCCGCTGAATGATGGCCCGCGAGCCCCCTTCTTCTTCGGCAAACGCCAGCAGCGACTGATTCCGGACCAGCGTCAATTCCCCCACCAGGGTCATCATGCGGTCGAGCAGTTCGACATTGACCCGCAGGGAAGTCAGTCGTTCGGTCGTGGGGTGAGGAACGGCAGCGGGTTCATTGGCCGCCGGGCTCTGCGGTGCGGTTGTGCCAATTGCGTGGGAGCTGCTCGCACTCACCAGGGCGGTTGCGGCGGACGGTGCCTGTGACGCCGCGGGAAGACCAGAATCGACACGCGGCGCTACGTGTATTCGCCCTGCGCTGGCCGCTGCCAGAGTCGACTCGGGTTCGCGAACCCCGGCTGGAGGCGGCGCTGCGACAGACCCGGCGGACACCGAGGGAGGGGCGGAGACGTCGGAGACGAGCGCCAGTCGGTCGTGGACCTCGCGCAGGGACAGCGGCGTTTGCAGTCGGCCGCGAATGGGGAACAGCGGGCTGGGAAGTTGCTGGACGAGACCAGCACTCTCGATTTCGAGCCGGTCGGGAATCCAGGTCCCCAACTGGTCCAGCAAACGGAATCCGCGGACAAGTCCTCCGTTCGCATCGACGAGCCATTTCAGGGGTACTTCGAGCTCAAACGTCGACGGCTCCCCCGGTCGGGCGGGAGCTGTCCGTCCCCATCGCCGCCCGAGCTCCTCGGCGGCCGCAACGCTGGCGGGAACTGCCCGCCAGACCACGGCGGCCGTCGACAGCTCTAGATCGAACTCCGGAACTCCCTCCAGTCGGGGGCTTTGCACCCCGCCGGCAGACTCGAGTTCGCGGAAAAACCGGGCGAGTCCCGGGCCGGTGGCCTCGGCGATTTCTGCCAGCAGCAGTCTCTGCTCTCCAGACCCCGACGCCTGGGTGCTGGCCTGGTCCAGCCGGGCCAGGATGGGGGTGAGATCGGACTCGTGGCAATGCTCCAGATCTTCCACGAGGGCGGCCAGCCGGTCGCGGGCCACCAGCAACGCCTCGACAACGGCCGTGGGGACTGGCTCGGCTCCCGAGCGATATGCCTCCAGCAGCGATTCCATCGCATGGGCGAGGGTGCGCAGGGGGGTGAATCCCAGGAAACCGGCATCTCCCTTCAGCGAATGGATCGCGCGCAGGCTGCGATTGATCTGCTCTTTCCGCTCTGCGGTGCTGTCGATCTTCTCGAGGGCCAGCAGCGACTGCTCGAAATGCAGCAGGTGATCGCGCGATTCGAGCACGAACTCCCGACGGGTTTCCGGAGTCATCGCGCACTCTCCCCGCCGACGGCGGTCACGCCGGTCAGTCTCAAGACGGTCGCCACCCCAGGCGAGACCCGCAGATAGCGCAGTTCGATCCCCCGCCGGGCCGCGTAGTCCCGGGCACTGGCGAGAAAAGTCAACCCGACGGCATCCAGGTCTTCCACCTGCTGCAGATCGAGTTCGACCTGCGACGTTCCCCGGGCGAGTTGCGCGAGCAGTTGCTGCCGCAGGGGCTCGGCCGCGACCGCATCGAGAAACCGGGCGGCCACCACAAGCCGGGCGGGCTCGCGGGACGCTGGCGACGAACTGGAGGAGATCGCGGGACCAGCGGGAGCCGGAGGTGCCGGTGGAGCGGTGGCCGCAGGGGGGGCGGGTTCCACGGGAGCCTGCGGTGGTGAGGCGGCAATGGGTGCCGGAGCAGCCGGAGGGGAGACGGCGCCGGACGATTTCGCAAGGGCCGGCGGGGATGCGGTCCGCTCACCCGAGAGCACCTCCTTGAGCTCCACCACGAGCCCCTGCACAGCTCCCTGGAAGCGGGACCAATCGGTGCCGGGATCGCGCGAGGCGGCCGAAATCTGGGCCAGCAGATCGACCCCCTTAAGCAGCACGTCGACATCGTCGGGGGTGATGACCAGGTTCCCCTTTTGGGCCGCCACGAAGCAGTCTTCCATGACATGGGCCACCTCGACCGCCGGGGTCACCTGCACAATCCGGGCCGCCCCCTTGATCGAGTGGGCGGCCCGCATCATCCGTTCGAGAGTGCTGGCCGACGGTTCCTGCTCGAGCGCCAGCAGCGATGATGTGAGCATGTCGGAGTGCGATTCCACCTCCGAGCGGAACAGCTCGAGCATCATGTCGTGGGGGTCGTTGCTCATCGCAGGGTCACCTGGGTTCGCCGAAAAGTCGGTGCAGCCGTCAAACTGGAGTCTAACTTACGTTTTGCCTGCCAAACGCAGAGTCATGTTCTGGACAGGGGGAGGAATGCAGGGCAGAGTTGGGTCTGGTGCGGTTGTACCTGTCGTACGGGACTCCTCCCCTTCCCAACCCCCGTTTTTCCGGAGCGCTTCATGTCGACCCCCACCCCGATCGCCAGCCGTGCGATTCCCAAGCACCCGGTGGTGCTGCTGGTTGATGACCAGCGGATCGTGGGGGAAGCGGTCCGCCAGATGCTCTCGAAGCACGCCGACATCGAATTCCACTACTGCCAGAACCCGCTCGAGGCGCTCGATCTCGCGGCCGACCTCAACCCCACCGTGATCCTGCAGGATCTGGTGATGCCCGAGGTCGACGGGCTGACCCTCGTGAAGTTCCTGCGGGCCAGCCGGGCCACCAAAGACATCCCTGTGGTGGTACTGACCTCCAACAATGACCCGGCGACCATTTCCGAGGCGCTGGGGGGTGGAGCCCACGACTACCTGGTCAAGATGCCCAGTGAGCTCGAGCTGGTGGCCCGCATCCGCAATCACACCCGCGGCTATCTCAATCTGCTGGAACGAAACCAGGCGTTTGCCGAGTTGGCCGCCAGCCAGCAGCGTCTGAGTGCCGAGATGGAGGCGGGAGCCAAATACGTCGCCTCCCTGCTGCCCCAGCCAATCGAGAAGCCGCTGCATGTCGACTGGCGGTTTGTCCCCTCGGCCGAACTGGGAGGAGACTCACTCGACTACTTCACCCTCGATGACGGGCGGGTGGTGCTCTACATGCTGGACGTCACGGGGCACGGGCTGGCCTCGGCCCTGCTGGGGGTGACGGTCTCCAACCTGCTGCGCGCACGGGCTCTTCCCGGGGCCGACTTCGGAAACCCCGCGCAGGTCCTGACGCTGCTGAACAAGTCATTCCAGATGGAACAGCATGGGGGACGGTTCTTCACGATGTGGTACGGAGTGCTGGACCTCCAGACGAGGCATCTGGTCTGGTGCGGGGCGGGGCATCCCCCGACGATGCTGTTTCCCGGCGGACAATCTCCCGCCACGACGCTCGACTCGACCAACCCCGGAATTGGCATGTTCGAATACGACGAGTTCGAGCAGCAGGAGCTGACCCTGCCCGAGCACTCGCGGCTGTTCATCTACAGCGACGGGGCCTTCGAGATCCACAAGCGTGACGGCGGGGAATGGACCCACGAGGAGTTCGTGTCGTTCCTCTCGCAGGGGGACGTCCCCGGCCAGCACATCATGGACCGGCTGATCAAGCACTGCCGGGAATTGAAAGGGGCCGACATCCTCGACGACGACTTTTCGATCCTGGAAGTCACCCTGCCCTGACGGGACCAGGCGGCGACCATGCCGAACGCGGCGGGCCTCCCGCCAAGGGCCCCCCGACCGGGGCGAGTCGCACCTCGGCCTGCCGAGCCAACACAGCGACACCGGTCTTTGACCCTGTCCTCCGTTCGGCTCCCGCATCCCGTGGTCTCCGAACGCCCCGAGAGGAATTGCCGCCCCCCTCCTTCGTCGCCGGTTCCTGCTCTCCTCATCGGGGCGGCCCGAGTGGACCCACCGACATGCGCTGCCGCAACCTGAGCTCATCACTGCAACTCGCCTTGCCTGGCAGGTCGGAACGGACAACGTCGCGAGGGACAATCGGAGACAGCCATTTTTGAGTGGCTCTTATTTCCAGCCGAACAACAAGCACCTTCCGCGACACAGACTGTCGCAGTCGTGACGACGGGTGCGACTTCCCGACACGCTGTACTGACTATTCCCCTAGGCCAAACCAGAGGCTGCGGACACCCGCCGTCGGCCATTTCCTGAAATTCGCATGATTGGCTTGGTATTGCCCGTTTCACAGATTGTTTCGACTTCCCCCCCCTCTATACTCGCAGTAGATTCATCCCGCAGAGGTGTGTTGGCCTGCTGGGCCACAGCATCTTTTCTGGAATGGCCAGACTCAGTAATTCGGAGATCGGGCGGTTGCTCCTGAACTTTCTTGTTTGTTGGGTGGCGTTGTAAATCTTTCCCTGGAGTGTTTAGCGCCTCCAGATACCAGTGAGATACGGGCTGTCATCGCAGTTCGTCATGTTCGCGCCTTGCGAGTCAGAAGCGTGAACTGCCAGCGGTCCGGGAGAGTAATGCTCTCTCTGTTCCGCGGCGTGCTGGCGAGATTTCGAGCGTCGGCCGTCCTTCGGGACTGCGGGGCTTGATTCACTCGGCCGAATTTTGTGTTGAATCGGAGGGTTCCTGCTCCGGCAAGGCGCTGTGGCCTCTGCACCCTGCGAACGAGACCGTCTGCGCTGGCCCATGACGCGGCTGCTGATCAAGCGCATGCGGCGTGTCATCATGGGTCAGATTTCATCGGGTTGGCTCGCCCCCATTCGCTCACCAGTCTGCCCCGGCGGTCGCTTCTTCCGATTTGGTTCGTTCCTTCATTGCGTCGATCAATGCCGCCTTGGTCTGTCCATCACCTTGTTGGGTGCTTCTCTTAATGGCGATGGCTCGCCAGGGAGAACAGGCGGGCCCGTGATCGCGCGCACCCGGCTTCGTGAAGCAGGCGGGTTTCGTGTTGGCAGTTGTGGGATCGGGAGCGTTTCGAAGGTCTGCGACGACACCGCGAGACACGTTCCTGCCACCGTCCAATCTGGACGCCGTTGCCGGTGGCGATTTCATTCGCTGGCCCGCGCCAGTTCAAGCCACCGGTCAACCGTCGGCTGATCTGCTTGTTCCCGTTGTTTGTTCCCGTTGTTTGTTCCTTTTCTGTCCGTGACAGCGTGCCGTCCGGTTGTTCTGGTCGTTCGCTGTTGCCAACTGCATTGTTTTGGAGAACCTCTTGATTCTGACTCATTCCCGCAACTTCTGGCACCACTGTGTGCAATCGCTGTTCACGCGGGCATCCACGGCAACCGTCCGGAGGGGCCGGCGACAACCTGTCGATTATGGATCGGCTGCCGCAGAGGTTCTGGAAAGCAGAGCCTTGCTGGCTGTCACTTCGGTCAACATCGCCAGTCCGCAGTCTGGATTCAATTCGCGGGCACAGGTTGCGGCTGGGGAGGCGTTCGACGTCAATTACACCGCGGTGACGAATCTGACCCAGCCCCTCAATGGCGTAAATTTGCTGTCAACCCAGCTGATCGCGACGCTGTACTCAACCGGCACTCCCACGGTGGCCGCCAAATCGTGGGGAGCCGGTGTGGTCCTGAGTGCAGCAGATACGATCTCCGCCACCGTTCCCCTGAACGTCACCGCTGGAACCTACAAGCTGACTGTGACAGTAACGCAGACTTGGTCGACCGCAGCCGGTGGCACAGTCACTTCCACCGCAGATACTTTTCAAAACAACTCTGTGGTGGTGACCGCCGCGGCGACCACTACCACAACGGTGGCTTCCCCTGCCACTGCAGTGTATGGGTCCAATGCGACTTTCACCGCCACCGTTTCGGGAAATCCCAGCGTGGGAACTGTTCAGTTCTACGTGGGATCAATCGCCCCCGCCAACGTGATCGGGTCGCCGGTCAACGTCACGGGAGGCTCGGCCTCCCTGACCAGCAATCCCCTGCTGGGGGTCGGAAGTTACACCATCCTGGCCGCCTATTCCGGTGGCGCCGGCTTTCAAGCCAGTAGCGGTTCATCCACAGCCAATGCCTTCGCCATCACCAAGGCGGCCTTGACCGTCACGCCGACCGCGGGTCAGTCGAAGGTCTACGGGGCCAGCGAGCCCACGTTCACCTACGACGCGAGCGGACTGGTCAACAGCGACACCGCCGCGACCGCCATCACCGGTGGAGCGCTCGGTCGTATCGCGGGTGAAACCGTGGCCGGGGGATCTTACAACTACATGCTCGGGTCCCTGGCCTCCAGCAATTACTCCCTGT
>CAIOTJ010000349.1 GCA_903861195.1 uncultured Planctomycetaceae bacterium | reverse complement strand
CCGTTGACGTTGACGGAGGCCTGATCGCCGCACTCGGAACCCCGGAAGGTCCCGACGACCCGGTTGTCGATGCTCCGGCAATCGACACCGCCGTCCGATGGCTAAGGCGCCAAGGCGTGACCAGCCCGAAGCCGTTGCACCTCGCCAGAAAAGAGTTCGGGAGCCTCGTTGCCCAAAGCGCCGATTTGCTTACCGCATCGCGACAGCTCCGACACGGGTCGCTCGCCGTGACCGCGGCCGTCTATGTCGAAAGCCGCCGCAAGGCCTCGCCCGCCATTGGGGCAATGCTCGCCGGGGGGGCCGCGTGAAGCGGGGACGCAAGCATGGCGAAGATCACGAGATTCGAACCCTGGGCACCAAGCGCCAACCGCGCCGGACCGCCGAGGTCGATGCCTTGCTTAAATGGATGCCGGACTTGCTCGGGAGGATTCAAGCCGCCGAGTCTTGGCCGGATCCCGACCGTCACCCGCACGTCCCGGCCGTGCTCCTGCGGACGCTCGCGCCGTTGCTGCAGGCCGTCGCCGAGGCCCTCGACGGTAAGCCTGCCCGCCTGGAGCGCCTAAACGACCAGATCCTTTCGACCGGAACCCGCAGAAAGCGGACCATCGCGGAACTCGACGAAATTCTCCGCCCGCTCCTGGAGGATCCGACGATCGAATGGCTCCCAGACGGCAGCACCACCGCCACGCTCGCCCAGCTTTACGCCCGCCTCAAAACGACCGACAAGCGGGGCCGCCCAAAAAAGCCACCGATCACCAAGCCCGGCCTGTGGGGAAAACTTCGACGGCTCGGCATCCGATGCCGCGTGACACCGTAAACAATGACGGCCTTCCAGTTTACGCGCATCAGGCCGAAAAGCTTGGAGCGTGATAACTGAAACAATCCCCGCCCAAGCGCCGCAAACGCGCCGCAAACTCACTCCAAGCGAGGTCGCCGCAATTCAACGACCTGCACACACCCCGGCCGAGGTCGCCGCAATCCTCAGGCTGCATCCGGTCTTCGTGCGATCGCTGTTCACCGGCCGCAAAATCCCCGGCGCCGTAAGGATCGGGAGCCGCTGGATCCTGCCAGCGCCAGCACTCGACCGGATTCTCGTGGAAGGCCTCAGCCTGCCGGGCAAACAAAAGGCCGCCCGATGAAGCAGCGCCGTATCCGCAAGCCCCGAGGCGGAGTCAGCCGAAGCGGCTGCCGCCGTATCGCCTGGATCATGACCATCAGCCCGATCCGTCGGGAGCCCGATGCCCGACAGGAGGGCGACGAGTGACCTACCCCGCCAACTTCGAGGCCGAGCTTGGGGCCATTGGTGCAGTCATCTGGGCGAATGGTGCAGGCCTCGACAGTCTGACACCCGGACTATTCACCTCGCCGCACGCAATCGAATTGCTGTGCATTGTGCAGGATCTTCATCAAGAGGGCCTGCGGATCGACAGCGTAACGGTCGGCATGCGCTCAAAAAACTCACAGCTGGTCGATGAGGCCGTCGATCACGGAACGCCAGGGCTCGCCTTCCACCTGCCGCAGCTCCGCCAAAAGGCCAAACTTCGGGCCGTTCAACAGGCCGCCACTCAACAGCTTGCACTAGTCGACCGACTCGACCGACGCGCCGACGACATCGACTTTGAACTCTCCGAGGAAATCGCAGCCACCGATGCCGAGCGCCGCCAGGCCTTCGATCGATTCGGAACGTCAACCAACGCCGGGTTTCCGCTGTGGACAGCCACCGACTTCGACACCTACCAGCCGCCCGCAGACTGCGACATCCTTGGCCAGGCAATCCTCCGCCAAGGCAGCCTGTCGTTGCTGATGGGCCAGCCCGGTCTGGGCAAGAGCACTGCCAGCTTTGCCTTGGCCGTCGCCAACGTCCGGCAGAACCGGGACTTCGCGGGAATCCCCCTCTGCCAGAACCCGCGCCGATGGCTCTTTATCGGCAACGAAAACGGACCGGACCGCTGGAAAGCCCACTTTGCCGCCGCTGCCCAGACCATGAGCCAAGCAGAGCGGGAGGCTCTTCGATCGCAAATTACCGTCGCCGCGCTTTTCGACGGAGAGGCTTCCGACCTAAGCATGCCGGACAACGAGAATCGTCTGGAGGCCACGGTCCGGGCAGCCCAGGCCGACGTGGTGGTGGTTGACCCGTGGACCGAAGTTGTCCCCAACGAGATCGACAGCACGGTGGTCCGCGCTGCTATTGGGTCCCTTCGACGCGCAATCCGCCGCGCCAATCGCCACGCCGCAACACTGGTGGTCTGCCATGCCAAGGCGGGGCGGGAAATGGTCGCCGACAGCCTGGGCAACTTTGGTGCCGGAAATGCGCAACGAGGCAACCGACTGCTCTTCAGCTCCGCCCGCGCCGCTTTGCTGATGGTGCCCTTCGACGAAGAAGGAACCGACCTCGTGATAAGCCTCGCCAAATGCAACGACGGGCCGCCCCTCAATCCCCGACGGATCGCTTTTGATCGCGAGACCTTCAGGTACCGGGTCAACACCGACTTCGACGTGCAAGCCTGGACTGAAGGTTTACGCGCCAAAACAAGACCCAAACGAAAGGTTGATCCCGAGACAATCGAAAGGTTGGTCCGAGCAGGTCACACGACGACCAAAGCCATCGTTGAGCAACTCGCCAGCCGAGCAGGCGAACGGTCCACAAAGGACGCCATCTCAAACGCTGTTGAGATTGGACTGCTGCGACGG
>CAIOTJ010000348.1 GCA_903861195.1 uncultured Planctomycetaceae bacterium | reverse complement strand
GCGCACTCGAACCAAGCCGGAAACGATCCCCGGATTCCGTGGATGATGAAGGTGACGATTGCTGTGGCAGGGAAGATGTGCGGGATGGAAAGTCATTGCGGAGCCTTCACCACGGGGGCCGGAGTCGCCACGCTCTGCTTCGGTAACGGCCGCTCCCAACCGGGAAACAGCATCAGCAGAAGCAGCCCGGCCGTCAGAGGAATGCTGAAAGGAATCCAGTTTCGCCGCAGGATGGGGTCGTTGATCGACTCGGAGACTGTCTGACTGGAGCGAGCGGGGCCTGCAGCCTCTCCCGCGATGTCAGCCTCCCGGTATCGAAGTGCGCGGCGGAAGAATTCGCAAAGAATCGCCGCCGGTCCCGACAACGCGATCACATGCAAAGTACTCCAGGCTCCCACCCAGGCACCAATCGCCGCCATCATTTTGAGATCACCGGCTCCCATCTTGCCACGCAGCACGAACCAGAGCAGCGGCAAAGGGCCCAGCAGGCACCCTCGCAGAGAGTACTGCCAGCCCAGACCTTCGGGAGCCCAGGCATGCCAGGCCAAACCCAGCATCATCCATGGCAGAGTGACACGATTGGGGAGCCGAAAGGTGCGGAAGTCATGGAATGCCAGAAAGCATGCCACGGCTGCCAATGTGAATTGCAGAAGGTGAGGAAGCTGATGCATGGAATCAGAGAGTGGCCGTGCGGGAGAGCCTTGCCCACGGCTTGTCAGCGGTGAACCAAGCCGCCCAGGATGCCGTAAATGCGGATCGCGGCGGGTCCCAGAATCACGACGAAGATCGACGGAAAGATGAACAGCAGGGTGGGAATCAGTACCTTGACCGCGGCCTTTCTGGCCAACTTCTCTGCGGCTTGCTTGCGTCTGACTCGGAGCTCGGACGCGAAGGATTCGAGCGTGTGGCAAATGCTGGAGCCGAATCGTTCGGCGACACTGATCACGGAAGACAGACTCCGGCCTTCAGAGACATCGGTGCGTTCAGCGAAACGCAGCAGAGCCTCGGGGAGACTACTTCCCAGTTGAATTTCCCGTTCAATGATTCTCAGTTCCCGCGCCAGAAGCGGATGGGACGTCTCCAGTTCGTCCGTGACCCGCTGCACTGCTGCGTTCAACCCCAGTCCACCACTGACGCAAATGACGATCAGATCCACCGCGTCGGCCAAACCCTTCTGGACGACCCGCTGTCTCTGCTGCTTGCGGCGGTCAAGCCAGTGCCCCATTCCAACAAAGATTAACAGGCCGACCGCAACACAATTCATCAGGGCTCGCTGGGTGGTCAGCACTCCCGTCAAATACAGCAGAATCCCAACCAGGGCCGGAACCAGACTCACGAGCAATCGGCAGGAGAGATAGATGGCGACAGCATTCGGACCGTAAAAGCCGGCATGGATCAGCCGCAACGCCAGCTTCGAACGATTCTCCCTGTCGGCCGGAGCCAGAGTCTCCCCCATTTTCGGAAGCGACTCGCGGACCAACCGATTCAGGCGAACGATGAGTTCGCGATCAGACGGTGCCAACCTCGGCCGCAAATCCTGAACCCTTCGGAGGACGCGCTCCTGGTTCCGGAAAAACACCAGCTGGGAAATGGCTGTCGTGAGCGAGGCAGTTCCCGCCGCCAGAAGCAGCAAATTGATCATGATCAAGTGCTCGTGGGAGAGGTCAGCTGTCGAACTGGATGATCTTGCGGATGCACAGCCAGCCGGCCAACATCCCAAGGCCCATCAACTGCAACAGTTCGGGCCTGTCGAACAGGTCCTTGGCGTACTCGCGATTCAGGACGACCATCACCCCCAACAGAAAGGGGGGCAGGGCCATCAGAATCCAGGCCTGGAGTCGCGCCTCGGCGGTCAGAGAATCAATCTCTCCGAGCAACTGTTGGCGATCGCGGACCAAGCGCGAAAGTGTTTGCAGAATCTCGGAGAGATTCCCGCCGGATTGCCGGTGAACCAGCATCGC
>CAIOTJ010000347.1 GCA_903861195.1 uncultured Planctomycetaceae bacterium | reverse complement strand
CTCAGCATTCCCGCTGAGGTTCCGCCCGGCCTCGTCAAATGGCAGGTGGCCAATGCGAATGGAGCCTCCCCCGTGGGAACATTCCATATTGCCACAGATACTCCGGTGGCCGAAGAACCAGACCGGCTCGAACCCCAGAAACTTCCCGGTCTGCCCGTGGTGGTCTCGGGACAGATCCGCCGTCTGGAAGAAATTGACCGCTACCAGTTTGAGGTGGCTCAGGCCGGCCCGGTGACGGTCGAGGTGGTGGCCCGGCGGATGGGCTCGCCGCTGCATGCGATGGTGCAGGTGCGGGATGCCGCGGGGCGAATGGTGGCCGATGTGGCCGATACCGAGGGACGCGATCTGACCTTCTCGTTCCCCACCCAGCCCCAGACCCTCTACACCGTCTCGCTGCACGACCTCGATTTCGCCGGAGATCGGTCGTACGTCTACCGTCTGCGAATTGCCCCGGGGCCCCAGGTACTGGCCGCGTATCCCGCGGGAGGCCGACGGGGCGAAACCCGCCCGGTCGAGTTTGTCGGTCCGGGGCTGGCGACGGGGGGACCGCAGTTGGAAAGTTTCACCCAGGCGGTGACCTTTCCCGCGACACCCGGCCTGACCAGCTTCGAGCACGTTGTCCAGACCCCCGTCGGCACTGCGCTGCCCTTCGCGCTAGCCGTCGGCGACGGCCCCGAGTTGGTCGAGGCGGCGGGGAGCGCCCAGGGAGCCCTGTCCGAGTTGCCCGCCGCCTACACCGGCGCATTCGAGGCCCGGTTCGGCCAAGAGCAACTGACCTTCCCCGGCAAAAAGGGAGAGGTGCTGCGTTTGGCGGCGCAGTCCCGGTCCCCCGCCCGGCGGCTCGATCTGGAACTCGTGGTGCTGGGACCGGATGGGAAGGAACTCGCCCGCAATGACGACGTTCCAGGCAGCACCGATGCCGAATTGCTGCTGACAATTCCCGACGATGGCACCTACACCGTGCAACTGACCGAGCGGGGTGGTCAGAGCGGCAGCCGGGGGGCGTGTTACCGGCTGTCGATCGCCAGGCCGGTCGAGGAGTTCAGCGTCAGCATTCCGCCGCTGGGGGCGATTCCGCTGGGGGGGCAGTTCAAGCTGCCGGTGAAGGTGATTCGCACCGGGGGGATGAAAGAGCCGGTGGTATTGTCGCTGGCAAATCTTCCCCCGGGAGTCTCCACGCAGGCCGACCTGACCATTCCCGCCGACAAGACCGACGTGACAATCGATTTGAACTGTCCCGCGGATGCCGGGGTGACTGCCCGGCTGGCGACCGTGACGGCCAGTACCACGTTGGCCGGTCAGCCGGTCACCCGTCCAGTGGGGCCGATCGCGCTGGCGGTGGTGATGAAACCCCGAATCAAACTGACACCCGAGGGGCTCGATGATGTCCGCAAGG
This sequence comes from uncultured Planctomycetaceae bacterium, assembly GCA_903861195.1. Lineage (GTDB taxonomy): Bacteria > Planctomycetota > Planctomycetia > Planctomycetales > Planctomycetaceae > UBA10511. Next base: position 1,622 of record CAIOTJ010000347.1, on the reverse strand, counting down.
TGCATCGGGGCAGCACGTTTCTGGCCCCGGTATTGATCCAGCGGCTGGAGGGTTTCGACGGTGAGATCGTGCTGGAGATGACCGCGAAGCAGCAAAGGCACCGGCAGGGTTTGGCGAGTGACGAGTTCACGGTGCCGAGGGGAGCCGCCCGGGTGGAGTATCCCATCTTCGTCCCCGAGTGGCTGGAGACCACCAAGACCAGCCGGATGATTCTCAACGGCGCGGTGCAGGTAGCCGATCCTCAGGGGAAGTTGCGTACGCTGCTGCAGCGGCAGGAATTGCGGATTGGAATTTTGCCGGAGGGGGCGCTGCTGAAACTGGCCCACGCGGCGGGGGAGCCGACGATTACCCCGGGGGCCGATTTCGAGGTGCCGCTCGCGCTGTCGCGGGCCGCGGAATTCCCCGAGGAGGTGACAGTCGAACTCGTGGGGGAGATTGGCCCCCGCGCCCCGCGCGGCGAAGCCCCGGCGCGGTTTACCGCGACGCCAATCAAGATGACCGTGGGGCAGAATGCGGCGATGCTGCGGATCCGGGCGGCCAACGGGCTGGCCCCCGGCAGCGAGTCCACGCTGCGGCTGCGGGCCACGGGACTGCAGCAGGGGAAGTGGAAGGTGATATCGGAGACCGACCTGTTGGTGATGGTTCTGGGACCTTAAAGCCGGGGGCTGGGGACTTTCGGGGGATGATCGGACGGGGGGCGGTGGTGATCTGCCGCATTTCGGCCTGTCCCCTTGCAACGCAAGATCCCCTCCCCGACGATGAGAAGACCCGTTGTGGAGTTGTGCGGGAGGCAGCCGGTCCAGGAGGACCTCCGTTGTTCGCACCACGCCGCAGGAAACAGATCTTCGACTTCAGACCACTTCATGATCGAACACCCTTCGCCGGTTCCCCCCGAGCCCCGTGTTTCCCCGGTCTTCAACCCGGCCGAATTGGCGGCGTTTGAACGGGATGGTTACGCGATTGTGCGGGGACTGGCATCGGGGGCCGTGGTCGAGCGGATGATCGCCGTGACCGAAGCGGGGCTGCGGTCGGGCGAAGGACCGGTGGAATACGAGGCCGACCTGCGATACCCCGGGGCCCCCGCGTCGCGAGAACAGGTGGGGGGCCAGACCATCCGCCGGCTCAAGGAGGCGCAGGGGCGCGATCCCGTCTTTACCGATTGGGTCCGCCTGCCCGGGGTCATCTCGCGGCTGCAGCAGCTGCTGGGGCCCCGCGTGGTCATGCCCCTGGCCCATCACAACTGCGTGATGACCAAACAACCCCAGTTCAGCAGTGAGACGCACTGGCACCAGGACATCCGCTACTGGAGCTTTACGCGGCCCGAGCTGGTGAGCCTGTGGCTGGCCCTGGGGCCCGAGACTCCCGAGAACGGGTGCCTGTGGGTGATTCCCGGGACGCACTGCCAGCAGTTTGCCCCCGCGCAATTCGACTCCAAGCTGTTTCTGCGGCCCGATCTCCCGCAGAATCAACCGCTGCTCGCGGCGAAGATTCCCGTCCCGCTGCAGCCGGGGGACGCGCTCTTCTTCCATGCCCGCACGTTCCATGCGGCGGGGCGGAACACCACCCGGCAGTCGAAGTACTCGGTGGTTTTCACCTTCCGATCGGCCGACAATCCCCCACTG
>CAIOTJ010000346.1 GCA_903861195.1 uncultured Planctomycetaceae bacterium | reverse complement strand
GACCACCCCCGTTCCACGCCCCCCAAAATCGCCTGCACCCCCAAGGCGGTGCCAGAATGCACTGGTGAACACGACCGACGCCGGCAACAAACCGGCCCCCGCTGGTGCCCTCCACGCACCGCCCCGCGACATCCCGTCCTGGCGGTGCCGTCGAAACGCGGCCGCGGCCCCAGGCGCCCCCCGGAACCACCGCCGCCCCGAGCGGCCATTCAGCTCCACAGACCACGCTCGGTGCGAAGGCCCCGGGGGGGGGCCTTGCGGCGTGCCGCTGACGGTGCCCTTCGGAAATGACGGGTTCAGAGTGGCGGCTGCGATCGGAAATGTGATCTGGTGAAGACTGTTTGAATGAGTTCTGGTGCGGATTGTAACCCGTTACGGGATAGTGTGTTGTGGCGTCTTGTAAGTCTGCACACACAAAGGATGGCGCCGTGTTTTCCAATTTCTGCGACTCCGGGTGTTGGCCATTCCGAGAAAACAATCAGGAAACACGGAGTCGTGCTGCGAGCACACCACCGTGCGTGCGGGCGGAAACACCGAGGTCTTCATCAAGATGCATTTATGAAAGTTGTGGATCATCAGACAATCTGATATCACTGGATTTGTGAGGCCGTCTCGGGGCCGATTGCGGTCCAACTTCCTCATAAACCTGCTTCCTGCGAGAGTTGCGATCGAATGCCTGAGGGTAAAATCAAGAGGTTGACTGACAAGGGTTTCGGGTTCATTGAAACCGGATCCGACACGGACATGTTTTTTCATTCGTCGAATGTCGAAGGTGTGACTTTCGACCAGCTCCGTGAGGGGCAGAAGGTCAGCTACACCGCAGGCCGCGGTCCTAAGGGCCCCCGGGCTGAAAACGTTCGCCCCATCTAGGGCGTTCGTGCGACACGATTTGAAGACTCAAGGCAGCCGACGGACACCCGTCGGCTGCTTTTTTTGTAACTGATTAGTTCCCGGACAGACAAAGGTGTCAGGAACCTTTTTGCACGGACACGGGAAAAATCTGGGAAAAATCTGGGGCCACCCTTTGTCTGCGATTACGTTTCATTTGTCGTAAACCACTACCCTAAATAAACTTGCGTCATTTCCGAAAATCTGTACAAAATACTGACATTTAGCATTGCCCTGTCCACTGGTGGCATCCATATACTATCCCGCGTACTGTCCGCCTGTGCCTTTCGAGGGAGAAGTGCGATCATGTCTGATCACCCGTCGTCCGAAACTGCTGTTCCCGCTGCTGGATCTGAGGCGGAACACCGTCCGCAAGACGTCGAACAGACCGGGGCGGCCAACCCAAAACTGACGCCTCCCCCGGGGTTTTGGCTGTTGCCCGAGAAACATCCCTATTACCCCGATCGCAAGTTCGGAGATCACCTCGACCAGTTTGCCCCCATCCATCATGAAAACAACGGCTGGCTCTGGCCCGACAAGCTGCGGGCGGGCGATGTGGTTGTAGTCGTTGGCGAGGCGGGGACTGGCAAATCGACCCTCATGGCCGACTGGATCGCCCGGGTCACTTCGGGCACTCCCTTCCCCGGCTGCGGACCCAAACAGGCCCCTCCGGCGGGGGATGTGGTGGTCTTCAACGCCCGGGACGACTTCGCCCGCAAGGTCATCCCCGGCATCGCGGCTGCCGGGGGAGATGTCGACCGGGTCTATCGCGCCAGCGAGATGCTCTTCGAATTGGACGAAAGCATCGGCCTCCCCATGGCCCGCCAGTTCTGGGGCAACAAGGGAGTTCCCCGGGTCCATCTCAATAGCGACAAGATCCTGAAGAATTTCTATCGGTTCCTGAGGCACCGCCCCAGTTTCCGGATGGTGGTGATCGACCAGGCGAACCTGCACCTCCGCTGCGACAGCGAACGGCAATTCCAGACGATCGTCGAGGCGCTGGTCCACCTCGCTCGCCGATTCGAGGTGACGTTCGTAATCACCATGCAGCCCGACGCCTTCCGCAACGGCGAGGGGGTGGCCAAATACCTGCAGAGCCGGTCGCTGAAGGAAAACGCCCATTCGGTCTGGCGGCTGACCTCTCCGACCGATCCCGAAGTCCCCGGCCGGGTGCTGGAGATCGTCAAGACGTGTCACTTTACGCCCGAACCCAACCAGCCCGCCTGGCACCTCACCCAGGGGAGCGATCAACGGCTCGAATGGAACGAGGCGACCGGCACCGAGCTGGCCCCCGGCAAAGACCTGGTCAAACACCGGCACCTGGTGCGGGTGCTGGAGTATG
>CAIOTJ010000345.1 GCA_903861195.1 uncultured Planctomycetaceae bacterium | reverse complement strand
GACCGCTGATGCTGTCGCCGTTCTTCTCGCGGGGAGCGGTGCGGTACTCGCCCTCGACGAACTCACTGAACCGGCTGTTGGATCGTTTGTTATACGCCGGTAGCCCGATGTAAACCGGATTGAGCAGAATCTTGCTGACGAACCCGCCCGACCACGCCCCGGCTCGCACCGGATCGACCATCATCTCTTTCAACCGCTCGGCAATCTTGTTGAAGCTGATCGTCTCCGTCGCATACCACTCGAAGATTTTCCTCGCCGCTTCCAGGCGGTCGGTGCGGATCGACGGAGCCAGATAGAACTTGTCGTTCCGGTCTTTCGCCGGAAAATTGTCTTTGCCGTCGAACCGTTCTTCCTTCCCATCGGGCCAGACTTTCAAGCGGTGGCTCCATCCTTCGATGACCACTCGCCACTTGATTTTCTTACCGCTCTTGCACACGACATCCAGACCGTAGGGAACCGGGCCGCCCGTCCATTCGCCGGCCCTGGCCGGCACGATCTTCCTGGACAAATCCCGGTCGGCTTTCACTTTCTGCTCTCGGCGGGAGGCCAGTGAATTCACCGTCGTGGTCAGCACCGGAGCGTCGTCTTCATCGGAGAGACAACGGTTCTCGATGATCGACCACAATCGGCAGCCGCCCTTGCGGAGTGTCGAAAGGAACTCGCCCCACTCATGCGGCCCGCTGGTTCCGAAGCGATCCTGCGACTCGACCACGATCCAGTCGAGCATTTCGGTCCGCACCATATCGAGCAACAGTTGAAATTGCTTCCGTTTGTCCGCCTTGTCTCTGGACCCCACGTCCTCAAAGATCGGGGCGAGTTTCAGTTGGTGTTGCGTCTCGAACCGGCTGAATGATTTCTTCTGCCGTTAGTTGTCTTGTTTGTCAGTGGAGACTCGGATCAATCCTGCAATCCGTCCCGCTGGGAAGTTGTCGTTAGGGGTCATCGGTCTGGCTTCATCGTCCATACAAAAAAGTAGCCCCCGTAGCCGATGGGGAGGCTATGGGGGCGGAACTCGCAGGAGGGAATCAATTCGGAATTTCCGAATTCGTATTGTTGCAACGTGGCCTCACCATGCAGCAGCGAACAACGTGAGCGTACCACAGGTTTCCGAGCGGTAGCTCGAATCGGGTCAAGGGCTCTCAGCCCTTGTTTTGCAACGCCGGTTCGGTCTTCAACACGTCGTAGATGGTGGGCCTCGATAGTCCCGTCGCCCTTGCAATGACGGCCACCTTTTCCCCCTCGGCCTTCATCCGATGAATCAGCCGAATCTGCTCGTCATTGACCTTGATCCGTCGTCCCTTCTCCGAGCCGCCCCAAGTCTTCCCCTTGGCACGGGCTGCCGCCTGACCAGCCAGAATCCGCTCCGCACGGACTTCGGTTTCGCAGGCGGCCACACTGGCCAGCACATTCGCCACCAGCCGGCCAGCCGCCGTGGACAGGTCCAGCCCATCACGCAGGCTGACCAGTCGCACATTCAACTCCGTCAGTTCATCGAACAGGGCGGTCAGTCCCTTGGCGGTTCGCCCCAGCCGATCCAGCCGCCACACGGCCACCTGCTGAACCTATGGTCCTCCGTGGACACATCAGGAACGCCTACGAAACATTGATCTACTCGCCGAATACGGTGGCAACACTTATGTCTGGGCTG
>CAIOTJ010000344.1 GCA_903861195.1 uncultured Planctomycetaceae bacterium | reverse complement strand
GCCCACCAGGCCACCCCCTCACTGCTGCCCGCGGTTCCACTGAGCAGTTGAATCACAAACCAGATGCCAAGAAACACCGGCGCGGGAATCGCCACGATCTGGGTCAGAAACCCCAGGGGAATCAGGCTCATCACCATCGACCGGGGATAGAGCACCATGTAGGCCCCCATCACCCCCGCAATGGCTCCGCTGGCCCCAATCGTGGGGATGCCCGAGTTCACGGCGGCCAGGTAATGCCCGAGACTCGCTGCCACTCCCGCGAGCAGATAGAAAATCAAATACCCCAGGTGTCCCATGCGGTCTTCGACATTGTCGCCAAAAATATGCAGAAACCACATATTTCCCAGGAAATGTCCCCAGCCCCCATGCAGAAAGATACACGTCAGCAGGGTGAAAATCGGCGCGAACGGCGGCTTGTCGGCCAGAACGAATCCCCCCGGTGCCAGGACATTTCCAGGCGACCACTGCGGTCGTTCCACCGGAATCGGGATCTCCGCATCGGGATGGCCGATGCGGGCGGGGATCATGCCATACTTCTCGATCAACTCATCCCGTCCGTCACCCAGCCCGGCCAATTGGGCGAGGAAGCAGACGGTACACAGGGCGATCATGGCGTAATTGATCGTCGGGAACGTGCGGGACGGGATGTTGTCGCGAAGCGGAAGCATGGGTTCAAACTCGTGCGGGAGCGGAAAACTCTCTTTATACTCCCCGATCGAGCGGAACTTCTGCAACCCCCGGGACATCGCTTCGCGTTCTCCCCCCCATTCGCCCCCAGTTTTCTTCATCGCGCTCATGAACCCTGCCGTTTCATGGTCCCGAACCCGCCCCACCGTCGTGGGACGGAGAGCCGCCGTGGCCAGTGCTCATCCCCTCGCCTCCCAGGTGGGAATGGATATCTTGCGACAGGGAGGCAACGCGGTCGATGCGGCGATCGCCACCGCAATCGCCCTGGGGGTGGTAGAACCGTATATGAGCGGCGTTGGGGGTGTCGGCTTCTTGCTGCTGCACCTCGCCGGGGGTTCGACGAAAGTTCTCAATTTCTGCGGCAATACGCCGGCGCGGGCAACTCCCGATCAATTCGATCTGGTCACGCGGGAACTCGGTCCCAAGGCCTCGATGATTCCCGGGAATGTCGCCGGCTGGTCGGAAGCCCTGCGGGCGCACGGAACGCTGCGTTTCGACCAGGTCCTGCAGCCGGCTATTGAACTTGCGGATAAGGGATTTGGTCTGCACCCTTTTAATGTCGAGCTGATTCGCAGTTCACTTCCCCGCCTGAACCCCGCCGGCATGCAGATCTGGGGCGGGGTCCCACTCCGGCTTGGGGCCTGTGTTCGCCAGCCCGATCTCGCCCGGACCCTTCGGGCCCTCGCCTCGGAAGGGCCCGACTGGTTCTACCAGGGGCCATTCGCCCGGCAGCTCGAGCGATTCATGCAGGAGGCGGGAGGACTGATGACCGCCGCCGACCTGGCCGGCTATCGCCCCGATTGGGAAGAGCCGATCGAGGCCCGTTATCGCGGCCATCGCGTGCGGACGTGTCCCCCCAATAATGAAGGTTTCCAGATCCTGCAGACCCTGCGGCTGTTGGAGCCCGAGAATCTCGCCGCGTTGGAGCACAACTCGGCCGAGTATCTGCACCTCGTCACAGAGGCGGCGAAGCTGGCGATTGCCGACCGGATCGCCTATGCCGGCGATCCGCGGCTCCAGCCGGTCCCCGTCGACTGGCTGCTGAGCCCCGATTACATCGCACACCGCCGGGGGATGATCCAGCGCACGTTGGCGTCGCGCAGTGAGGGAGAACGCTGGAACGGCGGGCAGAGCCTGCCGGTGGTCCCCCCCGGCAGCCAACACGGGTCCACCACCCATCTCTCGGTGGTGGACGAGGCGGGAAATGTCGCCAGCATCACCCAGTCCCTGGGGCATGGCTTCGGTTCAGGCTGTTTTGTACCGCGAACGGGAGTAGCCCTGAACAGCTTCTGCTATTGGTGTGAAATCGACCCGGCCTGTCCCACCCCCAACCTCATGGCTCCCGGAAAACGCTGGGCCGCCTGCATGGCCCCAGTCCAGGTATTTCACGAGGATGGTCGGTTCTGGTTTGCCGTCTCGACGCCCGGCAGTTACGGCATCCTGCACACCACTCTGCAGATGCTGCTGAACGTCATGGATTTTGGAGCCGATTTGCAGGCGGCCATCGACGCCCCGCGCTTTCGGCTCTTCGAGGGGACCCGCATGCAGATCGAAACCCGTGTGCCGGCGAACGTTTTGCAGCAGTTGTCTCAGCGGGGGCATCATCTGGAACTCATCGGGGACTACAACTTCCTGGTGGGGGGCGGCCAGGGGGTGATGATCGATCCGGAATGCGGCTCCCGGCTGGCCGGGGCCGATCCACGTCGCGATGGCTATGCTCTGGCCTGGTAGGTCCCGGTCCGTGTATGGGTGAAACCGCGGTCCGGGTGGGTGAGGACTCGCTTGCGGTCCGTGGGACCCAGCACGCTTTTTGCGGTTCGGTTGCGATCCGCGTACACTTGTCTCACGGTTGTGAACTTTTCCGGAACCTCCGATGAGCCTGTTGCACCCCCTGTTGCTGTTGGGCTTGGGACTGATGCTCGTCCCCGTGGTGCTGCACCTGCTGATGAAGGCGCGGCCGAAAAAGTTCGACTTTCCGGCCCTGCGACTGATCCAGAACCGCCGTCAAACCACCGCCCGCAGGCTGCGCCTCAGACACCTCTGGCTGCTCCTGCTGAGAATGGGTGTTGTCGGGGCCCTGGTGTTTGTCGTGGCCAGACCACGGGTTCCCGCGGGCGACTGGTCGCTCTCCTGGGGAGACTGGCTGCGCCTGTTGGGAGTGCTGGCGGGAGTCGGGATGGCGTATGGGATCGGCGGCAAGGTTCTTCGTCGTCAGCCGGTTTCCCCCCCCGAGTTGGCCCTCAAGAAGACCGTGCTGACGGCGGGGATCGCGGTGGCTGGCCTCGTGGGGCTGCTGCTGGTCTTCGCCCTTCCCTACCGCCAACGGGTCTGGGCGTCGATGGCAAATCCCGGGGTCGTGGTGGATGCCACGCAACCCGTGACCGCGGTCATGCTGTTCGACACCAGCCTGAGCATGGGCTACCAACTCGAAAGCCAGACCCGCCTGGAGGTCGCCCGGGACATCGCCCAGCGACATCTGAAGTCGCTCCCCCGCGGCAGTCGGCTGGCCATCTGCGACACCAGTTCCGACGGCCTCATTCGCTTCGCCCCCGACCTCCTGGGCGCCTCGCGGAGAGTGGAAACACTCGAACTTTCTCCCCTGTTCCGGCCGCTGGAAGACCGGATCCTGGCGGCCCTGGATGCCCATCTCGAAGACCGGCGGCAAGTCGCGCCCGCGAACCCATCCGAGTCGACGCAAGCCACGGAATCCGATGATCGCATCCGGGAGATCTACGTTTTCACCGACCTCACGGCCAACGCCTTCCGTGCCGACGCGCTGCCCCGCCTCAAGGAGGTGCTGGCCGCGCAGGGGGGAGTGGGGCTGTATTTCATAGACGTGGGGGTGGAGAACTCCAGCAATGCCGGTCTGACGGACTTGATGCTGACCGATCAGTCCGTCGCTGTGGGGAGCGAGTTGAACATCCAGGCCCGAGTCGATGCCCAGGGAGCCTCCCAGGGAGAGAAAGTGGTGGAACTGTCGGTGCTGGACAGTACCGGACAGATGGTTCGTCAGGGCCCCCCGCAGACCATCCAGGTCGATGGAACCGGAGGAGCCACCGCCCAGTTCATTCTCCGTCCCCAGGCTTCTGGTGTGCTGCAGGGGGAACTGCGGCTGGTCGCGAGTGATCCGCTGTCGTTCGACGATACTCGGGCCTTTACCGTAGCGGTACATCCCCCAGCCGAGATTCTGTTGGTCTGCGACAATCCTGGTGAAGCGCGATTTGTCCTGGAGGCGCTGGCCCCCCAGGACCTCGTGGAGCGGGGCCAGGGACCATTCCGTTGCCAGGTGATGCGATCGGGCCAGCTCTCCAATACCGACCTGTCCCGGTACTCGGTGGTGGCCCTGCTGAATGTGGCCGATCCCGGCCCCGCCGGCTGGAAGTCGCTGACCGACTACGTGGCCTCGGGGGGGAGCGCGCTGGTCGTCCTGGGAGACCGGGTCAACCATCCCGCCTACCTGACCGACCAGGCCCTGGCGGTGCTGCCCGGTCAACTGGGGGCTCCCCTCGCGTTCCGACCGGCCGAATACCTCGACCTTCGGGATCTCAATCACCCCCTGCTCAAACGCTTCGATGATTGGGGAGCCGGTGGACTCAAGGCGGAGCCGATCCTCAGGTACTGGCGGGTGGACCCCACCGCCGACACCGCGGTGATTGCCCGGTACACCGACCCCCGGCAGGGCCCGGCTCTCATCGAACGGGCCGTGGGCCGTGGGCGGGTTCTCTTGCTGACGACCCCTCTCGACCGGCGTGGCTGGAACGATCTACCGGTCGTGGGTTGGGAGTTTGTGGGGCTGGTGGACCAGATGATGACCTACCTGGGCCGCGCGGGACGATCCCAGTTCAACCATTTGGCCGGTGCCGAGGTGCTGGTGCCGCTGGAACCCGGACACTCCTTCGCCCGATCCCTGTTGCGCAAGCCCGGTCTGCAGCAATTGCCGGGGGACATTCCGGCGAATGCCCCCAGTGTGCGGCTCGCCGAACTGGACCAATTGGGAAATTACCGGCTGATCTTGGGCGAAGGAGCCGCCACCCTCGAGCAAGGCTTCAGCGTGAATCCGGACGGGAAGGAAAGCCTTTTGGACCGGCTGACCTCAGCAGATCTCGATGAGCGTCTGGGAAGCGAGCGATACAGCCTGGCCAAGACAGTCGAGAACCTGCGGCGGAACGTTCAGACCGGCCGGGAAGGGCACGAGGTCTTTCCGTTCCTGGGGGTGCTCCTGCTGGCGATCTTCCTCGGGGAACATTTCGTAGCGAACCACTTCTACGATTCCGAACGGGCCAAGGCAGATCTTCCTTCACAGCGGGCCGCTCCAGCCAGCAAATCCCCCACCCCGCGCGGGGACCGGGCACCCACTCCCGCGGCCTGACGGCAAGCCATCACACTCGGCAGGTTCGGTGGCCCCCTGCTCGCGGCTGATCGCCAACTCCACTCCGGTGGCTCATCACTTCTTGTTCAGCGCCTGGGCCAATCGCTTCTGGACTTCGGCTGCATCAATCCCCTTCTTGAGACTGAAGACCTGCACCTTGGGGCGGTTGGAGCGGGCGGCCTCGTCGAGCGCCTTGATCGTTTCCTCCACCATATCGGCCAGTGCCGACGGGGCCGAGACCACGATGCTCGAAGAGCTCTCATCGATTCCCAGCGCCAACTGCCCGCGGAACCGCAGCAGCGAGTTCGAGGCCGCCTTGCCCGCTCCGCTCTCCAGCACATAGGTCGGCTCGACGTTCCGCTTTTTCTTGGTCGCGGCGGAGTAAGCGGCCAGTTCATTCGAAACCAGCAGATCCTTGTAGACATCCTTCAAGGTGTCGGAGACCTGCTTGGGATTGGCGAAACTCACGGGGACCAACCGGGTCACCCGGACAATCGGCGACTCCACCGCCTCGGGAGTGTCGTACAGATCGATGAATTTCTGGGCGGCGGCAATCTGCTCAGAGTCGGCCTCGAGCGTGAGAATCGTGTTCGATTCTTCGTCCACGATGAATTTGGGGGGCATCCGCAACTTCTTCAGCGCTGTGGCTGGATCCTGCCTCGGAGTATCAATCCACTTCGATTGGGACGGATCGTACCAGCGGGCCACCGAGGTGTCGCCAAGGCGTTTTTCTTCCGCTTTGCGGCGTTCGTCGAAGAACAACCTCAGATTCTCGGCGATCGTTCCCGCCCAGGTCGATTTGTTCTTCATCTTAAAGACATGGAAGTTCTCGCGCTCGGGCTTCGATTGCTCGAACAACTTCTGCAGTTTCGCCAAAGCCTCGGGATCATCCGATCGCAGAATCCAGCGCCCCAGTGAGTCCCGATCGACACGCACCGGCGGAAGTTCGCCAGGCCGTGCCGCCGCGGCCCCGGCGTCTTTCTCGGCCGATTCGGGCAGCATCACAGGCCGCAGGGCAGTCAGCTTGACAGCCGCGGCGGGCTCGCTCTCGGGCTCCTCGCGGCGAGCCTCCTGGGCGGGGACAGGTTTGGCCTGACGTGCGGAACGGCTGGGCTTACGGGTGGCCTTCGATTGCCCCTCATCTTCATTTTTCACGCGGGGAAGCTCCACCCCGGGGCCCAGTTCCAGGCGGTTGGGCAGCAGCTCGCGCCACTCCGCCTGCAGACGACGGAGCAAAGTATCCATCTGCTCGGGATCGGTCGATTCGAGAACACGAACCGCCGTGTCGGCGGGGGCGTCGGCGTCTTCCGGTTCGCCCAGTTCCACCAACAGCCGCCTCACCTCGACCAGTTCTTCGTCGCTCACCCACAGCATCAGGCGGTTCAACTGCCCGTCAGCCACCACCCGGAAACGCTTGGATTCATCCTCGGCATCGCGGGTCGAGACCCGGGTGGCGGCCGCACCGCCCCCGATCACCAGATTCAGTGAACCCGCGACCTCATGGGCCTCGAGCTTGCGGAGGGGAATGACCTTCAGGCTCCGGGCGGTCCCATCGAGCTTTTCGACCAGCGTTCGAATGGTCAGATGATCGATCAGACTGGCGTGTGCGACGATCGCACGTTTCTTGCGATCGACCTGCAGCCGGGTCTCCGGTTCCAGATCCCCCAGATCCTGAATCAATTTCAGGATGTTGTCGGGGTCGGCCGACTGCAACGGATAGGTCTGCACGCGGCTGTTGTTCCGCAGCAGTGACTTCGAGCGGTCATTGGGCACATCGAGCACCTTGACCGCTTCGGCGACAATCGCCATCTGGTCCGCCGGAGCATTCACCAGCAGACTGTTGTCACGCAGATTCGTCACGATGTGCACCGGAGGGGGAGGTGCCGATCGCGCCTTCGCCAACTGACCCGGGTCCATTCCCGCCTGCTTCATGTAGGTGGCCATCTGCTGCATGATGACTCCGGGATCGGCCGCGCTCGCGGTCGATGTCCCCCGGTCGATTCCCAACAGCCGACGGAGCTGATCACGCACCTCCTCGGCCTTGGTGTGCTCGAGCACGAACTGCTTGACCTGTCGCCGGGGGCCCCGGGGAGAATTTGGATCCCCCACCAGTCGGCGAATGTCACGAAGATTGGCGACCGCGTCCATCGCCTCGAGGTGATTCGACGATTTGATGGTGGTCAACTTGCCATTCGGACTGACCAGCGGCTTGAGATCCTCGACTGCCACTTCCGCCGTGATCCAGTCGAGGGGAAACGTCACTCGGACGAATTCGTGCGGGAGAGCCTCGCCCAGCTCATCCGGCTCAAGGCGCGGCACCAGGCTGGGATCGATCCGCGAAATCTTCGCCACCGAGAGAACTTCGCCATGCTTTAGCAGGGTGAATCCCCGATCCAGCAAATGCCGGTTGATCAGGTCCCGCGCCTCTTCGAGCGAATAGGTCTGCTGGGTGTGCAGATTCAGGAATCCCGGAGGCAATTCTTGCCAGTCGAGACTCAGGTGAGACACTTCCGCGAGCCATTCCACCACGGCCTGCCAAGGCTGTCCCTGGAATTGAAACCGGATGCGCCCCTGTTCGTCAGGACGAATCTCCAATTCCTCGGGATTGACTGGCTCATTGGGAACCTCGGGGCGCGTGACCGGCGCCGCCGGGGCCGGGCTGGCCGCCTCGGGGGTGGCCGGCTTGTCTTGAGACCAGGAACGGTTCCAGGCAGGGCTGACGCCCATGGCGAACGTCAGTGCCCAAGGCAGCGAACGCCCCAAACGAGGGAACGGCTTCATGTAAAACTCAACTGGCGAATGAAATGAACCCAACCTGGCGGACAGGTCTAGCGGGTTGGGGGCGGGTCCGTCACAGACTCCGGGAGGAGCCTCAGCGGCTTGGCAAGCCCCATCCAACAGCTTGCCAAACCTGCTTCAAAATGTGACGGAATGTGAACTGCAACGGGGGTGGGAGGGCCTGCCCCCACTCCTGCGGGGAAAGGCCACAAATTAGGACGCCTGTTCAGGCAACAAGGAGTATAGATCAACAAACAATTGCGCTTCAAGTGTCAAAGCCTGATTCCCTCGGGAAAGTCGGGGAGGAGGGTAGCCCAAGGACCATTCGTATCGATTCTGGCCGCTGGCCTCCCGCAGGCTGCGGCCCGTGTCGCGACGCTGCTATAGTTTCTCTTGACTCTGTGCCGCTGCCGTCTGAGACACGCTCCCACGTTCTGTCTGGATCCCCCGATGCTGGTCCGGTTTCGTTGCCCTCGCTGTGAATCCCAAAACCGGAACAGAATCGGTGCCGGTGCGGACCTCGCTCTGCATTGCAGCCAGTGCGAATGGAGTCGCCCCTGTCCCACCGAGGACACGGGGGGACGTCCCGGCAAATGCCTCGTCTGCGGTTGTTCTGACCTCTGGCGACAAAAGGATTTCCCGCAACGATTGGGAGTGGCAATGGTGGTGGCCGGGGTGGTCGCCAGCACCTGGGCCATCGCCCGGTATCAACCGGTTTGGGCCATGGGTGTGCTCCTGTTTTTTGCGTTGCTCGATATGCTGCTGTATGCCTGGATGCCCGATGTGCTGGTCTGCTACCGCTGTCATGCCCGGTATCGCGACCCACAACAGGGTGAGGCGTATCCCGCCTTCCAGCTGGAGACCTCGGAACGCTACCGACAGGAATCGCGACGGCTGGCCGAGGCCCGCGACGGCAGCGGGGCGCGGAGTTGATCTTCTTCGGTCCGATCGTGTCCCTTTCCCCCAGCCCTGCCCCGCCCCATGGCGACTGAACTTGACGAACGCCGCCGCAGGCTGCGGGAAGATCTGTCGCCCCTGCTCCGGGGTGAGGTGAATTGCGATACGCTGACCACCGCTCTCTACTCCACCGATGGCAGCCTGTACCAAATCACTCCGTTGGCGGTCGTCGCCCCGGCGGGTGTGCCTGATGTGCAGGAAGTGGTCCGGTACGCCACCCAGGAACGCATTCCAATTTTTCCCCGGGGAGCCGGAACCGGAATCGCGGGGGACAGTCTGGGATCGGGATTGATTCTCGACTTCTCCCGATTCATGTGCAATGTGCGTCGCATCAATGACTCGTTAGTGCATGTCCAGCCGGGAGTCATCCACAGTCATCTCAATCGCCAGCTTCGTTCCCAGGGACGGTACTTCGCCCCCGATCCTTCCAATTCGAGCATCACCACGATCGGCAGCATGCTGGCGGTCGACGCGGCCGGATCCCACTCGGGCCGGGTGGGTTCGACCCGCGATCATGTCCGTGAATTGGACGTTGTGCTCGCCTCCGGCGCAGCTCTGTCCCTGGGCCGAGAATTGCTTTCCTCCAGCTTTTTCCCCCGGACCGCTGGCGATGCCGGCCGGCGAGGAGAGCTGCCCGAAACGTCTCCGGCGGACCCCGCGTCTCCCCTGGACCACCTGCTGGCGCGTCTGGCGGAACTGGTCGACGGAAACCAGGACCTGATCGAGCGCTATCAGCCCCCCGGACTCCGGAACAGATGCGGTTACCACCTGCGGGGGATCCGGCGGGGTGACCAACTCGACCTCGCCCGTTTCCTGGTGGGGTCGGAGGGCACACTGGCCCTGTTCACCGGCGCCACCCTGCAAACCCTCCCCCTGCCCCCCCACGTGGGAGTGGCCCTGCTGGTCTTCCCCCAGATGGACCTGGCGCTGCGCACCGTGCAGGAATTGTTGTCTCACGAGACGTCGGCCTGCGACCTGCTCGACCGCAGGTTGCTCAGCCTCGGGTGCGATGCCGACAGCCGCTTTCGACAGCTCATTCCGGCCGATTCCGAGGCGGCGCTGCTGGTGGAACAGACGGGCGAAACGGCACCGGAAGTGGCCGCTCGCCTGCAGTTGGCCGTCTCAGCCGCGCGGAACATCGCGGGTGACCAACTCGCTTTTCAGCTCGCCCAAACCCCCTCCGAGGTCGATTTCCTCTGGTCGTTGCCCACGACCGTCGTCCCGCTGCTGGCCCGCTTGCCGGGGCAGATCCGCCCCCTCCCGTTCGTGGAAGATGTGGCGGTTCCCCCGGCGACTCTGCGGGAGTTCGTGGTGGCCGCCCAGAATGTGTTTCAGCGACACCGGGTGATCGCCTCGCTGTACGCCCATGCGACCGCCGGGCAAATCCACCTGCGGCCGTTCCTGGCCCCCCCCACACGGGAGACGGCTCCGCTGCTGGCGGAGATCGCCCGCGACCTGTACGAGGTGGTCCATCGGGTCGGAGGAACCATCAGTGGTGAACATGGAGCGGGGCTGTCGCGTTCGGCCTATGTGAGCGAACAATACGGCCCGTTGTTTGAGGTCTTTCGCGAGATCAAGCAATTGTTTGATCCCCAGGGAATCCTGAATCCTGGCAAGGTCGTGACCGACGACCCCGATCTCATCACCCGCAATCTGCGCCCCGCCCCGGAAACTCCCCCCCAGACCATTGAACTGCAGCTCAATTGGACGCCACCCGAAATCCTCGAGGCGGCCAGCCGCTGCAACGGGTGTGGACAATGCCGCTCCCGCGAACCCGAACAGCGGATGTGTCCGCTGTTCCGCCTCGACCCCACCGAAGCCGCCACCCCCCGTGCCAAGGCGAACCTCCTGCGGCACTGGCTGACCGGAGAATTGCCGGCGACCGCCCCCCAGCAGTCCGAGTTCAAGCGGGTGATGGATCTGTGCTTCAACTGCAAACAGTGCCTGGGGGAATGCCCATCCAATGTCGACATTCCGCACCTCGCGATCGAAGCGAAGGCCGCCTGGGTGGTCGAAGAGGGCTTGCCCCGGGCGGAATGGATCCTCAGCCGCCTGCACCAGTTCGCGGGGGTGGCCAGTGCGGTCTCGGCTCCCATCAATTGGGCTCTGGAAAACCCGGCTCTGAGATGGTGTCTCGAGAAGTTGACCGGCATTTCCCGACAGCGGAAACTTCCCGGCTTTGCCCGGCGCAGTTTCCTGAGATTGATCCAGCGTGAACTGCTGTCGCGCCCCGGACTCACCTCCTCCCAGCGTCCCGTTGTCTATTTTGTCGATCACTACGCCAACCACCACGACCCGGAACTGGGACGGGCTCTGGTGGCGATCCTGCGGCATCATCGCATCGGGGTGCATGTCCCCCCGCAGCAGACCGCGTCGGGCATGGCGCTCATTTCCGCCGGTGACCTGGAAGCGGCCCGCGAACTGGCCCATGCCAACCTGCGGGTTCTGGCCGACTTCGCCCGCGAAGGCTGCCCGATTGTCTGCACCGAACCGACCGCGGCGCTCTGCCTGCAGCAAGAGTATCCGCGGCTGGTCGATCACCCCGACGTCGCGGTGGTCGCCAGGCAAACCATCGAGGCGGGGGCTTACCTGCAACACCTCCACTCCATCGGCAAACTGCGGACCGACTTTCGTCCGCTCGACCTGACGGTGGGCTATCACACCCCCTGCCACCTGCGAACCCTGGGCCAGGGGACTCCCCTCGCCAATCTGCTGGATTTGATCCCCCGGCTGGAGGTCCTTAGGATGGAGACAGGTTGCTCGGGGATGGCCGGGGCCTGGGGCCTGACCCGCGACAACTTCACCTCATCCATCCGGATCGGCTGGGGACTGATTTCACGCATGCGCCAACCCGACCTGGTCGCGGGCGTGACCGAGTGCAGTTCCTGCAAGATCCAGATGGAACAGGGCTCAAGTACCCCCACGGTGCATCCGCTGAAGTTGCTGGCTCTGGCCTACGGACTGATGCCCGAACTGGAAGACAGCCTGCGCATCTCCCGCCGTAAACTCCTGGTGACATGAAAGTCCCTGGCGACATGAAAGTCTCTGTGCAACTGTTCGCCCGCGCGCGGGACCTGGTCGGAACCAGTCCCGTAGAGGTCGAACTTCCCCAGAACGCCAATGTTGGTTCCCTGCGGCGGGCACTGGCCGCGCAGTTTCCGGCCCTCGCCCCCCTGGGACCCCACCTGCTGGTCGCCGTCGGGCAGGATTACGCCCGTGATCAGCAGCCCCTGTCTCCCGACCAGGAGATCGCCTGCTTTCCCCCGGTCAGTGGGGGCTGAACTGATGGCTGATCCACACATCGAACTCACACACCAGCCAATCGATTACCAGGCGCTGACCGAACGGGTCCGTTCTCCCCAGGCCGGTGCTGTCCTGCTGTTCCTGGGGACCGTCCGGGAATTCACCTCTGGACGACAGACCTTGCGACTGGAGTACGAAGCCTATCCCCCGATGGCCCTCTCCAAGATGCGGGAACTGGCCGAACAGGCCGCCCAGCGCTGGCCCCTGACCGAGGTCGCGATCGTCCATCGACTCGGATTGCTCGACTTGGGAGAAATCAGTGTGGCGATCGCGGTCAGCACACCGCATCGCGATCAGGGATTCGAAGCGGGCCGCTGGCTGATCGATACACTCAAAGAGGTGGTTCCCGTCTGGAAACAGGAGAATTGGTCCGACGGGACGCAAGAATGGGTGCACCCTGGAACCAGCGACACCGCCACCTCCCCCCCGGCTCTCGGCCCCTGACCCATCCGAGGCAGAGACTGCCTCCACTCTCGCAATTTCCCTTCTGTCTCCGCCCGCCACCGCGCCTCGCGCCCCTGACATATGCCGCTTGTTGACCGTTTCGGAAGGGTGCATACGAATCTGCGGATCAGCGTTACCGACCGCTGCAACATCCGCTGCTTCTACTGCATGCCGGCCGAAAATGTGCAGTTCATGGACCGCGGCAACCTGCTGACCTTCGAAGAAATCGAACGGTTCGTGCGGGTCGCTGTCCCCCTGGGACTGCGGAAAATCCGGCTCACGGGGGGGGAACCCCTGGTGCGCCGGGACCTGCACCACCTCGTCGCGTTATTGGCGGCAATTCCCGAGATCGACGACATCGGGCTGACCACCAACGGCCTGCTGTTGGCGGATCAGGCGCAGGCGCTGTTCGACGCCGGCCTCAGACGGGTGAATGTCAGTCTCGACGCCCTGGACCCGGTCAAGTTCCAGCAGATCACCCGCCGGACTGGTTACGAGCAGGTGCTGGCGGGCATCCGCGAGGCGCAACGGGTGGGCTTCGCCCCCGTGAAGATCAACGCTGTCGCCATCCGCGGCATCACCGAGGGCGAACTGGTCCCGTTCGCCCAGCTGGCCCGCCAAACCGGGGTGGAAATCCGCTTCATCGAATTCATGCCGCTCGACGCCGAAGGTCAATGGGGACGCGACCGGGTCCTGTTCGGGAAGGAAATCATCGACCTGCTCTCACGGGAGGTCCAGCCGTTGGTCCCGGTCGGCCAGCAGGATCCGCACGCTCCCGCGACGGAATTCGAGTTTGCCGACGGTCGCGGACGCATCGGCATCATTGCCTCGGTCAGCCAGCCGTTTTGTGGCAACTGCGACCGGTTCCGGATCACCGCCGACGGCAAGCTGAGGAACTGCCTGTTCAGCCACGACGAGACCGACGTCCGGGCGATGTTGCGCGGCGGGGCCCCCGACCAGGAGATTGCGGCGGCCATTGAAGCCAGCATCGCCGCGAAGAATGAAGGCCACGAGATTAACTCAGCGCGGTTCGTGCAGCCCCAGCGGCCGATGTACTCCATCGGCGGGTGAGCCCTCCACTCCCGACCTTCCGCGGAACGCCCCCGTGTCTCGCCTGTATCTCGACAATGCCGCCACGAGCTATCCCAAACCCGCCACGGTCTGGGAGGCGGTCGAGAATTACCAGAGACACCTCGGGGCGGCGGTGGGGCGAGGCGGATACAACACGTCCCAAACGGTCGGACATATTGTGCAGCGGGCGCGGTACCGGCTGGCCGAGTTGTTCCGCGCCGAGAGCTCCGATCGCATCGTTTTTGGGTTCAACGGCACCGACGTCCTCAACCAGGCGCTGCACGGTCTGTTGCGGTCTGGAGACCGGGTTGTCACCACACAACTGGAACACAACTCGGTGATCCGCCCGCTGCACGACCTGCAGCACCGCCTGGGCATCGGACTGACCCAGGTCCCCGCCACAACCCAGGGCGGAGTGTGCATCGATGCCTTTCGGGAGGCGCTGGCGTGCCGCCCCCGGCTCGTGGCGTTGCTGCACGCCTCCAACGTCTCCGGGGCCATCCTGCCGCTGGCTGATCTGGCGACCCTCGCCCGGGAGGCGGGTGCGCTGGTGCTCGTCGATGCGGCCCAGACCGCGGGACATGTGCCCATCGACCTGGGGACACTCCCCATCGACCTGTTGGCCTGCTCGGGCCATAAAGGGCTGCTGGGCCCGCTGGGAACGGGGGTGTTGTATGTTCGCCCCGGAATCGAAGAGCAATTGCGCCCCTGTCGCCAGGGGGGGACCGGCAGTGCCAGCGAGACCGAAACGCAGCCGTCGACTCTTCCCGACAAGTTCGAGGCGGGCAATCACAACGCCCCCGGACTGTGTGGACTCGACGCCGGGGTTGGCTGGGTACTGGAGCATTCACCCCAGAGCCTGCACCAGCACGAGCGGGACTTGACCGCGCAACTGATCGCCGGCCTGCGAGACCTCCCCGGGGTGACTCTGTACGGCCCGCCAGGCGACGAAGATCGCGTGGGGGTGCTCAGCCTGACCCTCTCGGGCTGGGATCCCCAGGAACTGGCGGCCACCCTGGACCAGTCGTTCGGCATTGAGGTTCGGGCGGGACTGCACTGTGCCCCGGGGGCGCACCGCGCTTTGGGAACGCTCGCTGGCGGCGGGACCGTCCGGTTTTCGGTCGGTGCCTTCACCTCGCCGACCGATATCGAAGCGGTGATTGCTGCGGTGGGTCAGATCGCGGGTGCCTGAGCGGTGGCGGAACAACCTGCGTCGGGAGGCAGCCGAACCGCAACCGCCGTACTGTCCGCAATCCGTCAACCAGCGCTGTTCAGGAAGGCCAACACTGGCTGCCGCCATCCACCCGCAGCGCCTGTCCCGTGACAAATGCTCCCAGGGGACCAGCGAAGAACTCCACCACGCGGGCCACTTCATCCACCAGGGCCACCCGCTTGAGAGTCCCTTCCGTCGCCAGCCGCTCGGGGTCGACGTGGCGGGTTCCGAGGAAGCGTCCCGTGCGGGTGTCCCCCGGTGCCAGGCTGTTGACATTGACGTTATATTCCCGCAACTGCAGCGCGAGGCAGCGGGTGTATTCCACCACTCCCGCTTTCGCCGTGGCGTAGATGGCGCTGTTGGCGGTCCCCGCGAACGCCGAGATCGAGCTGATGGTCAGAATCCGCCCCTGCCGGCGTTCCATCATCCCGGGGGCGGTCGCCTGGCAGATCAGGATCGTCGACATCAGGTTGCGATCGAGCACTGCCCGCACGTCTTCCTGCTTGATGAACACCGCATCATTCGGATTGGGCTTGCCCCCGGCCGCGGCGATGTCTCCACCGGCGTTGTGGACCAGGATGTCGATGGGCCCCAGCGAGGCCTGGGTCTCGGACACGACGCGCTGAACATCTTCGGACCGCGTGAGATCTCCCAGGACACGCACCGTAGAGGTGCGAAATTCCCGGGCAATCTCAGCCGCGGTTTCCGTCAGGGTGGTCCCCTCTCCGTACTCGGCCGGACCATGTTCGCGGAAACCGTGAACGCCCACGCGGGCTCCCAGGGCGGCGAGGCGTTCCGCGAACGCCCGACCCAAACCGCGGCCAGCCCCCGTCACCAGGGCGGTTTTCCCCTCCAGCAATCGTTCCACCATGGCGGCCTGTCTTTCCTTTCCGGGAATCGGTCCCGCGCAGTGCGGGGCCGTCTCTTTCAAATACTCGATTCTGACGGTCGGCTGGAATTCCGCAAGAGTCGGCCGACGTGACACAAGGGTCTCTTTAACAGGCCGCATCCGAGGGTTCCCGGTCGGTGGACGGCACGGGCCAGAGCGCTCCACAGAGGCCCAAACAGTCGACAAAATCGGTACGGCCAGTTGAATTTCCACGACCGGTTCGGGAAACTGTCGTTCACTGTTTCCCGGGAACCCGCCAGGTGGTGCCGAACCGGGCAGCGGTCCCAGGGATCGGTACCACACTTCCCCAGATGTCACAGGATTTCATGATGCGTCGTCTCGCCCCAGCCTTACTGTTGATGGCCGCCGTCGGCTGCTCGCAGCCCACCGCTCCCGTTCCTTCCACGACCTCAACCCCGGGAACCGGGACCGCCGCCCCCACCGAGTCCAAAGCCGCCGCCCAGGCCGCCGACGAAGTTGCCCGTCAGGACCCCGCCGCTCCGGCGAAGGAAATGATTGACGAGATCAAGGAAGAGATCGCCCAGGAAGTGGCTAAAGAAGAAGAGGAAGAGATGATCGAGGAGGTCGCCGAGAAGGTGGCCGAAGCCGAAGCGAAAGGAGCGACCGAGCCCGCGGGTGATCCGGCTCCTGCCGACGAAGAGGACCCGAAGAGCGTGGATGAACTGCTGGGTTCACTCCGCAATCCGAATGGCCCCCCCGACATCAACAAGGTTGCCTCGCAGTTGGAAAAGCTCCTGGAGAAGGAGCCCGAACACCTCGACGGCACGCTGACCATGGCCAACATCGAACAAATCCGCGGCCGGCAGGCGGGCGGGACCGAGGCGGGCAAGGAGCATTTCCTGAAGTCGGGCAGCTACGTTCGCAAGCTCTTCAAGGCGAATGCCGACGCGGCGAACAACCCTCAAATCCGCGGTTTCGCCGGCGTGGTGATGTACAATCTCGCCTGTGCCGAAGCGCTCGACAACCGCGCCGCAGACTCCTTCGCCACCCTGAAGGAGGCGGTGGGCTACGGCTTCAACGATCTCGGCCAGATGCTGAAGGACGAAGACCTGGCCGCCGTGCGGCAATTGCCGGAGTGGGCGGGTTTCGAAACCGAAGCCAAGGCCTTGGTCAAGGCCGCCGCGCAGAAGGAAATTGACTCGCTGCTGGCCGCCAACGAGCCGTTCGACTTCAATTTCGAACTCGATGACATCGGCGGCAAGAAGGTGTCGAAGGCCGACTTCGCCGGCAAGGTGATGATTGTTGACATCTGGGGCACCTGGTGCCCCCCCTGCCGGGCCGAGATCCCCCACTTCGTCGAACTCGACAAGCAGTTCAAGGAGAAGGGTCTGCAGATCGTCGGCTTGAACAAGGAGCGGAGCGCGGATGCCGACGAGGCCGTGAAGACCGTCAAGGAATTCTGCGATCAGAACGGTGTCACCTATCCCTGTGCCCTGATCAGCGACGCAGTGATGGAGCAAGTCCCCGACTTCCAGGGATTTCCCACGACGCTCTTCATCGACCACACAGGCAAGGTGCGGCTGAAGGTGGTGGGGGCCCGTGGCCCCGAATTCCTGCAGGGGGTTGTGGAAACCCTGCTGGCCGAGAAGGCTGCCACAGGAACCTCCAACTGAGCCGTTCCGCGGATCTTGTTCTGCTGTGACATGTGTCCCACCGTGTCCGGGAGGTCTCTCCCGGGCACGGTGGGTTTTCTCCAGAGATCGGCACCCCTTTTTCCAAGGGTTCAATCGCTTTGTCAGGTCTCATCTTGGTACGACCGTCTCAATCCATCCGCCTGCTGTTGGCTTGGGGATTCGCCACCATCCTGGCTTCCGGCTGTGCTCCGCAGGGAGAATCCCGGCCGACCACCACAACCCTGCTGCCGTCCGACAGCATCGATTTGAAGTCGGCCCGCCGCGACGTCGCGCAGGACATGGCCCAAACCGTTCCCTTCAAGTTCGACTTCCAGCTCCGCGACATTTCCGGCGAGTCGCTGCGCAAGTCGGAATTCCAGGGCAAGGTCCTGATTGTCGACATCTGGGGCACCTGGTGCCCTCCCTGCCGGGAGGAGATCCCCCATTTCATCGCTCTCCATCAACGCTATGCTTCCGCCGGGCTGGAGATCGTTGGACTGAACAAGGAAAATGGTTCTCCTGAAGCGCAGGCCCAAAAGGTGCGAGAGTTCCGTGACAAATTCGGAATTCCCTATCGCTGTGCGATCATCACCGACCGGATCATGGCTCAGATTCCAGATTTCGAAGGCTTCCCCACGACCCTGTTTTTCGACAAGCGGGGCAAATTGCGGCTAATGTACGTGGGCTACCACGAGTTGCGCGAATTGCAGGCGGTTGTCGAAAACCTCCTGGCTGAAGAGTAGGTGTCCGGGAGATCGGCGGCCTGTAGGGCCCGTCTTTCAGGACTTTCCCCCCGATTGACGGTTGGCCACAGGCGGCGCTAAGCTGGAGATCTTCCGAGTCCGCATCCATCCCGCCAGGATGGATCGTCCCGCCCGTCCTTCCGGACCTCCTCCTGCCTCTGTTCCGAGGTTTCCCATGCGATGCCTCCCCGCATTCCTGACCGCGGGTCCTCTGGTGCTCACGCTGTTCACATTCAGCGTGGCCCAGGAAGCTCCTCAGCCCCGTCCCGCCGAAGCGGAAATCGCCGATTTCGAACGACAGGTCATTCCTTTTATCGCCACCTATTGCCTGAAGTGCCACGCGGGAGAGAAGGCCAAGGGAGGGTTGGCATTCGACAAGATTGAGACGGAGGCCGACGTCCGCAAGTACCGGCAACTCGCGGAACGTGTTCGGGCCGTGCTCGATGCCGGCAGCATGCCTCCCGAAGACCCCCAGCCCGATGACAAAGAACGGACCGCCGTTCTCAACTGGTTGGAGCAGCGGATTCTCAAGGTCGACTGCAGTGTCGGCATCAACCCTGGTCGCGTGACTGTCCGCCGACTGAATCGGGCCGAGTACAACAACACCATCCGCGATCTGTTGCTGGTCGATTTCAAACCGGCCAACGACTTTCCGTCGGATGATGTGGGATACGGCTTCGATAACATCGGCGACGTGCTGACCCTGCCTCCCGTGCTGCTCGAGAAGTATGTGGGGGCAGCCGAGCAGATTGCCGAACTGGCGATCGTCGCCCCGGATGCCGAACCCAAGCCCATCGCCACCGAAAAGGGCCGGACGCTGGCCTCGGTCGGGCAGACATCGCTGGAGTTCACCGCCCCCGCCCCCGGTCTCTATCGCCTGCGGACTCGCGCCTGGGCCATGCAGGCTGGGGATGAGCTGGCCAAGATGGAAATTCGGCTTGGCGAGCGGTTGCTCGAGACGATTTCCGTGGAGGCCGCCGGAGGCCAGGGAGCCGATTACGATGTCAATGTCACGATCGAGCCGGGCAAGCAGACTTTTTCGGTGAAGTTCATCAATGACTTCTATAAGCCGGACGATCCGAATCCGAACAATCGGGACCGCAACCTGGTTGTCGAGCGTCTCCAGGCGTTCGGGCCACTGAATGTGCTCCCCGAAAACCTGCCGGCATCCCATCGGGCCATCGTGACCTGCCGTCCCGAGACGCCCGACCAACTGGCTGTCTGCTGCCAGAAGATTCTCAAGCCCCTCATGACCCGGGCCTGGCGCAGGCCTGTGTCGGACGAAGAGGTCCGGCGGCTGACCGCTTTGGTCGAGCAGGCGGTGACGGCGGGAGACAGCTTTGAACGGGGCCTCCAATTGGCCCTGCAGGTGGTGCTGGTGTCTCCGGAATTCGTGTTCCGCCTGGAGCCCGATTCCCAGGAGTCCGACGCCCCCGCCGTCCGGACCATCAACGATTGGGAGCTCGCCACCCGCCTGTCCTACTTTCTCTGGAGCAGCCTCCCCGACGAAGAACTCCTGCAGTTGGCGGCCGCCGGAAGCCTGAGGCAGGGAGACAACCTGCGGACCCAGGTGTTGCGCATGTTGAAGGATCCCAAATCCTCGGCACTGGTCGAAAACTTTGCCGGGCAATGGCTGAACCTCCGCCTGCTGCGAACGATCAATCCGGACAAGGGGCGGTTCCCGGGTTTCGACGACAAGCTGCGGGCAGACATGGAGCAGGAGACCCGCCTGTTTTTTGAGTCGGTGATGCGGGAAGACCGCAGCATCTTCGACCTGCTCGACTCGGCAGACACGTTTCTCAATGAACGTCTTGCCCAGCACTATCAAATTCCCAATGTGACCGGCGAAGAGTTTCGGCGGGTCATGCTTCCGAACTCTCAACGGGGCGGACTCCTCGGTCATGCGAGCATTCTCACAGTCACTTCCAACCCCACCCGCACCTCACCGGTGAAACGAGGCAAATGGGTGCTGGAGAACATTTTCAACGCCCCCCCGCCCCCCCCGCCCCCCAACGTCCCCGAGCTGAAAGACAACAAGGACCAGCAACTGACCGGCAGCCTGCGGCAGCGGATGGAACAGCATCGGGCCAATCCCTCGTGCGCCGTCTGCCACACCCAGATGGATGCCCTGGGCTTCGGGTTGGAGAATTATGACGCTGTGGGAGGTTGGCGCGAAAAGGATGGAGAATTCGCGATTGACGCCTCCGGCTCGTTGCCGGGAGGGGCGTCGTTCCAGTCTCCGGGTGAGCTGCGACAGATTCTCAAGGGACGCAGTGCCGAGTTCCGAAGATGCCTCACGGAGAAGCTGCTGACCTATGCACTCGGGCGCGGGCTGGAGTACTATGATGAGTGCGTGGTGAACCAGATGGTGCGGAACATCGAAACCAACCGGGACACCTTTGCGGCGGTGGTGCTGGAGATCGTTTCCAGTGATCCGTTCCAGAAGCGTCGTGCCAAGCGTGGAGACGAACCATGAGCAAGTCGTTCGAGATCACCCGGCGGACCGCCCTGCGGGGACTGGGAACCGCCATGGCCCTCCCCTTTTTGGAGGGGATGCTCCCCTCGGTCAGCCAGGCGGCGCCGGCCGGGGCCCCTGCGGGCCCGATGCGCCTGGCGTTCTTCTACGTTCCCAACGGTGTCCACATGCAGGATTGGACACCCACGGCTGAGGGAACCGACTACGTCCTGCCGCACATCCTCGAACCACTCGCCGGTTTGAAGTCCGATTTCAGCATCCTGACCGGGCTGACCCAGTCAAAGGCCAATGCCAACGGGGACGGTCCCGGCGACCATGCCCGGGCTCTGGCCTCGTTCCTCACCGGTTGTCAGGCCAAGAAGACCCACGGGGCCGATATCCGCGTCGGGGTCTCGGCCGACCAGATCGCCGCTGATCAACTCGGGCGACACACCCGCTTCCCCTCTCTGGAACTCGGCTGCGATGCTGGCGCCCAGTCGGGCAACTGCGACTCGGGCTACAGCTGTGCCTATTCGTCGAACATTGCCTGGAAGTCAGCCACGCAGCCACTGGTGAAAGAGAACAACCCCCGGTCGGTGTATGAGCGGCTCTTCACCAACGGGCGTCCCGGCGAAACCGCCGAAGCGCGGGCCCGCCGCGAGCGCAATCAGAAGAGCGTGCTCGATTTCGTCCGAGAAGACGCCCAGCGTTTGCGGACCCGGCTCGGGGTGAATGACCAGCGCAAGCTGGATGAATACCTGGGAGCCGTCCGCGAAATCGAACTGCGGATTGCGGCCGCCAGCAAGCCAATCGACCTGACGGCTGTCTCGGGCCAGGCGATTCCGGGCGGGATTCCCAAAGACTACGGCGAACACATCCGCCTGATGGGAGACCTGATGGTGCTGGCCTTCCAGACCGACGTGACCCGAGTCAGCACGTTCGTCCTCGCCAACGAGGGGAGCAACAAGAGTTACGCCTTCATCGAGGTGCCCGAAGGGCATCATGACCTGTCGCATCACGGGAACGATGCCGCCAAGCATGAGAAGATCAAGAAGATCAACCGGTTCCACATCGAACAATTTGCCTACCTGCTGGGGCGGCTGAAGTCGATCCCGGAAGGAGACGGTTCACTGCTGGACCGTTGCCAGATTGTCTACGGATCCGGAATCGGCGATGGCAACGCCCACAACCACGACAACCTCCCCGTGCTGCTGGCTGGTCGCGGAGCGGGCACCCTCACTCCCGGGCGACACATCAAGTATGAGAATGGCACTCCACTCAACAACCTGTATCTCTCGTTGCTGGAGCGCATGGGAGTGCCGGCCGAGCATATGGGAGACAGTACGGGGAAAATCAATCTGAGTTGATCTCAGACAACACCGGATGATTCCATCGAACCGCTCCGGATTGGGGCGGTTCGATTTTTTTTGGCACTGCACCCGCGTGGCTCGCAGTGCCGGGGAAGACACCGCCAGTCTCTTCTCCCGAAGACCTCCCACGGCACCATCCCCGGGACCCGCCCGCCGAGCCCCGCTTCCGCCCCTCCCTCCACGGCCTCACGATGCCTTTTCTGTCTGGACGTGTTTCTTTCGATCGCTTTGTGGTCTCGGGAAAAGCGCCGCGCCAATTCGGCGAGGAACAGTTGAGACAACTCCGCAAGCATGCCATCGCGGAAGGAAACACTGACTCACCCGAGGCTCCGCGGGTGGGTTTCCTGGCTGGTCGGCACCTGTTCGACCTCGAGTTCGAGCCGGCGAAAAACATCATCGCGGAGACACTCCACGCCGCGATCCGGATCGACGTCAGCCGCGTCCCCGCCCCCCTGCGGAAAGCCTGGCTCGAAATCGAACTGGCGGCCCTGGCGCGCGGCTCGGAAACCGGTCGGATCACGCGAAACATGCGTCAGGAGGCCCGCGAGGCGGTCCAGGCCCGCTGTGAGGAAGAGCTAAAATCGGGCCGATTCCTGCGAATGCAGCAGTCTCTCTTCCTGTGGGACCTGCAGTCCGGGCTGGTCTACATCGGCTCCGCCAGCAACACCGTTCAGGATCACCTGCGGGCTTTGTTTGAGCTCGCGTTCAATGTCCGGCTCGAGCGGCTGACGGCCGGCGGCCTGGCCGAACAACTGGCCGAACAAAACGGCTGGCAGTCTGGTTGGGACGGACTGCAACCCAGCCGCCTGGCCGCACCCGAGGCGGTCGAGCAATTTGACTGGCTCAACGACCGGGGTGACTGCGCGGACTGGCTTGGAAATGAGTTCCTGCTCTGGCTCTGGTGGTGGCTCGACACCCGGGACGATGTTGTGTCGCTATCGGACGGCACGCAGGTCACCGCCATGTTGTCGCGCACGCTGTCGCTTCAGTGTCCCCGGGGTGAGACGGGGAAAGACACGATTTCCGCGGAAATCCCCACCGCACTGCCGGAGGCCTTTCTGGCGATTCAGTCTGGCAAGCTGCCGCGCCGGGTCGGCCTGACACTGGTACGCGAGGGGGAGACCTACGACCTGACCCTGCAGCCCGAGACCATGACTGTCGGCGGAGCGGCGATCGATCCCGCCGAGCGTCCCCCGGAGAGCACCCCGCACGAGGAACGGATCGCCAGCCTGCGACGCCTGACCGAAACACTCGACCTGTTGTTTCAGGCGTTCTGCCAACAACGGCTGACGAAAGAGTGGAAACACCAGGCGGAAGCCGTGTCCGAGTGGCTGGCTGGCACGGGAAAATCCCGTCGCCGGCGTCCCCGGGGCTGAGTCGCGTCACACCGGGTCAACCCGCCGGAAACAATCAGGCATTCCTGCCGGATCTGCACACCCTCCGGACGGTCGCTTGCCTCGGCGCGGCACCGGGCTTTAGATTTTCGCGAAGGGTCTGGATGTCATCTGGCTGGCCCGTGACCCTGATTGAGGCCAACCGTCTCCCCCTGTTTACTGGAGTGAACATGCCATCTAATGATCGACTGAACGATCCCACCCATGCCGCTTTTTCACTGCTCGAGGAGTTCAAATCGTTCATCATGAAGGGGAACGTCGTTGATCTCGCGGTGGGCGTGATCATCGGCGGTGCCTTCGGAAAAATCGTGGACTCGCTGGTCAACCACATCATCATGCCGGCGATTGGCATGATCATGCCCGACCCGGAAGGGTACAAAGCCTGGAAAGTTGGACCGATCCTGTTCGGCGAATTCCTGGGAACAGTGATCAACTTCCTGGTGATCGCCGCCGCGATCTGGCTCTTCATCGTGAAGTTTCTGGGCTTTCTGACGAAGGCCAAGCAGACCGAGGCCGCCGCCCCGCCTCCCCCCACCAAAGACCAGGAGCTTCTGACCGAGATTCGCGACCTGTTGCGAGATCGTTGAGACACAATGGTCCACCGGCCGGGCCTGCTGCGCCAACGACCTCACACTGGGCAGCGATTCGCGACTGGGGGACTACAACCGCCAGAACTCTGAACCCGTCACGCTTGCCCCGGCCGGACTGAGTTGCCAGCCGGCCTCGGTTCGGCCCATCGCGGTTCGGAGCGGCGGCCCCGTTCGGAAACAGAAACAGCCTGAAATGGTCTCTCACGGACCATCTCAGGCTGTAGTCGCATTGTCATCCCAAGGACAGGCCGGACCAAACCTCGCGAGTTGGTCGCGTCGCGAGTTGTTCGCCGCACCATCAGCCAGCCAGGGAGCGGCTAGCCATTGGGCCCTTTCCACTCGTACACGTTCATCTCGAGCATCAGCAGCGTGCAGCCGACGATCAGTGCGGCCACCGAGACGAACAGCAGCGCGACATAAATGTCGGGAGCTGCGGGAGAACCTTTGACTTTACGGGGACTAGAGCTTCGTGGAGACATTATCCCCCTCCTGAATCGCGCCGCTGCGGGTTTCTTCCAAAACTTCACCGACAGCCGAATCCGGCGCGGTGCTGACAATGCGAATCTTGGCGAGGTAGCGGGGCTTGCCGCCGGTCAGATTGCCCGGCCGCCACACCGTCAACTCATGCCCCTTCTGCAATCCATCGTTGACCCCCAGAGAGATCCCGAGAGTTTCCGAGCTTCCCAATTTGACGGGACGGCGAACCGTCCGAACCTTCCCCTCAATGGCCGGAGGAGGCTCCTGGGCGTTCGCGAGATCGACCGCTTCGTCGGCCGAAATCCCGTTCTTGGCGAGCAGCGCGGTGAAACCACTGATCTGCGCCAGCAGGCCGCGGTTCTTTCCATTCGCAATGTCGAGATCGCTCTTGAGCTTGCGGATCTCGTCCTGCAGGGCCCCCTTCACACGTTCCTGCTCGCTGATCATCCCGGTCTGCACGTTGTTCACCTCGCGCAGCTCGCGGGCTTCATCATTCCGGGCACTGGCTTCTTCCGCCGAATTCTGCGAACGCCGCTGGGCGGTGGCCAACTGAGTCTGCAGCGTCGCCGACTGCGTCTTGGCCGTCTCGAACTGCTGCGACATGATCGACAGCTGGGCCTCGGCCTCCTGGGCGCGCAGCACAGCCGCGTCTGTCGATTGCTTCATCTGGTCCAACTGGGTCTTGGTCTCCTGGGCCAGATTATTCTTCTCGACAGTGGCTTTCTCAGCCGCCTTCTTCTGCGTGTTGGCCTGCTCACGCCAGTTGATGTGCGTGTTGTACACCGCGGCGGCGAACATCATGAACAAGATGCTCAACGCCATCTGCAGCACGACCAGGATCTTGCCGAAGAACGACATCGGTAACTACTCCTCGCGGTGGTCTTCTGCGGGGCAGGGTGCAAAAAACGGGGAAAACATCAAAACCAATCCAGTCCAACGAGCTCGACGAGCTCCGCCTCGGGCAGAGCCTCCGCCGCGGATCAGGCATCTCGGGAATCAGCCGCCGGCTCCGGTTCTTCGAGCGAATCGTCGACTTCAGCCCCCTCATCGACCGGATCGTCCAGCATCGGCTCGTCCGACATCTCCGCATCCGAGTCTTCTTCTCCAATCGATTCCTCGGTCTCCGGAGCCGCGGGACTCTCGGCCTCCGCAGCCTCCTTCGCAGGGGGATTGGGGCGGATCGCGCCGGGAACCGCCGAGCCGCCGTCCGACCGGGGACGGGCGGGGGGCAAAGAGTCTTCATCCACTGCGGGAT
Organism: uncultured Planctomycetaceae bacterium; assembly: GCA_903861195.1. Lineage (GTDB taxonomy): Bacteria > Planctomycetota > Planctomycetia > Planctomycetales > Planctomycetaceae > UBA10511. The sequence continues at coordinate 39,461 of CAIOTJ010000344.1, read as the reverse complement.
CGTACGGCTTCGCATCGCCACGACCGAGCGACGTCTTCAAGGTCTGGTTGCGGCGGGCCGCCCGCTCCAAGACCCCGCGGGACTGATTGAGCAGATCCCGCAAGCGAGCCGCTTCCGCCTCAGCCGCCAACCGCTGTGACAGCAGTTCTTCAAACTGGGCCTGCAGACGGACCACCTCTTCGCGGCGGGCCTTGTCCACATCGAGTTTTCCCTGCGCCGCCACGGCGGTCGCATCATTCTGCTGACGCAGCTTCTTGTCTTCCGACTCTTGCTGAATGGAGTAGTTCTTCAAGACCTCCGCCTTGGCAATCATCGACTTCTGATCGACGTCGATCGCCCCCACCACCAGCGGAGTCTGTTGGGCGTAATTTGCTGCCTCGGACTTCAGGGCATCGATCTTGGCCTGCAGTTCCTGCGTCTTGTTCCGCGGATACTCGTTGGCTTTGACCTTCCAATCGGTCCGGGCGATGCTGGAGACCGCTGCCGCTCCCAGAAAGGCCAGCGACAGTGCCGTAACGAGCACCGTCAGAACCTTGCTGATCGTCGTAGTCATGCCAGAGACCAACTCGAAAGGGGAACGCAAGTCGACTGAACGTGGGCCACTTCACCGCCGTCGAGAGGCCCACCCGGTCTGGAAAAGCACGAAAAAACAGAGGCTTTTCACGCCTCGTCGAGTATACGAGCCGTCAAAAACCGGTGTCAATTCCCAGTCTTCCCAAACGCACCAAATCGCCAGGGGAATCAGCCGCCGTCCAGTCGACCAGCACACGGAACGACCGACCACCAGCTCCTGACCACCCCCGGAAACTTGGACATTCGCTTATCGGTTCGACCATCCCGAAGTCCCCTGCCGATGTGTCGGCTGTCGGTCAGTTCTCAGGGGCTTCGCGACGATGGGCTGGAATCTCTGGCATCCCCCGCAGGACCGGAAGTCCCCCAGCGCCCGAAAACTGTTCAAATCTTCCCAGTCCATTCAACCGGTTTTCTGGGCTCCCTCCGGCAAATCGATTACACTCCCGGAACGAGGCTTTTCCCCCCGCTCAGGATTCCGCCGTGGACAAGACGCGCCTGCCGATCCAGTTCGAGGCCTCCCGGGACTTCGTCCAGATGACACTCAGTCCCGAGATCACCCAGGTCCCCTGGAATGTGGTGGAAGAGTGCGGCGACAAGGCCATCGCCAAGCTGAAGGAATGCCGCGCGACCACGTTGTTGGTCGACCTCTCCCCCCTCGAATACCTGGGGAGCGCCCAGGTGGCCCTGCTGGCACGCATCTGGAAAGTTCTTTCGGCCCAACAGGGAACCATGGCGGTTCAGACCGCCTCACCCGTGGTCCGTGATGTGTTGAAGACTGCCGGGCTGCATCGCCTTTGGAAACTGGTCGACAGCCACGAACAGGGCCTGCAGAAGTTGGGGGTCAATGCGACGGGAATGCATGTCGTCCCGGCGCGGTGGACCATCGGTCCCGGGCTGACTGCCATCGCCTGCCTGCTGCTGTCGACCGTCACCTGGAAAGGCCCTGCCGACTGGCGGTTGTGGTCGGGCTGGGGGGCGATCCTGCTGGGAAGCCTCACCGTCTTTCTCTCGCGTCGCGCCATTGTTCGGGCGCAACAGGGCCAACGCGCCCTGGGAGTGTTGTCGCTGCTGGTGGGACTGGGTTCCGTGGCCGCGGGGGTTTATTTCGCCTGGTCCCGGCCCGATGCGGATGCCAGGATCCTCGATCCAGAACGGGCGGCCGCGGTTCGAGTCCGCGATCCCGAGGGGTTCGGTGAGGGGGGTCCCTCTCCCCACGAGTCACAACCGCCGCTCCCCACCCCCCCTCCGCTTCCTGCCGAAGTCTCACCCACCCCCGGCAAACCTCTCCCCGGAGATTCTGACCTCGGCGTTCCGAACAGCCCGCAACTGTCCGGCGATTCCGGTCGCGTCTCGGCACCGGCCCGGGTCAATCCGGCGACGACCACCGCGCCCCCTGTCCCCCCATCTCGAGAGGAGCCTGACGGCAACCCAGCGGAACCAGTCTCCTCCAACCCCCCGCCCGACACTCCTCCAGGCGACCTGCCCGAGCGTCCCGAATCCCCTGCCGAACCAATCGATGAGCAGGCAGCTCCCGCGGCGGTTCCACAGAAATTCTGAGCGGCTCCGCCCGATCGGCCGGGTCTCTACTCATTCTCCCTCCGTTTGAGAGATTCGTCATGTCCACGGCGGAGTCGAACAATGCCCATCTGCGGCAGCGGGCCCTGCAGGAAGAACTGCGCGAACTGCTCGATGTGGTGGGACCAGCCTCCCTCGTGGATCTGCTGGTCGAACGGGCCTTTCAGTTGCGGGCCACCGACATCCATCTTGATCCCCTGGAAGAGGGACTGCGGGTGCGCCTGCGGGTGGACGGCATCCTGCACACCATCCTGAATGTGCCCGCCAACGCCACCTCGCAGATGATCTCGCGCCTGAAACTCATGTCGGGCATGGACATCACCGAGCGGCGGATTCCCCAGGATGGGCACATCTCCCAGACCTTCGCCCAGCATGTCCGCGATATCCGCGTCGGCAGTGGCCCCTCCCTGCTGGGGGAACGTCTGGTCTTGCGGCTCATGCCCCAGCCGGGGGGACTCGAAACGCTGGATTCCCTGGGACTGGAGTCCGATCAACTCGCGGTCCTGCGGGCGTGCGCTCAAAAGTCCTACGGCCTGATTGTGGCCGCGGGCCCGGTCGGCAGCGGCAAGACTTCCACGGTCTATGGCTGCCTGGGTATCGCCAATGATCCCTCGAAAAGCGTGCTCACCATCGAGGACCCCGTCGAACGGCGGATCCCGGGGGTGACCCAGATCCAGATCGATTCCCGCATTGATTTTGGCTTCCCCGAGGCACTCCGCGGCGTCTTGAGGCAGGATCCGAATGTCATGCTGATCGGAGAAATCCGAGATGCCGAGACTGCACATATTGCCGCCCGGGCGGCCCGTGCCGGGATTCTCGTGTTCAGCACCCTCCATGCCAACGACGCCACCGCCGCCATCGACGTGTTTCGCGATTTTGGCGTTCCCCCCATGTTCCTGGCCGACAGTCTGACAGCCGTCGTCGGCCAGCGACTCATCCGGCTTGTCTGTCCGCAATGCCGGATCCTTCGCCCCCCCTCCCCCGCCGAACGGGAATTCCTGGGGGCGGATCACCCGCTGCCCGAAGACCAGCAGATCGCCCAGCCGGTCGGCTGCGACCATTGCTTTCACACCGGCTACTCGGGCCGCACCGGCGTGTTTGAAATCCAGACGTTTGATGACGAGTTCCGGCGACTGCTCCTCGCGGGGGCGGCCCGCGACCAGATCCTCGAACGGGCGCGGGGCCAAGGCATGGGTTCTCTGCGGGCCTCGGCCGCGAGGAAGGTTCTGTCCGGACAAACTACGCTCGAAGAACTTCACCGGTTACTCCTCAGCGAACTCGAATAGACCGCGGCCCGATCACCGCCGGCGGCTCCCCCGGGACGGCGCTGGTCGGCCGAGATTTCACTCTCTCTTCCAACGTTCCTGGCCCCCCGGCACCTGTCGCTCCTCCCAATTCGCCTCCCCATGTCAATTCGCCGCCATCTCATCCCAGGGCTGGTCCAATTGCTGGTCCTGCCCCTGGGGCTGCTCCCCGCCCCCACCCCCGCCGGCGAACAGCAGCCGTTTCGAATCGAGATTGTTGACCAGTCCACCGGCCGCGGTGTTCCTCTGGTCGAATTGCGGACGGTAAATGAAGTGCTGTTCGTCTCGGATTCCGCGGGGCGGGTCGCCATCACCGATCCCGATCTGCTGGGGCACGAGGTGTTTTTCCATGTCTTCAGCCATGGCTACGAGTTTCCAGCCGACGGTTTCGGCTATCGCGGTCGCCGCCTCGCGTGCGTGCCCGGTGGAAGTGCCCGCCTGGAATTGCCGCGAATCAATCTGGCCGAACGGCTGTATCGGGTGACGGGCGGCGGCATTTACCGGGATAGCGTGCTGCTGGGAGAAACCCCTCCGCTGGTTCATCCTCTGCTCAACACGCAGGTGCTGGGACAGGACAGTGTCTTGCAGGCGCAGTTTCGGGGCCGGCTCTACTGGTTCTGGGGAGACACCCAGCGTCCCGGCTATCCTCTCGGAAACTTCCATGTCCCTGGGGCCACTACGCCGCTCCCCGGCCCCGGCGGCCTCGACCCCATGCGGGGGATCGACTTTGATTACTTCCCGGGGCCCGACGGTTTCGCCAAGCCGACCGCCACCCTGCCCGGAAGCGGCCCCACCTGGCTGGAAGGGTTGACCGTGGCCCGGGACAGTAGCGGAAGAGAGCGTTTATTCGCGGCGGCGATGAAGATCAAACCTCCCCTTGAGGTTAGCCAGCGCCGCTTCGTGGAATGGGAGGATGACGCCCGCGAATGGCGGGCGGGAACCGACATCCCTCTCACCGCTCCCCTGTATCCCACCGGACATCCCTTCGAAGTGCGGATTGGCGATACCGATTTTCGTTATTTTGCCACTCCGCTGGGCCTGACCCGGGTCCCAGCCCGGGCGGAATCGCTGCTCGATCTCGGCCAATACGAGGCCTACACCTGCCTCGTCGATGGCTCCTCGTTGAAAGCTCCGCAGTTCGATCGCAATTCCGCGGGAGAACCCCGTTACCGCTGGCGCCGCGACACCCCACCCCTCGCGGCGCTGGAGCAGTCCAAACTGGTCGGGCAGGGACAACTCCGGCCACACGACGGCCTGGTCCAGCTGCGCGATGTCGAATCGGGACAACCGGTTCTGGTCCATGGCGGTACGACTGCCTGGAATTCCTGGCGGCGGCGCTGGATCCTGGTCGCCGTGCAGTGGGGAGGGACTTCCAACCTCGGCGAAGTCTGGTACAGCGAGGCGGAGAGTCCGCTTGGCCCGTGGGCGTGGGCCCGCAAGATTGTCACGCATCGGCGTTACAGCTTTTACAACCCCCGCCATCATCCCCTCTTCGACGACCAGGGGGGACGGCGGATCTATTTCGAAGGAACTTATACGGCGACCTTCTCGGGGAATTCCAACGCGACTCCCAGGTACGATTACAACCAGATCATGTACCGGCTCGACCTCGATCATCCCGGGCTGGCAGTTCCCGTGGCGGTTGGTCCCCGATCGGTCGACGCTCCCCGGGCCGTCACTCTCGGCGAGCTCCGGCCGCGATCCTGGTACCGGGTCGATTCCTCCCCGGGCGAGACGGGCGAATCTCTGCCTCAAGTCTGGCGCACTGTTCCGTTTTTCGCTCCCGATCAGCCAGGGACGCACCTGGTGCCGGTGGTCTTGCGGAAACAGGCCGACGGGGAGGAGAAATGGGAAATCAAACCGGAGCTCTCCGACACGGCCCAGCCCTGCTTTTATGTCTGGCAAGGAGCGGCCAATCCGCCGCCGAAGTCCACGGTGGAACTCTGGCAGTCCCGCAATCCCCGAGGGCAGTGGGTTTGGGAACTGCGGCCGAGCGCTGAAACCACAGCTCCTCCAGCCGGGAACCAGGAAGAGTACCTGGGGCGGGTCTGGCCCAATCCCTGGCAGTCGCCGCAAGCTGCCCAGTCGGAACAGATTCCCGCCCCCTGATGATCTGTGCGGCAGAGAGGTCGTCCATCCGCCGGACAAAACTGGACCTTGAGGTCTGCCGCCCAGGGGACGTGGAGCCTCAGGGCTGACATTGATCGGAAAAGATGCTATCCCTTCCTGCGGTTTCTGCAGACGCCATGGAATCCCTGTCGACCAGGGGGGGCTGGCGATGTTTCAGAGACCAGCGGTCCGTGAATTTGTGCCAGTTCTGGCACCAACCCGGATGCAGCGATCACGCAACCAGAGACCGAATCAGCAGGGAGGCCGACGATGGGTGTTCCTCTTTCCCAGATGTGGACCGTGGCGTCCTATGTCCTGGGGCAAAAACTCCGGGGCAACAAGCGGTTCCCCGTGGTGCTGATGCTGGAACCTTTGTTCCGTTGCAATCTGGCCTGCGCCGGATGTGGAAAGATCCAGTATCCGGCCGACATTCTGAAACGGCACCTCAGCCCCGAGCAGTGCTTTCGCGCAGTCGAGGAATGCGGCGCGCCGATCGTCTCGATTCCTGGCGGCGAACCGCTGTTGCATCCGCAGATCGACGAGATTGTTGCCGGATTGGTGGCTCGCAAGAAGTACATCTATCTCTGCACCAACGCCCTGCTGCTCGAGAAGCACCTGCATCGGTTCCAGCCTTCGAAATATTTGTCGTTTTCCGTCCATCTCGATGGCCCCCGGGAAGAGCATGACCACGCCGTCTGCCGGGACGGCACCTACGAAATCGCCCTGTCGGCCATTCAGAAGGCGCTGGCGGCCGGTTTTCGGGTGACCACCAACACCACTCTGTTTGATACCGCCGATCCGCACCGGTTTGGCCCGTTTTTTGACCAACTGATGTCGCTGGGTGTCGAAGGGATGATGATTTCTCCCGGCTACAGCTACGAAAAGGCTCCCGACCAGGAGCACTTCCTGAAGCGCCGCGGGACAATCGGCCTGTTCCAGCGGTTGTTCGCCGGCGCCCCCCGACGCTGGAAATTCAACCAGTCTCCCCTCTTCCTGCTGTTCCTTCAGGGGCGGTACGACCTGGAGTGCACTCCCTGGGGCAATCCGACCTACAACCTGTTCGGCTGGCAGAAGCCCTGCTACCTCATGCAGGAAGGGTATGCCGAAACCTACCAGGAGTTGCTCGCCACAACCGAATGGTCCCACTACGGGCGGGCCAGCGGGAACCCCAAGTGCGCCGACTGCATGGTTCACAGCGGGTATGAACCAACGGCGGTCTCCGAGACGTTTGGTACCGTGCGCGGCTTCCTGACGACGGTGAAGGCGACGCTGTTCGGAACCGCGGGCCCCCGGCAGCCCACCCCCCCAGCCATCGAGGTTCGACCTGAAGAGCGACTCCCGGTGGGGCTTCCCGAATCCCCGGCACGAGAACGCCAACTCGCAGCCGCCGATCTGCCGATCGTTCAACTCGATCGCTGACCAGCCCCGGGGCCACAGCGATGTCGAACTCACTCCTGGAGATTCCCGAACTCTCCCGTCTGGAAACCGGCCAGGGTCTGATTCGCATTCCGGACCAACAGGATGTCCCCTTCACACCGCGGGTCCGTGCTCTGGTCGACACGGCGGAGTTCCGCCGACTGGCCCAGATCAGCCAATTAGGCCTGGTCTCGCGCATTTATCCCGGAGCGATGCACACCCGGTTCGAGCACGCCCTGGGAGTGTTCCACAACGCCCTCCGCTACCTCGCGCAATTGGTGCGCGATCCCCGCTTCCGGGATCGGGTCGACCGACACACGGCCGAACTGTTGCTTTGCTCGGCCCTGTTGCACGACCTCGGCCACTGGCCGTTCGCCCATCCCATCGAAGACATGGGGCTGGCCGAACTTCCCGCCCACGAATCCCACGCGGCCGAATTCCTGGCTCCCCATCGCGATCTGGCCAAAATCCTCCGCTCGGAATGGCAGGTGGAACCGGAGGAGGTGCTCGATGTTCTCTCGGCCCGCACCGATTCCCACCCTCTGCGGTTGATTCGCTCGATCCTCTCGGGCCCCATCGACATCGACAAGATGGACTACCTCGAGCGGGACAGTCTGCACTGCGGCGTCCCTTATGGCCGCAACTACGACAAGAACCGTCTGATCCAGTCGTTGGTGCTGAATGCCGCGGGAGATGGCTTGGCCCTCTCGTACAAAGGCAAGACAGCCGCCGAACTGATGGTGTTCGCCCGCTATGTGATGTTTGGCGAAGTTTATTGGCATCACGCCGTCCGGGCGGCGACCTGCATGTTCGCCCGGGGGTTCTACGAAATTCGCCACCGGCTGACGCTGCGAACCCTGCTGCTGAGGACTGAAGCCGAGGTGATTGCCACCCTGCGCGAGGAAGCCCGGGGAACCGCGGCCGAACCGCTGTTCGAGGGAATCTTCGGCCCCCGGCGTCAAATCTACAAACGGGTCTTCGAAGCGACTCCCCACCAACAGGCGGAACTTTACCAGCGTCTCTCGCGGCGTCCTTTTGAATTCCTCGTCCGTTGTGGAGAGCGCATCGCCGAGGCGCTGAGCCCGCTGGTGGGAAGACGGCTGCAGCCCTGCGAAATTCTCATCGATGCCCCCCCGAGACATCGGGAGGTGGAATTCAAAGTCGACATCTTTTTCCCGAAAGAGCGTTGCTATCGCCCCCTGCAGGAAGTGAGCCCCGTCGTACGGGCCCTGGCGGGAACCCAGTTTGACGACTACGTCAAACGGGTCCGGTTGTTCGCTCCTCCCGATGTCGCGGGAGCCGTGGCCGACCAACCGGAATGGATTACCTGCCTGACCCAGGCCATCGACTCTCTGAAGACCTGAATCCAGCCAAGATTCGGTGCGAAAACGGTCGATAACAGAGGGCAGCCCAGTGTGATCTCACGATCGGGAAATCGTTGCGTGAGACCGCTTGACACCCGAAAGCGACCAGAACTAGGATTCGTCGGAACAGCAGGCCGCGACTGTACGCGGCCCCAGCACAAGAGAAGAGGTGGATTGTCATGGCCCATGTCGTTGCGGAACCTTGCTTCGGTTGCAAGTACACCGATTGTGTCGTTGTGTGCCCCGTGGAATGTTTCTACGAGGGTGAGCAGATGGTGTACATCCATCCCGATGAGTGCATCGACTGCGAAGCCTGTGTTCCCGAATGTCCGGTGGAAGCCATTTTCCACGAAGACAATCTGGCGGAAGCGTGGCTGCCCTACAAGGAACTGAACGCCGAGATGGCACCCCAGTGCCCGGTCATCAAGGAAAAGAAGGACCCTCTGGTCAAGCCCGAATAGTTTCTGTGGCAGCCCCACGTCAGTCGGGCCGCCTTGAGGAAATCAAGTGTGCAACCCCGGTTTTCATCGAACCGGGGTTGTTTCTTTTGAAGACCTCAACGGGGATCAGCACCTTGGGAATCGCCAAACTGGGGGAATCGCCAAACTGGGGGGCTTTTGACAGTCCGGGGTAAACAGACGCTCTTCCGCCGCCTCAAGGCCCCACTGCCGGCCTTTGGGTTGAGAAATCGGCGATCCACACCGCCAGCCGCCGGATATGGCAGCCGCTGGCGCGAAAGTCCTCCACCAGCCGATCTTGTGTTCCCGGGCCCCAAGCCGCCGGCGCCTGCTGAACCAGGTGCTGAAACAACTGCCTGGTAAACGCCGCAGTCGCCTCCGGACTGGCCACCAGAAACTCGGCCAACTGGTGGCTCCCCTGAAACAGCACCACCTCGCCGGTACGGGACGTGTAGGTGCCCTCTGCATTCACGGGCCGTCCCCGATCCTCCAGACGAAACCGACCGATCGGGTCGAAGTTCTCGAGGGCGAACCCCAGCGGATTGATCAGCGCATGACAGCCCGCACACGCTTCCGGTGAGGTCTGCAGCAAGACCCGCTCGCGGGTCGTCAAATCAGGCTGCACCTCGATGGGGAGCGGAGTCACGGCTTCGGGAGGGGGCTTGAGCAGACGCCCCAGAACACCCCGCGCCAGAAAGACCCCTCGATGAATGGGGGAACTCTCATCGGTCCGGGCCAGGCGCGCCATCAAGTAGGGATGCGTCACGACGCCGGCCCGTTGTTCGCCCCGCCGAACTACCGGTTGAAACTCGCCTCCGTCAGGCAGTTCGCCGCCATACCAGCGCGACAACCGGTCATTCAGCCACAACTCCTCGGCACTCAGCAACTGCCGGAAATCACTCCCTTCCGACCAGACTACGGCATCCCAGAACAACTCAAGGGATGTCCGCAGATCGCTCAGCAGCGCTTCGTCATACCCTGGGAACAGCCTCTCATCCTTGACGACCTCCATCGGCAGGTCGGCTTTCAGCCAGACGAACACAAACTCCCGCAATTTGTTCCGTCCCCTGGGATCGGCCAGCATCCGCTCAGCCTGCGTCCGCCGCTGTTCCTCCGTCGCCAATTCACCACGCTCGGCCGCCTTGCGCAAAACGTCATCCGGAATGGAATCCCACAGGGCCCATGCCAACCGGGCCGCCACGTCCCAATCGTCTTCAACGGGGCGAAACTCCTGGTACAGAAACTGGGGAAACTTGAGGACCCGCAGCACCGACTGCCGCACCGCCTGATCCCCATCGGCCGGATTGGCGAAGGGGCGATTGACCAGGATCTCGCGTTGACTGGCCGACAGCGGCCGCCGGAAGGCGCGCTCGGCGAAACGCAGACAGAATTCCACCAGCTTCTCCTGCCGATCGCCGCCCTCCTCCCCGGTCCCCGCCAGCGAGTCGAGATGCGTCACTACGTAATCGGCCGTCTCAAGCGCCGCCGTGGTCGTCGCTTGCTCCCAACCCTTGGAGACAGCATTGCCACGTTCCCATCCGAAGCTCCGATCGTCCGGTGGGAATGTGGTCGCACAGACAAACGACTCCGGGGGCCTCGCCTGGCTCAAGACGCGGGCCGGTACGACGGCAACCGACTGCTCATCCGGACGGCGCCACAAGAGCGTCATGCTCGAGGGCTGCGATTCCTGCTTTTTTTGTTTGGCCGAGTCATCGACCCCCTGCTTCCCCTTGGTGTATTCCACCCGCAACGGATACGGTCGGCCGGCCAGGAGGAAAATCGTTCCGCGGTACTCGCTCTCGGCCCCCGATTTGACCCAGGCGTCAATCAGGGGGGTGGCGTTCCCATTCAACCAGAGCCGCGCGGCATGCTCGGTCCGGATCACAAACTCATACTCCCCTGTGACGGGGGCCCACAGAGCCCCCTCCCAACGGATCGAAAACTCCTGCGGCTCAGCGATCTCGGGGACCGGAGCGGCGGTGCCGAAGTCAAACGCAATCCGGGGATCGGCACGCTTCAGCACACTCTCTTTCTCTCCCCCCAGTCGACGTCCCCGGAAATACAACCCCTTCAGACCAGGTTCCCCCCGCTCGGCCAGCGCGGGACGGAAACTCCCCACGAGGTCGGCCACGGCATACCGGTACTGGCGAGCCGTCAAGCGGGACAGTTCGACCCGCGGAGGCCGCAGCCGCTCTCGCGCAACCGGCGAATAAAACGCCTCATGGATGTATGCCGCCACATCCCGCGCCTGCTCCTCGGACAGGCTGCCGGGATCTTCTTCGGGCATGGTGCGGTGGATCAACCGGGCCAGTTCACCAACCGACAGATCTCCCTCGAGCGCCCGTTTCCGGTCTCCCGCCCCCTCCCCCTGCGTTCCATGGCACCGCAGGCAAACCTGCGCATAGAGCTCTTGCCCCGATGCAACCTCCCTTGCGGCCAGAGACGTTACCCAGCCGCTCTGCCCCACAGACAAGACAACCAGGGCCATCCCCAGCACCAGCCCCCGGCTCGAACCCGGGCCAGGGAATTTACCCTTCCGCAGCGAATTTTCCGCGAGGCTCATGGGATCGCATCAATCAACGGGTGCCAAAACAGTACAGGTTCTGCTTGCCGCGAATCAGCAGCCGGCCATCGACCACGGCGGGGCTGGCAATCACCGAATCGTCCAGTTGGTTGGTCGCCAACAGCTCAAATTCCTTCGCGGCGCCAAACACGAAGACCGTGCCGTTCTCGGCCGCCGCATAAATCCGACCGGCCGCCATCACCGGAGACGAGTAGAAGGTCCCCTCACCAAGTCGCTTGGACCAGATCTGTTCTCCCGTCTTCCCTACATAACAGGCGGCGACTCCCGCATCATTCACAAAATAGATGTGCTCCCCGCGGGTCAGCATGCAGGGAACATACGGAAACAACTTGTGCGTTTCCCAAGCGAGGTTGGTCTCGGTGACATCCCCGTTCCCGGAAAGCTTCACCGCCGCCACCTGGCGGTCCCCTGGACCATTCCCCCCACTGAAGACCACGAGACCGTCGATGACCACGGGGGAACCCACCGCCCGCAGCTGTTTGGTGTTCGACTTCCACACCCACTTCCAGGTTTCCGATCCACTGCGCAGATCGTAGGTGGCCGCCCCGGGGGTTCCCGCGATCAGAATCTCGGGAATTCCCGCCACCCGCTCCACCAACACGGGAGTGGCATAATTGGCCCGGGACGGGGTGCGGGCCGTTTTCCAGACCACGGCCCCCGTCTCGGCATCCAACGCCACGATTTCGGCGGTTCCATCCTGGTCATTCGAGAGAATCACCTTGCCATCGACCAAAATGGGCGAATGACCGGCCCCATGCTGACTGGTGAAGCTGCCCAGACGGTGCGACCACTGCGGCTCTCCATCCAGCGAAAAGGCGTGCACCGAGATCTCGGTTCCATCCCAGAATGGCATCACCACCCGGCGCTCATCGGCAGCCCCCGTGCAGGACGCCAGACTGCTCTTGGCGTGGGTGTGGGCCGATTTCGCCGCGATTGTCCGGGTCCACAGCTCCTTCCCATCCGCCAGCGACAGGCACCGCAGCCGGCGTTCGCTGCCATCTTCGTTGGCGGTCTGCAGGAAAATCCGCCCCTGCGACACGATCGGCGACGAATTTCCAGCAGCCAGCGGCACCTTCCAGAGCAGGTTGTCCTGCTCACCAAACTGGACCGGCACACCGGCGTCCTCCACCGAGCCGGTCCCATTGGGCCCCCGGAAGCGATTCCAGTCGGCCGCCCCACTCGCGCCCCCCAGGGCACTCCCCAAGAGGCAGGCCACCGCAAACTGAAGAATCTGGCGGGGCATGAATCCGCTCCTCGATTGAAGGTGAGCTGGACAACATCCACGGCCCCACGGGAAGTCGCTCCCGTCCCGCCGTGGCCCCGGTGCGGAATGGCAATCCGGGAATGTCGTTCCCGCCGTTATAAAGCCCCCTCTCCCTGAAAGAAAGTCCCGGGGGATTGCGACCCCGCCAGCCAGTTGACAGAATCGCGGCACCTCCCCGGTGGAAGGGGTGTGTCTCTGGACGCTTCCCCGGGTTCCCTCCCCAAGACGAAAGATTGCCGCAATGCGTGTCGTGACGTTTGGCGAAGTGATGCTCCGTTTGGCTCCCGAGGAGTTTCTGCGGCTGTCTCAGGTCTTGCCCGGACGTCTGGAAGCGACCTTCGGAGGGGGCGAGGTGAATGTGGCCGTCTCCGTTGCGCTGCAGGGGGGCGAATCGGCCTATGCCACCGTGCTTCCCGACAATCCCCTCACCGATGCCTTTGTCTCGGAAATCCGTCGCCTGGGGGTTGACCATCGCCTCGTCCAACGCAGCCCGAAGGGCCGCTTCGGGGTCTACTTTGTTGAGACCGGTGCCAACCAGCGCGCGGGAACCGTGACCTACGACCGGGATGCCAGCTGCATTTCGCTCGCCGGCCCAGAAACTTACGACTGGAAGAAGATCCTCGACGGAGCCACCTGGTTTCACATCACCGGAATCACCCCGGCCATCAGCGAACAGGCGGCGCAGGCGGCGCTCGAAGCGGTACGCCAGGCTTCGCAGCGTGGCATTCCCGTCTCGTGCGACCTCAATTTCCGCAAGAAACTGTGGCGCTGGCAGGCGGGGAAGAGCCCCGTTGAACTGGCCCGCCAGACGATGCGCGAACTCGTGAAATACGTCGACCTGGTGATTGCCAACGAAGAAGATGCCGATATGTGTCTGGGGATCCAGGCCCCCCACAGCAATGTCGAGGCGGGCGAGATTTCGCTCGAGGGGTATGGGCAGGTCGCCCGCGAGATTGTCCGACAGTTCCGCAATGTGAAACGAGTCGCCATCACACTGCGCGAAAGCATCTCGGCCAGCCACAACAATTGGGGGGGCATCTTCTACCATGCCGCCACCGACTCGGTGCACTGTGCTCCGGTCAATGCCGCCGGTCAGTACGAACCATATGAGATCCGCAACATCGTCGACCGGGTGGGGGCGGGCGACTCGTTCGCGGGCGGACTGATCTTCGCCCTCAATTCCCCGGGCCTCAGCGAGCCCTCACAGGCCATCGCCTATGCCGTGGCCGCCAGCTGTCTCAAGCACAGCATCAAGGGAGACTTCAATCATTCGAGCCGCTCGGAAATTGAAGGCTTGATGAAGGGGGGAGGCTCGGGACGAGTGCAAAGGTGAACTGAATGCCCCGGCGATCGCGGAAGACCCAGGATCTGGCCACATGGCTGGGGACCTCGCAGACCCCCTTGTTCGTGCTCGACGCGGAACGAAGAATCCGCGTGTTCAATGCGGGACTGCAGTCGCTGACCGGTTGGTCCGCCGCCGATGTCGTGGGGGAGGTGTGCCGGTACGCACCAGAGGCTCCCGGTCAAACCGGTGCCGCTCTCGCTGCCAGCCTCTGCCCCCCCCCGGAAGTCTTCCAAGGGGCGGAGCGGGTTGTCCCCGCCCAGATCCTGACTTCGGCGGGCGAGCGCTTGTCGCGGTCGCTTCACTGCTTTCCCCTCCGCGATTCCGAACTGGGAATCACGGGAGTGCTGGGGCTCGTGGGGCCCCCGCTGCCGCCGGCCGAACTCGAGTCGACCCCCATGGCTGTGCGACTGCACGCCGAGTTGGCGTCGCTCCGCAGCTCGCAGCGACAGCGATTCGGGTCGCACACCATCGTCGCGGTCAGCCGCCCCATGCGGCGGGTGCTGGCCCAGGTTCAACTGGTCATCCCCTCCCACGGCTCTGTGCTGCTGCAGGGGGAACCGGGAACCGGTCGCGAGCACCTCTCCCGGGTCATCCACTTCGCCGGCCCGGGAGCCGGACGTTGGTACGTCCCCCTCGACTGCCAACGGCTGACGGCGGGAGAACTCGAGCGGGTCTTGACCCGCTTGCTGGAAGTCCACTCGGGAACGGCCTCGGCGGGAGGAACCTCTCTGCCGGGAACGCTCTATCTGGGCGACGTCGATCATCTGCCGCGCGATCTGCAGCAACGCATCTGTCGACTGTGTGTGCCCGTAGTCGACAGAGACCTTCCTCCCCAGATTCGCATCCTGGCATCCACCAGCCGACCCTGGAAAGAGTTGGTGGCTGCCGAGCGCCTGCTGGACGAACTGGCGCTCCACCTGACCCCCCTCGTGATCGAACTCCCCCCCCTCCGTGAGCGACGCGAAGACATCCCCCTGCTGGCCCAGCACATCCTCGAAGAGTGCAATCGCCTTTCTTCACGGGAAGTCTCCGGGCTCACGGATGAGGCGCTGCAGCTTCTGCAGGCCTGGCCCTGGCCCCGGCACCTCGACGAACTGGGGGATGTCTTGCGGGCAGCCCATGCCTCCGCCCCAGCCCCGCTGCTGGGGGCTAACGATCTGCCGGCTCGCCTGAGGACTCCGCCCGAGGCAATCACCCCTCCCGCGCAGCAACCGCAACTCCACCTCGACCAGATCCTCATCGAGGCCGAACGCCGCGTGATCTCCCTCGCTCTCCAGCGCAGCCGACAGAATCGGACCAGAGCCGCCGCCCTGCTGGGAATTCACCGCACCCGATTGATTCGACGACTTGAAGTCCTGGGACTGGCGGCCCCGGGTGCCAGCTCGGCAGTCGACCTGCCGCCGTCCGAGACCGAACCCGGAGGAGACGAGGACCAGCCGCTGGACACTTAACGCGGCGCAGAAGCCTCCCAGATGCGAACCTCAGCAGGTTCATGGGCGCAAGGCCGGACTGCGAAAGGAACGCGTTGGGCCCAGCGTTCGCTACCGACCTCGGCCTGCGCTCGGAATCTCACGTTCCGCCCGGTTTGCATTGTTTTCCGACAAAAGCGGCTGTTCGCAACACGAGACGGGTGCCCACGGGCCGAATCCACTTCGCCCCCAACCCGACCACGTGCCAGACTACCCTTCCTCAGGGGGAGACTCTTCCTCAGCTTCTTCCTCAGCCACCGTCCGCGACTTGATCAGCACCACGCGGTTGCCCCGATCGAGGTATTCAATCGAGGTCATAAACGCCCGCATCAGATGAATACCACGTCCACAGGGGCGTTCCAGGTTTTCGTCGGCGGTCGGGTCGGGAACATCACCCGGATCAAACCCTTCCCCTTCATCCTCAATCTCAATCACCACCCGGACATCATCAACACACCACTGCACCCGCACGTTCTTGGCGGGGTCGAGGCGATTGCCATGCTTGATGGCATTCACGAGGGCCTCTTCGAGGGCCAGACGCACCCCAAAGAGATCCTGATCCTCGAACTGCAGATCCTCCAGTTGCCGGAGAATCTGTTCCTGCAATGCCTGACCCGCCACCGTGTCGCTGGGGATCGTCACTTCCGTTTTGACTGGCTGGCCTGTGGTCACGGGAATGGCCCGAATCAGGAACAAAACGCACGACAGTCACTCGGGCGGGCTCCACCGCAGGGGCAGTGAAGTCCAAG
The DNA here is from genome assembly GCA_903861195.1 of uncultured Planctomycetaceae bacterium. Classification (GTDB taxonomy): domain Bacteria; phylum Planctomycetota; class Planctomycetia; order Planctomycetales; family Planctomycetaceae; genus UBA10511. Next base: position 23,251 of record CAIOTJ010000344.1, on the reverse strand, counting down.
TCGGCCGGCAGTTCACGAGGTGAGTCAATGCCTGCCTTGACATTTCACCCCACCAGTTCAGCCGCAGTCGGGGCGACATCACCCGTCGCTGCGGCGCTCACCAGCCACCCACCAGCAGGGGAAAATCATCCCCAATCCATCCCGGGCCCAAGTTCGTGCTCTCAGACTGGGGATCGCTCTCCCAGCCCACATCCACGCAATACTAGAAACCCGCCAACGCCTTTTCACGCGTCTCGAAGATCTTGAACAGTTTGTCGAGCTTGGTGATCTTGAACACTTCGAGGATGTCTTTGCGGATCGTGCAGAGCCGCAATTCCCCCTTGTCGGCCTTCACCTTCTTGTCGAGGGTGATCAACTTGCCCAAAGCCGCACTGGACAGATACTCCACCGTCGCGAAGTCCAACACGATCTTCTTGCGGTGATCATCGTCAATCAGGCTGAACAATTGATTGGCGATGATCTGGATGTTGGTCTCATCCAGAATCTTCTTGTCGGTGAACTTGGCCACCGTGACGGCATTCACCTCTTCCACATCAATCTTGCGGGTCGACATCGTGCTCTTAAGCCCTTCTGCGTCTTGATGAAAAGGAGAAACCAACCCCTTTTCTGGCATCTTCGGCCCTGTCCCCGGCCCTGTCAAGCCCCCGCGAACCGCTCTCAATCCACCTGACATTCCCCGTCCCCACCGCCTATCTTCATCGTTCCAGCCCCCCTTCCCCGACTCGCTCCTCTGGTCTGCTCACCGGAACCCATCGCACATGCCACTTCTCATCGGCCTCGATGAAGCCGGATTCGGTCCCAACCTGGGCCCCCTGCTGATCGCCGCCACTGTCTGGGAAATCCCCACCGATCCCACCCGCTGCGATCTCCACACCGAGTTCACGGGAATTGTCCGCCGCCCCGACGAAGCCAATCCCCAGGCCATCACCGTGGGGGACTCCAAACAGGTCTACAGCGCGGGCCGGGGAATCGCGGCACTCGAAGCCCCATTGTGGCACGCACTCTCCCTGCTCTCTCCCCCAGACGCCGTCCCGCCCGCCTCTTGGGACGGACTGCTGCGGATAGTCCTGCGCGATTCTCGTCCCGATCCTGCCCAGGAACCCTGGTATGCCGCGGGAATCCCCCTCCCCACCGACCCGGCGTCGTTGAACCTCCCCCGCCTTGGCGACTGGCGGGCCCGGTGTGCCGAGCGCGGCATCCAGCTGCGTCAACTTGCCGCCGACCTGGTGTCTCCCAAACGTTTCAATGCCCTCAATCGGCAAACCGGCAGCAAGGGACGCTCTCTCTCCGAATTGTCACTGCAACTCGTGGCCCGCTGCGTCGCCCAACTTTCAGAGTCCCACTCCCCGATCCTCGTCCTGGCCGACAAGCATGGCGGGCGCAACCGCTACCGCGAATTCCTCCCGATCGTGGTGGGAGACACCTTTATCACCTGCCTCGAAGAGTCGGCCCAGCTCAGCCGGTACCGCGCCGGCCGGTTCGAATTCCGGTTCCAGACCCAGTCCGAACGGCATCTGCCCACCGCTCTGGCTTCGATGCTCGCCAAATACCTGCGGGAACTGGCCATGCGGCAGTTCAACACCTGGTGGCAGACCCAGGTCCCCAACCTGAAATCAACCGCCGGTTATCCGGTCGATGCTACCCGTTTCCGTCGCGACATCGCCGCGCGTCAGGCGGAACTTGGCATTCCCGACGACATCCTCTGGCGCGAAAAATAAAACCGCCGGCAGGGGGTGATGTCCTCCCTGCCCTCCATCCGCAACCATCTCCGCATTATTTCCCAGCCGCGGTCGCGCCTCGAGTCAGGTCGGCCGTCAGCCGAGCCACCGCCGACTGGTGCCGGGCCAAAACCTCGGCCGCTTGCCTGGCCGCCGTGGTCGCCCCCTCGATCGCCTTCAGCATCTCGGGGGTGGGGTTCATCTCGGCAACCGCCTTGTCGGCGGCGGCTTTCATTCCGGGCAACCCGTCGACCGTGGCCTTGTGCTTCGCCTGCAAGTCGGCCAGCAGCTTGTCGGCAGCAGCCTTGGTTCCGACGGCCGCCTCGGCCGCCTTTTTCGCAGTGGCGAGGTCTTTCTCCTGGGTCTCGACGACCTTGCGGGCCGCCTCAATCGCCACAGCGTCATTCGCCTTCTCGGCCGTTTCCAGATCGGCCTTGGCCTTGGTCAGTTGGGCCGTGATGGTCGCGACTGCGGTCTCGGCCGCCTTCACCAACTCAGCCTGCGCAGGCAGTTCTCCCTCGATCTTCTTGAGCTCGGCCGCCAACACCGGGATTGACGCCTCGGCATCAGCGTGGGCCTTCACCGCTGCCTTGGCGGCCTCCTGCTTGTCAGTCACCTGCTTCTGCAGAGCGGCCAGTTGATCGGCCGTCGCCTTCGCCGGGGCCTCCGCCGCTGCCAGGGCCACCTTCGCCGCCTCAAGCCGCGCCGCCACCGGACCCGGGTTCGTTACCAGGTTCCCCAGTTCCGCGCCATTCGCCGCGGCGAATACCTTCACCGTACCGGTCCAGTCTCCAGCCAGCACCAGCCCCAAAGGTTCCGAGAACGTCGTCTTCAGCCCCAGATCGGGCAGCGCAGTCAGCGCGAGTTGCTGCGCTCCGTTCTGATCCCAGATCTTGGTCACACGGTCACGTCCGGTCGACACCAGTCGCCCGTCACGCAAAAAGGTCACCGACGCGGCCCCCGCCCCGTGCGCTCCCCATGATTTCACCTGGGTCCCGTTCGTCATCTCCCACAGCCGCACGGTGGTGTCTTCACTGCTGGTGGCCAACACGTTGGAATCGACCCGCCAGTTCATCCCGGTCACCGCCGCTCCGTGCCCATTGAGGGTGTAGAACTCGCGACCCGTATTCGCCTCCCACACCACAAGACCGTTGCTGCGATCGCCCGTCGCCAGTAACACCCCATCGGGGCTGAACTCGACGGCGGTGATCCAGTCGGTGTGCTTCTTCATCTCGTACTGCAATTCGCCATCCGCGGTCGAATAGATCCGCACCATCTTCCGGGGGCCACCCAGGGCAATCTGGCTGTGATCGGGCGAAATATCGGCCCCCAGCACCACTTCGGTCTCACTGCCGATTTCAAACACCCGGTTCCCCGTCTTCACATCGAACACCACCACCCGCCCCGACTGTCCTCCCCGCCCCCCCGCCGCCAACAGCAGCGAACCATTCCGGCTGAACCGCAGCACATGCACGGTCCCCTCAGGAAACGGCAACGCCCCGGCCATGGTGAAGTTCGTCAGGTCATACAACAGCACCTGCTGGTGCCCGGCCACCGCCGCAAGCGGCGCCCAAGGGCTCGCTGCCAGGGCGGTCACGGCGTTCCCCCGCTTCGAGACCAGCAGCGGCTCGGTCGCGAGATTTTCCGGCATCGCCGGCGGCCCCTCCGGCTTGTCGGTCGAGACGGCGGTCGTCGACAGGGCAAACGATGCCTTCTTCTTGGCCTTCACCACACTGTCTTTGTTCTCGAGCGCCCCCCCTTCGATCCACTTGCGAATCGTCGTCAGGAACTCGTCCGACATCTTCGGCTCTTTGGGAGGCATCGCCGGCTGCTCTTTATGCGACACCAGGTCATACAGCCGGCTGGCGTCCACATCCCCCACCTCAACCACAGCTCCCGAAGCCCCCCCCTGCATCGTGGCCCCGTAACTCTCCAGCACCAGCCCACCCTTCGCCTCACCCGCACTGTGGCACGTGCCGCACTTCGCACGGAAGATCGGCACCACATGGTCGACGAAGGTGATCTTCTCGGCTGGTTTCTCCTCGGCCCACGCCGTGGAACAGGCCAGTCCCAACAGAAGCAGGCAGAGGGGGCGAATCAGGCGGAATGCAATCATGATCGACAGATCTTCGTGAAGTTCGACAACGGCGGACACTCAAGTCCAACCGCAGGATTCAGTGCGGGGAAACGTGCCGGCAAGGACAAACTGCCCTCCCAACCTCGTCAGCCTTAGTGGTTGAACAAGAACTCGCGGCTGTTGAGCAGTGACCAGAACAGGTCATCCAGCACCGGCTTGGGATCGGCCCCCGCCGGGAAGAGGGGCTGGAAGGCCGCCACTTCCTCAGCCGTCGGCTTCCGCCCCACACAGCCCACATACAGCCGCTCGACAATCTGCAGCGGTTCGACCTTCTCACCCAGCCACTTGGCGATCAGGCCTCCCTGCTGAATCTTCCCGTTGACCGTGTCGCCATTCAGCAGGTGCAGCGCCTGCGACAGCGTCGGCTCCATCTTCACTTCGCAGCTGCAGACCGTCTCGCGATTCGCCCGGCCAAACGTGGTCAGGAAGTAGGTTGAAGTGTTCCCGTCGACAATCTGTACCGCCCGGGCCCCCACCGGCAGACCGGGGAACTTGTCCTTCGTGCCGGTCACCTGGCTGATGCAGTCGAGCAGAGACTCGGCCTTCAACCGCCGCAGGTTCGCATGCGCGAAGTTCTTCTCGTCGGTCTTGTTGCTGTCGTTGCGGGCCGTCGAACGCTGGTAAGCGTCGCTGCGGCAAATGTCGCGGACCAACTGCTTGAAGTTGTAATTCGACTCGGTGAACCGCTTCGACAATTCGGCCAGCAACTCGGGATTCACTGAGGGATTGCTGATCCGCACGTCGTCAACCTGATCGATGATGCCCCGGCCGAAGAAGTGGGACCACACACGATTTGTAAAGTTCTGCGCGAAGTACGGATTCTCGGGAGACGCCAGCCACTTGGCCATCACCACCCGCCGGTCCTGCCCCTTCAGATCGGGCTGCGCTCCACCCAAAAACTTGGGAGGCATCTGCCTCCCACCGACCGGATGGGCCACCTCGCCTCCGCCGCTGTTGAAGATGATCGCCTCACGGTAGTCCTCGCCTCCCTTGCGGCCAATCTGCGAGAAAAACGCGGCGAAGCTGTAATAATCATCCATCGTCCAGCGGTCGAACGGATGGTTGTGGCACTGGGCACACTGGATCCGCATGCCCATGAAGACCTGGGCCACATTCTCGGCCACCTTCAGAATGTCGGTCTCGTTCTGGTAGTAGTTCGTCTGGGGCACCTTGAATGTGCCGCCGCTGGCCGACAACAGCTCTTGAACCATCCTGTCGAGCGGAACGTTGCGACCGATCTGGTCCGCCAGCCAGTTGTAATACAACAGCGCCGCCTTCGGACTGATGACGTTGTTCGACCGGATCATCAGCCACTCGGCCCAGTACTGCACCCAGATCTCGGTGAACTCCTTCCGCTCGAGCAGTTCGTCAATCAGCTTCAGCCGCTTCTGAGGATCGGGGCTGGGCACAAACCGCTGGTAGTCTTCCGTGGTCGGCAACGTGCCGGTCAGGTCGAGATACACCCGCCGCAGAAACGTCTCATCGTCACACACCGCCGAAGGGGCCATCCGCAGCTTCTGCAGCTTGGCGTTCACCAATTCGTCAACGTAGTTCACCGGCGTCTGCGGGGGGAACGAAAACTTCAGTCCCTTGGGCAGCACGATGTACTGTGAGCCGACGGTGTGCGTCGCGAACCGGGCCATGATATAGGCCTCGCCCCGCTGACCGGCCGTCACCGACCCGTCCGGGTTGATGCTGGCCACACTGTCATCATTCGACAAAAACAGCGACAGCGAGGTCACGTCGCGCGTGGTCCCGTCACTGTACTTCGCGATCACCGTCACCTGCTGTTTCTCTCCCTCGCCATCCAGCACCGCCTGCGTCGGATAGATCGCGATGCTCGTGCAGGTGGGAACCGTCGGCGGATCATTCGGGCAGTTCGCGTCGACCCACCGCTCCAGCTCCTTGCAGATCTCGCTGTCGGGGGCGAATCGCTTGCCCCCGGTGTGCGGCACAGCCCCCACCGCCTTCTCGATCAGCAGGCTCTTCGAAGGGACCGCCAGGTCCAGACGCCGTCCCGACAGTTCACGCGTCAGCCGATAGTGGTCTCCCTCGGGATCAAACCCGAAGAGCGACAGCCGGAATCCATCCTTGCCGCGGGCGGCCCCGTGGCAGCTTCCCGTGTTGCAGCCGGTCTTCATGAAGATCGGCATGATGTCCAGACGAAACGAAACGTCGCGATTCTCGGCCGCCTTCGTCACCTTCACCGGCACCGCCAGGCTCTTACCCCCGAACGAGACGGTCAACTGGCCTTCGCCATCCGCGGCGGGATACAGCGTCGAGCCTTCCTGGCGAACCAGAGCCGCATTCGACAATTGCACCTGCGCTTGCGAGGTGACATCCCGGGTGATCCCATCGGAATACACCGCCTGCACCACCAGCAACTGCCGGGAGCGCGACGTCTCCAGAATGATTTCCGGTGGATAGACCCGCAGCGAGTCCACCACAGCCTCCTGCGCGAAACCCGGGCCGCTGCCCGAGCACAGGAACGCGGCACACAGGGCCACCGTGGCCTTCAGAATTCGTCGGGAGGCATCCATGGCAGACACGCGAGAAGAGACAGACAACGGGTTCAACGGCTGGATTCGATGGCGAAGTACTGACAGCAGTCTCATTTCTTGGCCCCCTCCTTTTTGGCCTTGTCACGCTCCTGCTGCTCCAACCGCAATTGCTCCAGTCGCGTCAGACGCTTCGGAGGAGGCTGGTCAGGAGTCGCCGCCGGCATCGGGGCCGGAGCGGCCGGCATCGGCTCATTCTTTTTGGGAGGCAACGGCACGTCGATCCGCAGCTTGCCTGTCCCAATGTTGTGAATCACCGGTTCCCCATTCTCGGTCACCGTGATCCGACAGAACAACGAGTTGTGGTTCCCCGCCGGAGACGCGGCGGCCGTCACCACCTTGAAGACCAGATCGGTCGAATCTTTGGTCGCTTCCAACGCGGCGGCCGTCACCTGTGCCGGCAATCCCAAAAGCTCCACTTTGGCGTTCCCGGGGAAGTCGGCCTGTTTCGTCATCTTGACCACCACCTCGGTCTCCTTCCCCTGCTCTACCGCCGCCTGGTCGAACGCCAGGGTCATGTACATCTCGGCCACCTTCAGGTCGCAGAACGGCGTGCAGACCATCACGTTCCCGGCCCCCGGGTTCGATTCTCCCCGGACCGCGATCTTCCAGGTCGCCAGCTCGGCGTTCCCCGCGGCGTTCATAGGAATGACCGCCTCGTTCTGTCCCTCGGCAATCGAAATCGAACCACTCGCCCCCAATCCCGGAGGTACCCACAGCAGGTCGATCTTGATCGGCGCCTTAAACCCCTCCTTGCGGGTCGCCACCACCTTCAACTCCATCTGCCCATTGCGGACGATGGGAACCTTCGGCTCCACAATCTGCAACACGAACGGCGCTTCCTCCGCCACCGCAACCGGCAGCTTCGATGTCTGCTCGGTCCATACAGGAATGTTGTTCTGCCCGCGCACCAGTGTCATCGGCTGGTTCACCACCCCCTCCACCTTGAGGTTCGGCTGGTTGGGGTCGTTCAACGACGCAATGATGTCGGCCAGCTTGCCGCTCACCTGGGCTTCGGGTGTGGCATGGAAAATCACCGGCACCACGCTCTGCCCGGCGGTCATCCCCGGGGTCTCCATGGTAATTCCCGGCGGCAGGTTCTCGGCCCGCAGCGCCAACGGACCGCCAAAGTCGACCCGGCTCGCGGTCAACACCACCCCAAACCGGTTCCCCTTGGGAACCGCCACCGTCGGCTGCACGTACTGCACGAACTCGGCGACCCCCATCGAGAGCGCCGGCTTGATCGGCGTCAATTCGATTCGGTAAGCATAATGCGCCCCGCCGTTCCCCAGGTGGTCCCGCACCTGCAAAACGTAATCGCCATCGTTCGGCACACCAAAGCGAATGTAGGCATCGGGCCCCCCATTGTCGTCATTCGCGGCAATCGCCCCACCTCCCGCGGCGAACAGCGTCAAAACCGGATCCAGCGGCGAACGAATGCTGCGGGCATGCACCCGAATGTCGTACGCCTCTCCCTTTTTCGCGGTGAACCGGAAGCTGTCGGAATCGCCCGGTTTGTCAATCACGCCGTTGCACGCCGCGGGGGCGGCGAACCGGGTCGCGTTGTCGTGCGTTTCGTTCGGCTCGGCCTCCAGCGTATTCGACAGTTCCGAGATCCGAAACCAGGTCTTCGACGGAGCAATACCCCGCTCATCCTTGGCGAACAAACCGAATGCTTGCGAGGGGGACGACGGCAGGGTGATCGACTCGGTCTTTTCGCCGAGGGCATCCCCCAGATACTTGACGGTCAACGCCTCGCCAGGCCGTCCACCGGCGGGAATCACCGCCAGGGGGCGCGGGAAGGTGCCGACGTGCATCCGGTAGATGCACGAGCCATTCCCCTGGTACGAACTCTCCCGCACCTGGACGTAGTACTTGCCATCCTCGGGAACCACAATCGACGCCGCGCCATCCTGCCAGACAAGGGCGTTGTCGTCGCTCGAAGCCAGCTCGAACCGGGCAGCGTTCAGAATCGCCACATACGGGTCGAAGAACGTGATCCCCAGTCGAATTCCCTCGACTTCCGCAGTCAGGCGATCTCCCTTCTTCGCCTCGACTACGTAGTAATCCACATCCTCATAATCGGCCACCCCCGTCACAGTGACGTTCAGGGGAATCGCCTGTGGGGTCGAGAACTCGCTGTTCGGTTCCTTCTCAGCCACCTCCGGCAGCGCTCCGACAAAAAACGGACGCAGCTCTGTGATCCCCGTGGCGGTCCGCAGTCGCAGCCGGTGGCTCCCCAACTCGGCCTCGGGCAAGATCTTGAACATCGCCTTGACCGCCCCGGCGTTCACCACCTCGAACTTGGTGACTTCGATGCCGGCCTCGTAAAACAACACTTCCTGGGCGTCCTGCAGTTGACCTCCCGAGAGGGTCACCTCCACCTCGGTGCCCCGTTGTCCGCCCCGGGGCGAAAGTCCACCCAGCGAGGGAGAAGCCCCCCAGGCCAGCGTGGCGAACTGCAGCAGACAGCCTCCCAACAGCAGGCTTCGAAACAGCCACAGCCGCGCGGACAGATCAGATTTCATGGTCGTCAGGTCCTGGAAAGAACACCCCATCACGGGGTCCTCAGGAAACACAAAAACACCAGCGGGCGAATGGCGGTCGGCGGCTCACAAGGGCCGTCAGGGGCCGCTCCGACCCCAACTCCCAGCCTGGCTCAAAACCCAGCAGACTGAATTCCATCATGGCGAGCGCTGCCTGATGTGATCCGTTCCGGCCCCGGCATACCAGCGAGGCATCCACCAGCCCCGGAATTCCATTTCGTGGGGGCCGGCCGGCAACTCAGTCTCTGCATGCGGACTGCCCGGGGCGGTCACATCCCGTTCCGCACCGGGCAGCTTCTCTTCCACAAACTGTTACGACAACAGTTCCTTCCGCACCTGGCCGCCGTCGATGATCTCGATCGGACGATCGCCAGGAGCCATCAACTCCTTGTCTCCCACAATCCCCAGCGTGTGATACACGGTGTAGAACAAGTCCTCGGGACCAATCGCGTTCTCTTCCGGCTCCGAGGCGGTCGCGTTCGACGAACCAAACACGCTGCCCCCCATGAGGCCCCCCCCCGCCAGCACCACGCTGAACACCTTCTGCCAGTGGTCGCGGCCGGCAGTCGCGTTGATCTTCGGCGTCCGCCCGAATTCGGACGACACCATCACCACCGTCTCCTTCAACAACCCGGTCGCTTCCAGATCGCTGATCAGGGTGGCGAACGCCTGATCGAACGCCGGCATCTGACCACGGAACCCCGGCACAATCGCGTTGTGCATGTCCCAGCCGCCGTAGGTCAGATTCACCAGGCGAACCCCCGCCTGTACCAACCGGCGGGCCAGCAACATACGGGCCCCGGCGGTGTTGCGGCCGTAGGCATCCCGCAAGGCGGCAGGCTCGGCCTCGATATTGAACGCCTCGCGAGCCTGCTGCGAACTGATCAGGCTGTAGGCCCGGTCGTAGAAGGTGTCCATCGCGTTCAGCAGGTCCGACGCTTCCTTCTTCTGGAAGTGCTGGTTCACCGCCGACAACATCGTCCGCCGCGTCGAGAACCGGCTGTCGTCGATGCCGCCCGGCAATCCCAGGTCCTGCACCTTGAAACCGCCCCCCGCCGGGTCGCTGCCGAGGCAGAACGGCGAGAAGGCCGAGCTCAGGTAGCCGGTCCCGGCGTAGATGTTGGGCAGCGTCGGAATGCAGACGTACGGCGGCAGGTTATTCCGCGGGCCGTATTCATGGCTGATCACCGAGCCGATGCTGGGGTACTGCAGCGCCGGGCTGGGACGGTACCCGGTGTACATGTTGTGAGTGCCACGCTCGTGCGCCGCCTCGCCGTGCGTCATCGACCGCACCACGCACAGCTTGTCGGCCAAGGCCGCCGTCTTGGTCAGAGTGTCGCCAAACAGCACGCCCGGCACCTTGGTCTGCACGTTGCCCATTTCGCCCCGATATTCAATGGGGGCGTAGGGCTTCGGATCAAACGACTCCTGGTGGGCCATCCCCCCGGGCAGGAAGATGTGGATGATCGACTTCGCCGTTCCCTCGAAGCTCGCGTAGTCCTTCTTTTCCGCCCGGGCTTCGCTCCGCAGCAAGTCGGCCAGAGTCAGGCTGCCAAACCCCGCCAAAGCCCCCACCGTCAGGAAATTGCGGCGGTTGACCTTGCGGAAATGGGCGGGATCGTCAGACCAGGTCCCGGTAATTGGACGAGGGGGAGTATCCATGTGGAAACACCAACTCCTGAAAAGAACAGAATCTGTCAAACTGCAAGGGAATCACAACGATCGATTCTCTCTTGGCATCGAAAAAACCGAAGCCAGAGACACGAATCGAGTGCGGGCGGGGCTGAGAGGCGGGAACGCGCAGTCCGTCCAGTCCTTGGGCAACACATGAGCGCTTGGTGATACGATAGAGGGCCCCTGTCGACAATGTCAAGTATGCGGGGGACAACTGGGGAATTCGCCCGCCGTATCAATTTTGCCGATCTTGAGGGTAAGCCGTCTTTCCGTTCCGCACGACTCACGCCTGTCCAGATATTTCACCACCATGCACACCGATCCTGAAGTTGCGCGGCTGCAACACCAAGTCGAGCAACTGCAGCACCAGTTGCTGCGGGCCCAACGCCTGACCTCGGTGGGGGAGCTGGCCTCGTCGATCACGCACGAGTTCAACAACGTGCTCACGACCGTCATCAACTATGCCAAGCTCGGCCTGCGGCACCAGGATGCCGAGTCGCGGACCAAGGCGTTCGAGAAGATTCTCGCCGCCGGCCAACGCGCCAGTCGCATCACCACCGGCCTCCTGTCGTACTCCCGCCGAGGGACGGAACGCCGCGAGGCGACCGATCTCGGGGTCTTGATCCGCGATGTCTTGCTGCTGGTCGAAAAGGACCTCGAACACCACCGGGTCCGGCTCGAAACCAGCCTGCCGGCTCATCCCGTCTGCAGTGCGGTCAACGCGGGACAGATCCAGCAGGTTGTGCTCAACCTCTTGGTGAACGCCCGACAAGCAATGCCCCAGGGAGGGGTACTGACGGTGGCCCTGGCGGCCGACGTCGGGCAGAAAATCGCCGAGATTCGGGTGCAAGACACCGGCACAGGCATCGCCCCCGAGCACCTGGCCCGGCTGTTCCAGCCGTTTTTCACCACGAAACAGGCAGATGAGAAGGGCCAGGGAGGCAACGGCCTCGGGCTGTCGCTGTGCCAGGATGTGATTCAGTCGCACGGCGGCGCGATTCGGGTGGAATCGGAAGTCGGCCGGGGGACGCGGTTCGTCGTGACGTTGCCCTTGGAGAGCGTCGCAGCCCCACTCTCTCCGGCGGCGGCCGTTTTGCAGCAGCGGACCCAGGCAAGGCTGGCCGCGACAGCCGTTGCCCAGGCGGCAGCAACGCCATTCCCGGCCGCCCCCCCAGCCCCTAAAAGCCCCGCGCTGACCCCCGAAAAACGCCCCCGCCCCCTCCGCACGCTCACCAAAAAGGCGGGCGAGTAAGCCGCCCGTGGTGACAGACCTCCAGGTCTGTCAGTGCATTCAAATCATGGTTCACCACTCTTTTCGCCATCTCCGGTCGCGTGGAACACGTTCCACGCAACGAACGTCGTGTGGATTTCAATCCCCACGAGACACTCGTGAAACACAACGACGGCAAAACGTCAGTCGCGCATCTTTCCGGCGTGGAACAAGTTCCAAACTACGGACGTCGCGACGAGGCCACGGTGCCCACCGCCGGTTTTTCTAACGTGTGCGGGCATGTCAGCGGGCAGCAGCCCCGGTGCGACTTCGAGAGGCCGTCCCCTCGACTGCAGTTCCCGGGGTGGACTGCTTTCAGTGACAGATTCCAGATCCGGCATCAGGGACGCGGGAGATTTGACCGGCAATGGTGAAATGCGGGCCACCCGTTGTTTGTCACGTTGTTTATCAGGCCATGGAAGTCGACTTGGCCCCCCTGTGGATGCAAGCCATGCCATCCGATGTCGGCACCGCCTTGGCACCGACCGGTACCGACTGCCCCAATTCGCCATTCGCAGTTACCGAAAAATAATTTGCGGCTCAATGCACAGGCTCGCCCTGCAAAGAGTGGCCCCGCGTGTCTTGGGTCGGCATTCCCCACCCCTTGGCCCAACTCTGAACGAGTCGCTACCAGGTGCCTTCGCTGTGGATGATTTCGCCAGAGGACGTTACGACGGAGCGCGGGGTATAAGGGGGCGACATCAGGGATCATCAATAATGCGGATGATCCGGTCCGTCCCGACGACTGCCGATCATCGTGTCCTCGTGGCCCACGTGACCACACCGTGTCAGGGAGCCGCGTCCAACCTCTGGTAGCCAACTCCTTCAGAGTTGAACCGATTGACGGGAACGGTGACCTCGGGTAGCTGCCGCTGCGCTGTGGCAACCCCAGGCTATGGTAGAAATCCCCCTCAGGGATTGTGCGGCCCGGGGCCGGCGTGCGAAACGGCGCGGGTTTGGTACCGGGCCGTGGCGACGAACCTCTTGGTTTGTCGGTCTTCTTGGCGACGATGGGTCGGTGGATCGGGAGGTGCTTGTCGGGGGAAAGGCCCTGTGACCGTCAGGATGGAAACCTAACGGACGGCGGCCAGCGGCCGCTTGATGGGGGGACGTGACCATGAAGAACGCGTTGTGCCGGTCCCTCTGGAACCCCTACCGGGGTTCGGGCAGATCTTGCAACCTTGTTCCGGGGGTACCGCTGCGCGGAACCCCCGGCTACCCTCTTGAACCCCTTCGGCGAGGACGTGCCGGGACCGGGCGATTGGTGTTCAGGCGACGCGTGTTGGAACGAAAGACTTTGTGGGCCGGAGCGCCCCCATACGTACGGTTTCAGATTGATCGACACGCAGTAGCGGCTCGGACGGAACCTCGCCCTCCCGGAGGGATGTTGCCAGGAGGGGACTTTGGGCGCGGGGCAGGCGGGGCGCCCCCTCATCCGCCCTGCGGGCACCTTCTGTCTCGAGGGTGGAGAAGGATCCGATGCAGGCCAGCGCGCGCCCTGTGTCGCGACAATTCGAAGTACCGGCGACGACGATTCGAAGTACCGCTTGAAGGGACCGGAGAGTCGGTGAGAGGGAAACTCGCAACCCATTTCCAGCAGGCGGGTTGCGATGATTCAGGACGGCCAGGTCCGGCGCTTGGAGAAGTTGTTGTCGCGGGGGATGTCGTTGGGTGTGGCGGCGTTGAAGGCAGGGATGAACGAGAAGACGGCGCGGAAGTATCGCAGGGAGTCGCAGATGCCAAGCGAGGGGACGGGGAAGCACTGGTGGCGAACGCGTCCAGATCCGTCTGGGGAGGACTGGGAGGCGGTGGGGAAACTCCTGGAGGAACACCAAGATTGCAGGCGGAGACGTTGTTCGAGAGGCTGCAGCGGGAGTATCCGGGAAACTCTCTAGACGAACGTCATGGCCCAACATCACGAATGGCCCGATCCCGCGCCGCGATTGCCGATCCTCGTGTCTTGATGGCCCACACGACCCTGCCCTTGGCGGGAGCCGCGTCCCACGCGAGCGCCGGGTAGACCATTTCATGCATAATCACAAAACAGCTGATGGCGGAATCCCGCGGCATTGAAACAATGGCTGGCCCCACCGGAGGACGGGCGAGCTGTCGGCCAGGTCAGTTTTTCCCTGAATGGGAAAGAGGAGTTTTGGATATGGAAACGTCATGTGGATCTCCGGATCATGTTGTCGTGTTCCGCAGGTGACATGGCTGCGGAGCGACTCTTATGAAGTGTGCCTCAGTCTTCGCAGCCTCAGTCTTCGCAGTCCTTCGGGAGATGAGTGATGTTTCCAAACATGGCGGCACGCAGTGCCTGGATTGTGTTGATGACTCTCGCGATGAACCTCACGCGCTCATCCCCAGCGGCCGCAGACACTCTGCCCTACCAAACAATCCCGACAGACTATCTGCAACGGATCATTTTCAATGCCGGCTGGTACGAACCCGAGTTGGCGCTGGGATCCCATGTTGCCAGGCATCCCGGCACCAGGGCCTGGCAAGACGGAGGCTCGTTCAGCGCGGTGTTCGGGTTCGGACTCGATCCATTTGTAACCGACACAGTGGAACGCAACACCGTGTATGTTTGGGAAACGACCTCGTCGCAAGGTCTGGGGGGGAACTGCATCGCTGGGCCGCTTGTCCAATTGGGCTATCGGGATCCCTTCTGGTTCCCGTTCGATCCCGTCAATCCCGAAGAATTCACTCCATTGGGAGACTTTGTTCAGTTGACGTATTGTTCCATTGGTGCGCGCGGGGAACGGGATTCGATCGTTACAATGAGCAAGACTCCACTGACTGATTTCAACATTCCCGCGGGGTCGCCGTCCCCCAACGCCATTCTCTTCGTCGCTGCCTGGCACTCGCAAGTGACAGCCGCGCTGTTTGGACCGGCCAATATCCTCGTCATCCCGGAGCCCTCCGGATTTGTTCAGATCACGCTCTGTTTGACCACCCTGGCCCTGTTCGGCCGGCGTTGGTTCTGACACTTGGGCGCTCATGCGAGGTCTCCTGGGCATGAGCCGTTCGGCGTGACAATTGACGGCCGGTCATGAGGGGGACCGCGATGGGAGTCGGCTCGATTGGCTCTGACTTGTTCCGTCTCGTGGCCCGGCGGGATCCGATCAGAGTTCGTCGAGAAAACCCTCGCCGTAACGCTCCGCGGCCTCCAGGCGATCGCAAAGACAAAAGAGTTCGTTCTGTAGCCGACCTGGCTTCGCGTCGTTGATTGAGGCACACAAGTCGCCAATCAATCGCTCCAATTCGAAACGAGAGACGGACACCAGCTCGACACAGCGGCTCTTTGTCAGTGCTTTCAGGGACGCTGAGATTCCCTCAAACGGATAACCATATTTGAGGATCAGAAACCTTTCCCGTGGTGTGAATTCGATGTCGACGAACTCGTGCTTCATGAGCGTGATTCGCAAGCCTTGATTCCGCAACGATGATGCGTCTCAACCCTCCGGACTCGCGGAACACCTCCACCGACTCCGCAAACGCAAATTCCCGTCAGGAGCAGCTGCACCGCGCCGGGCAACAGTGCTCGCCCAAAGGTCTTCGCCCGGGTTTTGAGCCATAGCCAGAGTGCCGCTTCGAGAGGGAACGCCTCCACGGCTGTGACCTGGGCGGTCGCTGTGTGACCACATCGACCAGACACCGGATGAGATCGGCGGGAGCTGTGGCCGCGATCTGACAGTTCCGACAGGCTGGAAGCCCATCGCCACGGCTTAGAACGGCACGTCGGGGGGATGAGAGGTCATCGGAAACCGCCCGCCTCTGGACCACATCCTTGTGACCCCCGCGAGGCGAACGATTGCGGCGGTTTTTGCGGGCCGCGCCCCTCCGTGGTGCGCCGATCCATGGCACACCGACCACTTTCCGCAACCCGGTTCGAGGTTGGCGGCAGTCTGTGTCTGTGTGGAGCGCTGCGCTAGCACATCGCCCCACACCCTTCCGTCTTCCAACAGTCTCGCGTCGTGCCGACGCTCTTCTCTCGGGCGGCGGCACACCTTCCCTGGAGCCGCGCCCGCTTCACTCGAACGCCATCGTCGCCAACTCGTCGAAACTCGCGCTGTTCTTCGCGACGAAGTCACTCCACGCGGTGGCATCCCACACTTCCGCGTGATCGTGCACGCCGAGAATCACGACTTCCCTGGTGATCCCGGCAAACTCCACCAGCCGCTCCGGAATCCGGATGCGACCCTGCGAGTCGAGCTCGACCTTCTCCGCATTTGCGTAGAAGAACCGTTTGTACGCCCGCACCTGCGGACGATTGGACAGCCGACTCACACGCCGCGACAGCCTCTCGAATCCTTTCGGAGAGTACAGCAGCAGCGACTTCTCGGTCCCCGGGGCGAAATGGAAATGCGTCAGCCCGGCCTCCCCGAAATCCTCGAGGAGCCGCTTGGGAATCGCCAGCCGAAGCTTGTCGTCCAGCGATCGGGGAAAAGTCCCCGACAGGGCCATACGCCACCACTTTCTCCCACGGGGTCCCACTGAGTCCCACAACGGCCCCCACTTTAGCGGGGCATTTTGGGCCGTCAATAATGATTTGCAGGATTTGTCAGATTTTTTGGAAAGTCGCGAAAATCAGCGAAAAAATGCCTGGTTTGGCGCGACACCCCAACCCGGGTCGGCGGTGAGGGGCCGGCATTTTCTCCCGGTCCGACCCGCCGGGCGGCTTGCCACTTTGCCCCCCCTCTCCCATTTGCTGCCCCGCGCCGCCGTCCCCCTGTTTTCCGACCCCCAGGCCCCGCACAGAGTACCCGGCCGGTGGAGCCGACATCACCACCCGGGTATCATCATTGTCGCGTTCGGAACGGCTGGATCGTCTCTCCCCTGCACAGGAACCGCTTCGATGAACCGCCGGGAATTGTTGAGCATCGCCGGACTGGGGGCCGCTTCGGGCGGGCTCTTCGCCGCCGCCACGCGTCGCGCCTCGGGTGCGACCCCGTCTGCCCGGGCCCGCTCGTGCGTCTTCCTGTTCCTGTTCGGCGGTCCGTCGCAGGTGGATCTCTGGGACATGAAGCCGCGGGCGCCGCGCGAAGTGCGCGGCGAGTTCGAACCGATCGCCACCTCCGTCCCGGGCATCCAGATCTGCGAGCACCTGCCCCGCCTCGCCACCCACCTGCAACACCTCTGCCTCGTGCGGTCGATGACGCATCGCATGAACGTCCACGGCCCCGCCTGCAGTGAGGTCTTCACTGGACGCGAGTACCAGGGCCCTCCGGTCACCGATCAGGCCACGCCCGAAGATTGGCCCGCGCTCAGCTCGTTGGCGATGCGGTACGCCCCTTCGGCCGAAGGTCTCCCCCCGTCGGTCGTGCTCCCCTGGTTCCTGCAGTTCCCCGGACAATCCAAACGGATCGCCGGTCAGTCCGGGGGCCGCATGGGAGAACGATTCAATCCCCTGCTGATTCAGGGACGGCTCGATGATTCGTCCCTCGCGGCGTCGGGCCTGCGGCTGGATCCGCAGTCTCCCTGGAGCCGGCTGGCCGAACGCCGGGCGCTGCTGACCGAAGTCGAACGTCAGGCCGGACCGCGCACCTCGCGGGCCATCGAGGAGTTCCGCGTCAGTGCCGAATCGGCCTACACCCTGCTGCGGCACCGCACGGCCGACCGACTGGATCTGTCGGAAGAGAGCGCTGCCACCCGCGAGGCGTATGGCCCCTCGGCGGTGGGACAGAGCCTGCTGGCCGCACGACGCCTGGTCGAGGCGGGGGTGCCGTTGATCACGGTCAACTGGGAGGACGAAACGAAGATCGACGGCGTGAACACCTGCTGGGACACGCATCAGGACAACTTCGCGAAACTCAAGGGACTGCTCTGTCCGCTGTTCGATCAGGTCTTTCCCACGTTCCTCGCCGACCTGCATGAGCGGGGTCTGCTGGAGTCGACGCTAGTGGTGGCCCTGGGGGAGTTTGGCCGCACACCCAAGCTGGGGCAGTTCAGCCAAAGCAGCAACACCCGCCCCTCGGGGCGCGACCACTGGCCCCACGCCTTCACCGCCCTGGTGGCGGGGGGCGGAGTCCGGGGGGGGCAGGTGTATGGGGCCACCAATTCCAACGCGGGATATGTGGTGGACAAGCCGGTGACGCCCGCCGACCTCACGGCGACCATCCTGTCGCACCTGGGGGTCGATCCGCAGCAGGAATACCACGACGAATTCCAGCAGTTGCCCCGGCGGTTGAGCGAGGGGCACCCGATCACCGACTGGTCGTGAGGGAGGGGTCACGGGGTTCCACACGGGGGAATATCCCAACCCCGGTTGGAGTGCGATATACTCGATCCGAACCGCCATGGCCGCGAAGCGTACTCCCTCCGTGCTGCAACTGTCTGATCTCCCCCCCCTGGTGCGGGAGACGCCGGGCTTCGCCGAGGTGCGCGCGGCCCTTGCGGCTGGCCAGACCGGGTTGATTGACGGCGTCTGGGGATCGGCCAGCGCGCTCGCCTGCGCCGCCCTGCTGCCCCCGTCAGCGACGGCGGGCGAACCGGCCGACACGCAGCGGCCCACCGCCTCTCGGGACGGGACCGCGGGCGGGCGGCCCGTCGGCGGCCCGGTGTTGCTGGTGGTATTGGCCCACGCGCGCGAGGTGGACGACTTCGCCGGGGATCTGGCTGGGTTTGCCGGTGCGGGCCCCCTGGTCTTTCCGGCGTGGGAGTCGGTCCCCACCGAAGAACGGGCCGATGACCCGGTCTACGCGGGTCGCCTGCGGGTGCTGCGGGAACTCTCGCGCCCGGCGGCGGTCGCCGCGTCCGCGGGTGCCGCGGCGGCCCCCGCTTCGAAACCGGGGATCCGGGGCATGTTGCGGCAGAAACGGGGCACGACCGCCGCGGAGCAACCGGCCCCCTCCGCGCAGCCGGTCTCCCCCGGCGGGCCGCGACGGGTGGTGGTGGCCAGCATCGCGTCGCTGTTGCAGCCGGTCCCCAGTGCCGAGGAACTGCGAAAATCAACCCGCACGCTGAAAGTGGGTGAGACGCATGATCCGGAAGAGCTGGTCCGCTGGCTGCACGAGCGGGGGTTCACACGGGTCCCGGCGATCGAACTGCCCGGGGAATTCTGCATGCATGGTGGAATCCTCGATTTGTTCCCATATGCCGAGACCGATCCGGTGCGGATCGAGTTTTTCGGGGATGAGATCGAATCGCTGCGGCGGTTCGACGCGCAGACCCAACGCAAGATCGAGGCGCTCAGCAGCCTGTCTTTGCTGACGGTGGCCCGTCCCGCCAGAGCGTCCGAAGACGAGACCGAAGAGGAGGCGGAAGACGAGGACGACGAGGCGCTGATCGCCCTGTCGCAATACGCCCGCCGCCGGTCGGGCCCCGCTCCCGCCGCCATCCTGGGAGAGAGCCACGTGGCCGACTGGCTGCCGGCGGGAAGCTGGGTGGCTCTGGTCGACCTGGTCGAGATTCATCACGAGGGGCGGCAATATCTGCAGCGGCTGGAGAATCCCCGGGGGTACTTCAGCGTCGATGGGGCGATGTCGCGGCTGAACCACCACCCGCGGGTGGTGATCTCGGCCATCTCGGAACACGGCTACGCCACCGCCTGCCACCTCTGCACCGAATCGATCGAGAAGTTCCAGGCCCCCGTGGCGCAGGTGGTGGAGGAACTCGACCGGATCGTGGCGGGGGACCAGGCCGAACTGCCGGGCGAGCGGGTCGTGCTGGCCTGCCACAACAGCGGGGAACTGCAGCGGGTGCGCGAGTTGTTCGCCGCGTCGCGCGTGGGGCAGAGCGGACGGCTGCAGCTGTGTGAAGGGAGGCTGGTACGGGGATTCCGCCTCGTGCAGCAGCAGCTGGTGGTGCTGGGGGATCACGAGTTGTTCCACCGCCGGGAGGTGCGGCGGGCGACCCGGAAGCAGACCTCCTCAACCCCCACACGGGCGATCGACAGCTTCCTCGACCTGCGCGAGGGGGACCTGGTGGTGCACCTCACCAAGGGAATCGCCCGGTATCGCGGCCTGCAGCTGATGGCCAAGGGGGATCAGCAGGAAGAGCATCTGGCGCTGGAATTCAAGGACGGCGTGCGGGTGTATGTGCCCGTGGCACTGATCCATCTGGTGCAGAAGTACGTGGGAGGGGCGAAATCGGCCCCCGGGCTGTCTCCCGTGACGGGGACAGGCTGGGAGAAGAAAAAACTGGCAGCCGCCCGGGCGGTGGCCGACCTGGCGGGAGACATGCTCACGCTGCAGGCGGCCCGCGAATCGAAGCCGGGTATCGCCTGTCCTCCCGACTCGCAGTGGCAGGACGAATTCGAGCAGGCGTTTCCGTACGATCCCACTCCCGACCAGCTGGCCGCGATCGACGCGATTAAGCAGGACATGCAGCGGACCCGGCCGATGGACCGCCTGATCTGCGGCGACGTGGGCTATGGGAAGACCGAAGTGGCGATGCGGGCCGCATTCAAGGCGATGGATGGCGGCCGGCAGGTGGCGGTGCTGGTCCCCACCACCGTGCTGGCCGAGCAGCACTTTCGCACCTTCACCGAGCGGATGGCCGAGTTCCCCTTCCGCATCGAGGTGCTGTCTCGGTTTCGCTCGGCCAAAGAGACGCGCGCGGTGCTTGAGGGGTTGGAGCAGGGTTCGGTCGATCTGGTGATCGGGACGCACCGGCTGGTCTCTCCGGATGTGAAGTTCTCGGAACTCGGTTTGTTGATCATCGACGAAGAGCAACGGTTTGGAGTCGAGGCGAAAGAGAAACTCAAGGCGCTGCGGCTCGAAGTCGACGTGCTGACCCTCAGCGCCACCCCGATCCCCCGAACGCTGCACCTGTCTTTGCTGGGCGTCCGCGACATCTCGAACCTGCAGACCCCACCCGTTGACCGCGTGGCGGTCGAGACCCGCGTCTGCCGGTACGACCACGACCTGATCCGCCGGGCCATCGTGCGGGAACTGAACCGCGGCGGACAGATTTATTTCGTCCACAATCGGGTGTACAACATCGAGACGATCGCCGACCGGCTGCAGACGATTGTTCCCGAGGCGCGCATCGGCATCATCCACGGGCAGATGGGAGAGGGAGAACTCGAGCCGACGATGGTGGCGTTTGTCGACGGGCGGCTCGACATCCTGGTCGCGACCACGATCATCGAAAGCGGGCTCGACATTCCCAACGCCAACACGATCTTCATTCATCAGGCCGACAAATACGGACTGGCCGACCTGCACCAGCTGCGGGGGCGGGTGGGGCGGTACAAGAACCGGGCGTATTGCTACCTGCTTTTGGAGGCGGGACAGAGCCTGACCGGTTCCGCCGCCCGCCGGCTGAAGGCGATCGAGGAATTCAGTGAACTCGGGGCGGGGTTCAAGATCGCGATGCGCGACCTGGAGATCCGAGGGGCGGGAAACATTCTGGGGACCGAGCAGAGCGGGCACATCGCGGCGGTGGGTTACGAACTGTACTGCCAGCTGCTGGAGTCGGCGGTGCGGGCCCTGAAGAAGGAGCCCGTCCGTGAGTTGGCTCAGGTGGCGATCGACCTGCCGATTGAGGCGTTCCTGCCGTCGACCTACGTTCCCGAGGGGCGCCCCAAGATCGAGGTGTACCGGCGGTTTTCTCGGATCCAGACCGCCGAGGAACTGCGCGACCTCGAACTCGAATTGGTGGACCGGTTTGGCCCCCTGCCGAAACCGGCCGAAATGCTGGGGGAACTCAAACGGATTCAACTGCTGTCTCAGCCGTGGCAGATCGACGATATCCACATCGAACCGGGCTACCTCGTGTTGAAGTACCGCAACCCGGCCCGCATTCGGCAGTTGGTCCGGGCGAGCAACAACCGGCTGCGGGTGGTGGACGAGCGAAGCGCCTATCTTCCCCTGGCCCCCGAAATGGCCCAGGGCCAACCGTTGTTGGCGCTGACGAAAGCGCTGTTGCAGCAGTCTGTGGTTCTGGTGTAAAACCCGAGTCCCTTCCAGTTTCTCGGAGAGGCTGCGGAATTCTTTCCGCGGTTCCGCCCGTGAACTCCCCTTCTCCCCCTCCCGACCCACTTCCGGCGCTCACTCCCCACTGCGGTGGCTGCGCGGTCCTGCGCGGAACTCACCGGACCATCACGCCCCTGCCGGACCCCCGACTCATGGACGAGCTTTTCCGAGCGAAACCGCGGCACCTGGTGGGTGCCTCGCTGCTGTTGAGCCTGCTGGCGGGCTGCGAGGGGACCGGCAGCAAGGTCAAGGATCCCGTCGTGCCCCCGCCGCCGCGGCGGATCTCGATGGAGGAGTCGAGCAAGGCTCCTGTTCAGGACGACGCGACCGAGCTGGCCGCGGCAGCGGATTCGGAATCGGGCGAGGTCCGTCCCGCGTCATCGAGCGATGGAACGGGCGACTCGGGGGTGGCTCGAATCGCCAGTCCCCATCCCCGGGGAGAGGTGGCGGCGGTGGTCAACGGCCAGCCGATCTTTTATGACGACGTGCTGGTCCCGGCGACACCGCAACTGAAGCAGGCCAAGGCGCAGCTCTCCCCCACCGAGTACAAGCGGTTCCGGCGGATGGTGGCCGAGAAATTCATCGAACAATACATCGAGCAGGAACTGCTGTTGCAGGCATTGCGGCGGAAGCTGAAGCCCGAGCAATTCGACGGACTGCAGGCGTCGCTCAACAAGCAGGTCGATGAAGACCTCAAGAAGCAGATGAAGAGCCTGGGGGTCAGCAGTATCGGCGAGCTGGAAGTTGAGCTGCGGAAGTCGGAATTGTCGGTCGAGGTCATGCGGCACAAGATCCGCAGCCAGAAGATGGCCGAGCAGTTCCTGGCGAGCAAGGCGATGCCCCGCGACGGGTTCGACCGTCCCGACCTGCTGGCTCATTACCGCGAGCATCTTGAAGACTACAAGGTCGAGGCCCGGGTGCGCTGGCAGCAGATCGATCTCGAAAACAGCAAGCACGGCGGCCCGCAGGCGACCGAAAAACTGGCCCGCGACCTCGTGCGGCAACTGCGGAGCGGAGCCGATTTCGACGCCCTCGCCCGCGAACACTCGAATGGCCCCACCGCCAAGACGGGGGGCATTCGCGACTGGACCACCGAGGGAAGCCTCGCCTATGCCGAGGTCGACACGGCCCTGTTTGAGATGCCGATCGGGTCTATCAGCGAGCCGTTCCCGATCAAGGAGTCGTTCTGGATTGTGAAGGTGCTCGATCGGGACGACGCCCACTACAAGCAATTCGAAGAAATGCAGGACGCCATCAAGGAAGACCTGCGCCGCAAGCAGTTCTCGAAATCGGTCAAGGAACTGCTGGCGGAACTGCGGCAGAATGCCGTGATCTGGATGTTCCCGGAAGACAAGCAGCAGTAAGCCACCGCCCGCGGGGCTCTCGGCAATCACTGGCGGCAATCACTGGCGGCAATCACTGGCGGCAATT
>CAIOTJ010000343.1 GCA_903861195.1 uncultured Planctomycetaceae bacterium | reverse complement strand
CGATGCCTGGCTCGCCTGCCGGTAGGTGGCCGAGAGCAGCAGTTCCCGATGCAGCGCCTTCAGCGACCAACCCCCGGCAATCAACCGAGCCGCGAGGTCGTCGAGCAGTTCGGGATGCGTCGGAGCCATCCCCGTCGCCCCAAAGTTGCTGGGGGTCTCGACCAGACCCCGGCCAAAGTGATGCCGCCAGACGCGGTTGACGATCACCCGGGCGACGAGCGGGGCCGACTCGGTGGTGAGTGCCGCGGCCAGTTCCCGGCGGCCGCTTCCCTCGGCAAACGGCCGGGGGGACTCTGCGGCCGACAGAACCTTCACAAACCGTCGCGGCACCACGCTTCCCGCGCTGGCCGGGTTCCCGCGAATCTGCAGCGCCACGTTCAGCGCCTGACCCGGCTGGAACTCAATCTTCGTCCGGTCGGGGCCATCGGGCAGAATGGCGATGGCGGCATCTTCGAGCCCGTAGGCCACCGGGGCCGTCAATTGAGGGGTGGCCCCTTCGAGGGCCGCGATGCGGGCGGTCAGTTCGTCGGCCTGCTGCTCGGTCTCGGGTGTGGGAGGCTTCACCCCCCGCAGGCGGTCGCGCTCGGCGGTCAGCTTCTCCAGTTCGGTCCGCACATGCTGGACGACGCGGGCTTCGGCGGGGGGCAACAGGGGGCGGGCCACCACGCGGGTACTCGCCAGCACGCCGGCCAAGGCGTAGTAATCTTCGGCACCGATGGGGTCCTGCTTGTGATCGTGGCAGCGGGCACAGGCCATGGTCAGCCCCAGCACGGTCCCCGAGAGCATCTGGATCCGCTCTTCCCACTCATCGGCCACCACCGTCTTGATGACCGACGGATCGAGCTTGAGTTCTTTCCAATACGAGGGGCTCAGGCCGAGGAACCCCAGGGCGGCCAGGTCACGGGGACCAGCCTCCGGCACCTGGTCGGCCGCCAATTGCAGGTGCAGAAAGCGGTCGTAAGGGACATCGGCATTCAGTGCGTCGACCACCCAGTCGCGATAGTGCCAGGCGCGGGCCACCTTGTCTTGTGCCCACATCTCCAGGGTGTCGGCATACCGCACGAGGTCGAGCCAGTACCGGCCCCAGCGCTCGCCATACCGGGGCGAGGCGAGCAGCCGCTCCACCTGCCGCTCGTAGGCATCAGGCTGCGGGTCAGTCTCAAACGCGGCAATCTCTTCGGGAGTCGGCGGCAGCCCCACCAGGTCGAACGACAGCCGGCGCAGCAGCGTGCGGCGGTCGGCCTCGGCGGCGTGCGTCAGCCCCGCCTGTTCCAGCCGCGACTGGACGAAAACGTCGAGCGTCTGCCGGGACCAAAAGGTGTCGGCCACCGCCGGGAGGGGTTGCGGCCGCACCGGCTGGAACGACCAGAATTTCCGCCCCTCGGCATAGTCGATCGAGGTGCGGTGCGGGGCAGGACCGGGCTCATCGGCTCCCGGAAAGACCGCCCCCCGGCGCACCCATTCGGTCAGCAGATCGCGTTCGGCGTCAGTGAGCTTCCCCTTGGGGGGCATTTGCAGTGCTTCGGTCTGATACGAAACCGCCTCGATCAGCAGGCTTTCCTCCGGCTTGCCGGGAGTGACCGCCGGGCCGGTGTCTCCGCCGGTCAACAGTCCCTGTCGCGAATCCAGCCGCAGCCCCCCCTTGGCGACCACCTTCTGCTCGCCATTGACCCCATGGCACTCCAGGCACTTGGTCGCCAGCAGCGGGCGGATTTTGCGTTCGAAGAACTCGACTTCGGCGGCGGCGGCGGGAGCGTCCTGCGCCGCGTCCTCGGCTGGCAAATCGCGGGGATTCGCCAGCAGGGCCAGGCTCAGTCCAATCAGGACCAGAGGGGTTCGCAACACGACCATGGTGGGGAGTGGACGCGGAAGGGAGGAACGCCACAGGGCGAAACAGGGGCAGGTCTGAGCCCGCCCTCGGTTCCATGGAGTCAGCGGGCTGCAGCGATCCTCGATGCTACATCCACAAGCCCAAGCGGACCAGTCGAAACCCGCGACCATCATCGCGATTGGAATCGATCGGCGCAAAAAAAAGGGGAGGAATGGGTGAATCCTCCCATCCCTCCCCTCGGGTTGCCACAAAAACCACTCCGCCTTACGCCAGCTTCCACCCCTTCCGGTACTCGCGCTGGATCAGCGGCTTCGCTTCCGGGGCGTTGGTCGCCAACATGCGGTCGGCGTCCCAGTCGAGACGCTTGCCCACGCGGTAGGCGACGTTGCCGAGGTGATTGGCCTCGGTCAGCCAGCCCGCGTACTCAAAGTTGCACGTCGTGGGGGCCCCGGTCTTGCAGGCGTGGATCCACTCGGCATAGTGCCCGAGCGACTTCGGAATGCTCGGGGCCGGCCGCACGAATTCGGCGAATTTCTTTTCCGGCAACAGCACATGCTTGGAGTAGTCCGAGAGAATCATCCCGTCATCCCCCACGAACAACACCCCATTCCCCCACTGCGGAATCTCGCCCGCCGTCCACCGCTCGGGCTTGTTCGTCCCCTGGTACCAGGTGAGCGACACCGGCGGCATCGCCCCCCGCGAGCCGTACTGGTAGGTCACCTGCATCGACGCCGGGGCCAGTTCCGGATGCACCGGCGGCCCCTTCGCTTCGATCGATAAGGGCGCTTTCAGGTTGAGCGCCCAGAAGGGAAGATCGATCCAGTGACTCCCCAGGTCCGACATCGTGCCGTTGCCAAAGTCCCACCAGCGGTACCACTTGGGACCGGGCACATAGGTGCTGTGGAACGGTCGGGCGGGTGCGGGGCCGAGCCAGAGATCCCAGTGCAGGCCGCTCGGCACCGGCTGCGTCTCGGACGGACGCTCGCGCAGCGTAACGATGTCGCCATGCCGCTTCGCCTCTTCCGCGTTCGGCTGCCAACCCCAGGCCCGCGAAACCCAGACATGCGCTTCACGAATCGGGCCGATCGCTCCCGACTGCACCAGTTCGACCACCCGGCGGTAGTTGTCTTCGGCATGGATCTGCGTCCCCATCTGGGTCGCGACCTTGGCCCGGGCGGCCGCCTCGCGAATTACGCGGGCCTCGTAGACGCTGTGGGTGAGGGGCTTTTCGCAGTAGACATGCTTCCCCAACTGCAGCGCGGGAAGCGTGGCGAACGCATGGGTGTGCTCGCAGGTGCTCACCACGACCGCGTCGAAGTCGCGGGATTGGTCGTACACGTCCCGGAAGTCCGCGAATTTCTTCGCGTTCGGGTGCTTCTGCGCGGCCGCGGCCACCGCCGCATCGTTCACGTCACACAGGGCGACAATGTTTTCCCCCGAAACCCCCGCCAGATTCGCCGCCCCCCGGCCGCCACAGCCGATGATGGCGATGTTCAGCTTCTCGTTAAGATTGGTTCCCCGCACGATGGCGGGAGCCGCCAGCAGCGACGACGCGGCGACCGCCGACTGCGCCAGAAACTGGCGACGGCTGGAACGAGAGACCACAGGTTTCTTGAGCGACATGGCATTTCCCTGTGCGGGGCGAGACGGGGGACCAGAGGCAACCAACCGGATGTGGACCGAAGGCTCGGCCTCATCAAGGCGTCATTCTGCCCAGCCCTACCCCGGGACCGCAAGGTCACGGGGGAATTGTTCCCCGCGCGGGCATGTCTTACATTCCGCAGACCCGCGCAAACTTGCGCTGGTGCGTTCCCCCTGGAGAACCCGTCATGCCCACCCGTCTGCTTCCGCTCTTGCTGTTGGCCGCCAGCCTCGTATCCCCCCCTGCCCCGGCCCGGGGAGAAGACTGGCCGCAGTTCCGCGGACCCAACTCGACCGGGATCTCGACCTCGACCAAAAAACTGCCGGTCGAATTCTCGGCCACGCAAAACGTCGGCTGGATGCATGAGGTGGGGGAAGGGATCGGCTCCCCCGTGGTGGCGGCCGGTCGGGTCTTCACCACGGCCATGGCGGGCGAAAAAGGTCCCGAGCAGAAGTTCGTGGTGTTCGCCTTCGATGCGGCGACCGGCAAGGAACTCTGGCGGCATCCCTTCCCCGCGGGGGCCGATCCGCTGCCGTCCACGCACGAGACCAACAGCTACGCCTCGGCCACCCCGGTCGCCGATGCCGAGCGGGTGTATGTCTACTTCACCCGGCTGGGGGTGGCGGCCCTCGACGCCAAAACGGGGGACCTGGTCTGGAAGCAGGTGCTGCCCGAGCCCTTCTTCATTTTCGACTGGGGTCCCGGGATGTCTCCCGTGCTGCACGGGGAAACGCTGTTCTTCTGCCAGGACGACGACCTCAGCCCGGCCCTCTACGCCTTCGACCGCAAAACGGGGCGGATCCTGTGGCAGGATGACCGGGGGGACATGGCGGTCAGTTACTCGCACCCCGTGATCGCCCAGACGAAGCAGGGACCGCAGCTGGTGGTGGCGGGAACGGGCCGGCTGTTGGGGTACGACATCACCAATGGCAAGCGGCTGTGGGCCAGCGAGCTCTTCTGCCGGAACATCAAGACGACCCCGGTGGTGCTGGACGACCTGGTCTATGTCTCGGTCGAAAGCAGCGGCATCTCGTACCAGTGGCGTGCGCAGGCCGACGCGAATGGCGACGGCAAGATCACCCGCGATGAAGTCCGCAACAGCCGCATGAACAAGGAAGCCCCCATTCCCGACGCCTTCTGGAAGAAGTTTGAACGGGGGGATGTGAATGGCGACGGCATTCTCGAAGGAGAAGAAATCGACAAGGCGTTTCTCGACCCCCGCAACCAGGGGGGCGTGCTGGCGAAGGATGTCGCCGCCCGGGCCAAGGGAGAGACCGACGCCAGCAAGTTCGATGATGATTCGCAGAAAGAGGGATCGTTCCAGGTGGTCCGGGGAGGAGGGGT
>CAIOTJ010000342.1 GCA_903861195.1 uncultured Planctomycetaceae bacterium | reverse complement strand
CGGCGAAGGGGCCACCTTCATCCTCGCCTGGCCCCTGATCGCCGAAGAACCAACGCTGGTCCCGACGGACGAGTAGGTTCCGCCGAGTGGACCTTGTCACTCAAGGTGCGGGCTGCAATCCATCGCCTTCCTTCCGGACCATGCGGTGTGTGATTTGCCGAAGGATCACGACATCTTCCGGTCATGTTCCTCTTGTCGCCGGATATCAGAGCCCCGTCCATGACAAAGGGCATTCCGCCATCCCTCTGAAAACAACTTCGATCCCAGCCATGTCCTGAAGGGACATGCTTTCATAGCCCAGGGTTCGCCGCGCAGCGGCTACCCTGGGTTGGGAATCCAGGTCTCGATTCATCCCTGTAGGGGATGGCTTGGAAGCGTGCCGTAGTGATGAACCGCAGGCCGATTTCGACCAATCAATTCCTGTGTCTAAACTACGTCTAAACCGACAAAAACAGCCGATTTCCCCAATCGCCGGATCAAGCGAACTCTTTCAGGGTTCAGGCACCTAACGGATGTCCCCTACCCAGGGTAGTCGCTGCGCGTCAACCCTGGGCTATGGAAGAGTTCCCCTTCAGGGAACGGCATCGGCGGAGGTCGGTGCGCGCTGGAGCCGGTGATGATTCCGCGTGGGATGAAGCGGGCTTGCCGATTCCGATGGGCAGTGGAACAACAGAAATCGGCTTGGGGTACTCGCCGAAATCATTCCCACAGTTTTCAGTGCATTCAACGTGATTGTTCATCGAATCACAGTGACAATCGATTCCGTGCTTCTGTCGCGTGCTCTTCCAGTTCGCCCCACCAACCACCTCACCCATCCAAACAATTCCCCGTAGGGGATACTTCCCTCAGCCTGGGGTTGTCGCGCAGGCGACTACCCCAGGTAGTCATCCCCGTCACGATCTCTATCCTGTAAGGATTGCTTTCCATCGCTGTCTGACCAACGCGGATCGATCCTTCAACCGACGCACAACGAAAGGAACCACTTTCAGGGTTCAGCTCCTCTTGGGGATCGCGTTCCCCGGGTAGCCGCGGAGGCGGTAACCCGGGGCTGAGAGAAGTAACCTCTGCGAGGTAGGCGGTCGGTTGCCCACAGGTTTCCGGCGAAGGCCGAGGTCCGTGCGGTGCCAACACGATGACCCTGATCGCCACTTGGTCCTGGGGCCCGCGCCACGAGCAGGCACTTGTTTTTCAGGTCATTCCGCGCGATTGCTCATCGAATCCCGGACACGATCGATCCCGAGAATTCCGTCGCCGGTCCTCAAAACAACTCCAACAGCGGCCCACTCGATTCGACCAGGCTGAACGGCCGGTTCTGCCGGTCGTAGGCGGTGAGGTCTTCGATTCCCAAGCTGTGGTAGATGGTGTGGGCGATCTCGGCGGGACTGCAAGGACGGTCGGCGGGGAACTCGGCATACCGGTCGCTGGAGCCGTACGCCTGGCCGCCCCGAATGCCCCCACCCGCCAGCAACACCGACTGACAGGCGGTCCAGTGGTCGCGCCCCGCCCCGTTCGGGCCCCCCGAGCGGGGATCGCCAATCTTCGGCTTGCGCCCCATCTCGCTGGTCACAATCACCAGCGTCTCGTCCAGCAGCCCCCGCTCGGCCAGATCTTCCAGCAGCGTGCTGTAGGGGCGGTCGAACTCGGGCAGCAGCCGGTCGCTCAGGCAGTTGAAGTTGTTGCCGTGCGTGTCCCAGCCCCCGCCACTCTTGCAGAGACTGTCGAGCTCTTTGTTCGCCTTGTAGAAGACCGTGATGAATGGCACCCCCGCCTCGACCAGCCGCCGGGCCAACAGCAGCGACATCCCCATGATGCCGGTCGAATACCGCTCGCGCAGCGCCTCGGGCTCGGCCGCAAGATCGAAAGCGCTCTTGGTCGACGGCGACGTCAACAGCGAAAACGCCTTCGACTGGTGCTTGCTGTAGTTCCCCAGTTCGCCCCGCGTCTCGGCCCGGCGCTGCGCCAGGTCGACCTGTTCCAGCAAGGTTCGGCGGTGCAGCATCCGTTGCGGCGAGAGATCTCCCTGCAAGGCGAGGGCCGGGGTGGCGAACTGCAGCGGGGCCTCGCGCGAGCCATCGACGAACAGCGGGTCGTACTCAATTCCCAACCGGGCGGCGAACTGCCCCGGACGGGTGTACTCGGGAGCCCCTTCCTTCTGCGGCAGGGTGATGGCCGAGGGCAGACTCGGATGCGGCGGCCGCTTCGACGACACCACCGACGCAACCGATGGCCAGTCGTCGGGATACGGCGTGCGGGCGTTGAGCAGCCGGTGAAACGTCTGGTCGGGAGCGTGCCCCGTCAGGTTGTAGTAATACCCGGCGTGATGGTCGCCGGTCCCCCGGCCATGGTCCCCCACCGAACGCACAATCGCCAGGCGATGCGCCTGCTGGGCCGTCAGCGGCAGGTGCTCGCACAGCTCGATCCCGGGGCTGTTGGTCTGGATCGGCTGGAACGTGCCGCGGTACTCGGCGGGCGCCCGGGGCTTCATGTCCCAGGTGTCGATGTGCGAGGCCCCACCCGACAGAAAGATCAGAATCGCCGACTTGGCCGTCCGGTTCCCCGCCAGGCGTGGAGCCGCCAGCACGGGAGCCGCCAGATTCGTCCCCAGATACGACAATCCCCCGGCGACCAGAAAACTCCGCCGATCGAGGGGAAAGTGGGGAGAGCGGCGGGGGGTGGGGGGAACCGAAGGCATCGGCAGCTCACTCCAACGGCACGAACAGGACCAGACTCAACGCATCACTGATTTGGAGTATATCGGACCTGTGGGGGGGAGTCGATCAGCGCGGCAACCGCCGGGCGTTCGCAACGGTGCGACAGGACGGTCGGCCATTCGAACCCGGCCGGTGACAATTTGGGCCGCCGGTGCGAATCAGGCGGGGGGTTCGGATTGGCCTTCGCGCGCGGCGATTTCCTTGAGCCGCCGGCGTTCGCGCCAGAACTCGAAGACCCCCGGCAGAATCGAGACGAAGATGATCCCCAGGATGACCAACTTGAAGTTCTTCTGCACGGCGGGCAGGTTACCGAACCAGTAACCGGCGAACAGGAACAGGGTGATCCAGATGGTGCCGCCGATGACGTTGTACGCCATGAACCGGCGATAGGTCATATGCCCCATCCCAGCGACGAACGGAGCAAACGTCCGCACGATCGGGGCGAAGCGGGCGAGGATAATGGTCTTGCCGCCGTACCGCTCGAAGAACTCGTGCGTCCGTTCGAGATGCTTGGGATTCAGGAACCGGATTTTCTCTCCGCGGAAGATCCGCGGGCCCAGCCACGCCCCGATCCAGTAGTTGAGGGTGTCCCCCAGAATGGCCGCGATGATCAGCGAGACCAAAAGCACCGGCAGGCTGAGCGCCCCCTTGGCGGCATAGGCCCCCAGGGCGAACAGCAGCGAGTCTCCCGGCAGGAACGGTGTCACCACCAGGCCGGTCTCGCAAAAGATCACCATGAACATCAGCACATATATCCAGGGGCCCAGCTGCCGGATCCACTCTTCGAGATAGACATCGAAGTGCAGGATCATGTCTTTGAGTTGCAGCAGCAGGTCGAGCATGGAGATCGGCGGAGGAGATGGTCGAAGTGGTGGAGATTACCGCCGCACGTCAGCGGCGGATGGTCTCGGGAAGATCGGCGGCGAGGGGCATGTCTCGTGGCGGTTCGGCCGAGCCGGGTTGCCGTGGAACGAACTCGTAGACGTCGTAGCAGAGGCGGCGGTAGCTTTCGGAGTCGTAGGCCCCGTCAGCCAGCCGCACCTGGTGCTGCAGACTGCCGACGAGAGTGTATCGCTGCCCCAGACCCTCCAGCCAGCGGTTCAGGGCCAGGCGGTCACACGGGGAGGAATGCGAATGAAACACCACGCAGCGCAGGGGCAAGGTCCCCTCGGCCACCACCTGCCGGGCCGCCTCGGGCGACAGCTTGCGCTGGCGATAGATCTCGCGATAGCAGCGGTAGGGAGACCAGTGGATATCGCGATAGAACTCTTCGCCCAAATCGTCCGCCACGCACAGCGTGACCACGTCGGGGTTCGCGTTCCAGAACCAGCGGGCGAATCCCTGGTGCACGCTGTCGGTCCGTGATTTGAACGGCCGGGCGACGTCGCGCAGGGTGGTCCCCACCGCCACCAGCAGACAACCGGCAATCGCCGCCCCGAAGGCCACCCGCCGGAACTCGACCGATCTCAGTGCCTCGATCAGCGCTCCCACTCCCACGGCCAGCGTCAGCAGAATGGCCGGGACCAGGTGCTGTGCCAACCGGGCGTGACCGCCGTAGGGATAGCGGTGCAACGCCGCCGCCGCGAAGGTGAGGGCGAACGCCCCGGCTCCCCACGCCAGCCACCACCGCCGGCCCATGCGCCAGGTATGCACCGCCCCCAGCAGGCAGCCCAGCGCGGTCAGAATGCTCCCCCCATGCTCGGCCCCCAGCGGGTAGGCGAAGATCACTCCCGTATGGGCATCGAGCAGCCAGGGAATCAGGGCGGCCGGACGGGTGATGGGGGGGAAATGCTCGGCCCAGCAGGCGGTCATGTCGCTGGCGGTCGCCTGGTATTGCTGGGCGGCGTTCAGCGCGAGGACCGAGCCGAAGCCCGCCAGCAGCAGCAGATGAAAGCCCGCCGCCGCCGCCAGCGTCCCCCGGTTGGGGGCCTGACCCGACCGCCAGTCCTGCCAGAGGACCGCGGCCAGGGCGAAACTGGCCGCCCCCCCCGCAAACACCGCGGGGAACGAGAACCAGAGCATTGGACCGATCAGAGCGGCCAGAACCCACAGCCAGCGCGACCGGCGGGCATCGTGGTACCATTCCACGAGACACAGCAGGATCGTCAGGGCGCACAGCAGATCGCCCGCGTACGGCTTCACCTCGGCCGCGAGACGGATCGGGTAGTACGAGACCGCCAGCACCGCGACCGCGATGATCTGGGCGGGCCCGGTCAACAACCGGATCGCCAGCCGCCGCATCACGAACAGCCCCGCGATGCCGCACACGAGGGGAAACAGCCGCAGCGACCATTCGCGGAAGCCAAACAGTAGCGTGCTGGCCTTTTCGGCCCACAGGAACCCAACCGGAGCGACCTGGTTGTTGCGGAGCGGACTGAGCAGCCCCGTGAAATCCCGATCGAGCAAGTTTTCCGAAAGCTGGTACTCGTCGCACCAGAGGGGGAACGGCAGCAGGAACCGGGTCAATCGCAGACCGACTCCCAGGATCACGAAAAACCAGATCCACTGGGCGGCAGACGCATCGAGGCAGGTTCGCAGCCAATTCCCAATCCCGCGGTAAGGCTCCGCCGTCGGCAGCCCCCCTGGGGCGCGGCGATCCGCGGCGAGCAGCGGGGAACGGCCGGCGGCGTCAGCGACCGGAGTCGAAGTCTCGTCCATGAGTCTGACCGAGGGGATCTGGAATGGGGTCCTTCCGCAACCAGCCGGTAGCCCGGTCTGGCGTAGTTGGGGACTTTAGCATTCCGGGGGGAAATGCCCCAAGGTGAGTTCGAAGAGGGGTGGGGTGATGGCTGCGGTGTATCGGAGGGGCGACGGTGAAACTGGGCTCTGCCAGTGAGTCGTTGCCGCTTGTTCAAAGGCAGACAAAAAGCTCACCAAAAATGGCATTATGAACACTACGCAATCGACCACGCCCACTTCCTGACGTGTTTGTCCAGCCTGACTTGTTTGTCCAGATCGTGGGGAAGACCTGGCGACAATTTCACACCGCGTGGCGGGATCGAGAGGACGGAGGCCCGTTTGAGGCGCTCTCATCCCAGCCCTCCGCGGGACAACCAACCCAAAAACACCATCCGCAAGGGCCCACCAACCGGGTGGCGGGGGGGCGGACCTCTGTGTCCACTCCGCTGGACTTGCATCGAAAGACAAGCGTGCCGTTGGGCCGCCGAGAGAACGGGGTCGAACAGAAACAAGATCCCTTCTCCATCGGAGATGGGAGGGGGCCACTTCTTGTTAGAGTTGGGAGGGGGCCACCCCTTGTTGGAAGAACCTGAGGCAATGGCTGTAAGTCGTTTTCTCGATGATGGTGATGGCGTATCGACCCTTCCGCTGCCGAGCGGTGCGGCACAGGGGTTCCATAATGGCTGGCCCCGGTGGCTCATTGTTGGGCCTCTCGGGGTTTTCACCGTTGGCGATTTCCCGGCCCAAACGGGCCGTCGCCCGTCCCAACGGGCCAGCCGTTCCCCCAGCCAGAGTCGCAGGCCCTGGTGGCGGGCAATCCCAACCGCATCCGTCAGGCCCAACGGGCCGACCGTTCCACGGGATGGGAAGAGTCACCCCGTGCTGGAAGAGCGGGCGGCAGTGGTTGCCAGACGTCTTCGGCATGATGGTCATGGTGGATCGGACCGATTTGCGGAGTACCGGTGCCGGGCTGGGTTTCAACAATAGATGGCCCCGGGCACACTCTGTCGAAAACTCGCGGCACCGTGCCGCGAAGGTGTGAAGCTTGGCTGCCAATCCCGAACCCGAGGAAGCCGGGCGGTCACGAGACCGCCCGGAGCTTCGGACTTGGCCGTCGAGACGGCGCTCCGGGTGCAAGTCTGCAGAGCCGTATCCTCCGCCCAAGACGTGACAGGTTGTCACCTGTTGGGAGCCATCCCGCAACTTCGGTGTGGAGGCCGACCGGTGGGCGGACGACCCGGCATTGGCGCCGGGCCTCCTTCCGCGTGCGATCACGATCCTGAAAGAGGACCTGTTCCAGACCTGGCCGCTTGTCGGCGGGGGTGATGTCCGCGATCGCGGAATGTACCCCAAACGTATTGTGATTCGAGAGGGCAATCCGATTGCGAAAGAGCATGCGACAGCAGTGGCAAGGCGTTTTTTGACGATGTTGATGGCGAATCGACCGATTCATGGACGGCCGATGCCGGGCTGGGTTTCAAAGCATGGATGGCCCCAGGCGCCATCGGATGTTGGAGATGATGGCGCTGGACAGGGCGAATTCCAGACCGGGTCCCTGATGCGTCCCCAACGGCTTCGATTCGAAGTTCGGACGGGCTGGGGAGTGACTGGTCACAAGCGGGACACGGCGGAAGATCAACTCATTTCGATGCGTCTGTCGTTGGTGCGTTGGTCGCCGCGATTTGTGCTTTCCCTGAGAGAGTCGACACGGGATAATCGGGGAAGCCGGGAGCTCCCGGAACATCGCGGAATCACTGGATTTCTCTCATGCCGCATCTGGGCCTGATCTGCACCTGGAAACCCGAAAACGGTTATGGCTTCATCACTCCCGATGCGGGGGAGCCTGATGTGTTCGTGCACATTCGCGACATCGAACCCAACCAGCCGTCACCCCAGGTGAATGAGCGTGTGTCGTATGAACTGATACGTGATTCCCAGGGACGTCTGCGTGCGACGCGTGCCGTCCGGCTGGAATTCAGCGGGGCGGCCCCGCAGCGAACTGCAACCGGTTCGCAGTCGCGCGACTCCCAGGCCCCTCCCGCCGCGTTGGTGTTCGTTGTGTCTTTTGCCGCGGCGATCACCGGACTGACCGTGATCGGCAGGTTCCCTCCAGAGATCACGATGCTGTATTCCGGAATGAGTGTCGGGACCTATCTGTTCTATGCCCACGACAAGTCGGCGGCCCAGCAAAAGGCGTGGAGGGTTCCCGAAAGAACCCTGCAACTGCTGGCCTTCGCGGGTGGCTGGCCGGGGGCGCTCGCTGCCCAGCACATCTTGCGTCACAAATGCTCGAAGCGTGCCTTCCAGTGGGAGTTCTGGTTTCTGGTGGTCTGCAACTGCATTTTGCTGGGGGTGATGATGTCGCTGCAGGGGTCCCAATGGATCGAGGCCTGGCTGCCCCGGTGAAGCGATCACGCATCTTTGGGGTGTGCCGCGCTTTGGGTTGGGGAGGGCGACGCCACCCTGGACGGAAAGGGCCTGCGGATGTGACTGCAAGAAGTCTTCTGGATGTTGGTCATGGGGAATTGGCCAATTCGCGGCGGGCTGATACGGCGTGGGGTTTCAGCGATACATGGCCGCGGTCACCCGTTGTTCGCCCTCCCATGAGGGGAGCCCAGAAACGAATCTCAACCCCTGCGGCAGGTCCTTTCCACGAGAGTCTCCCCGCGACGGACGATCTCAGGGCTCGAGCCGTAATCAATGGCCCTCATTTCGAAACATTTGGCGGGACTTGACGCTGGAGCGCGACATCCGCCGATCATCTTCATCCGTCGCGGGGCCGAAGAGCCCCGTCAATGACAGCTGTGTCAACGGACTTTCCGCCATCCTCCCGAACACAACAATGATTCCAGCCATGTCCTGAAGGGACATTCTTGGATAGCCCAGGGTTCGCTGCGCAGCGGCTACCCTGGGTTGCGGGTCCAGGGTTCAATTCATCCCTGAAGGGGATGGCTTCCAGCGTGCCGTTGGGATGGACGGCGAGGACCACCCTTTTTTCAAGCGTCTGCGGGTGTTGTCGCCAACAGCTTCGCGGCCGGTCGGTATCGGGGCGGTTTTCAAAAATTGT
>CAIOTJ010000341.1 GCA_903861195.1 uncultured Planctomycetaceae bacterium | reverse complement strand
GCTGGGTGGCGGAGGGATTCCTGGAGCTGGCCAACCCCGCCCGCAAATCCCGGCTCTACCGACTGAGTCCGACAGCAGAAGCCTGGTTGGCGGACCTGCCCCCTCTCTGAGCCGTACGGCCGGGGAATGGCAGCCCTCGTTCCCGCCCCTCTGCTCCTCGATTGCCGGAACGTCGGGGAACCGCGACACTGCTGCCGCCTCGCACCGGGAACCCGCTCGTCTTTCTTTTCCAGGACCGTCTCGTGGCCACCTCCCCGGATCCCCCACCCGCGTCACTGGATCAGGACCGCGAGCTGCTGCACCGGCTGGGTTATTCCCAGGAACTGAAACGGCGGATGAGCGGGTTTTCCAACTACGCCATCTCGCTGTCGATCATCTGCATTCTGGCCGGGGGAATTACGTCGTTTCCGGTCGGGCTGTGCAGTGTGGGCGGGGCCAGCGTGGGGTTGGGTTGGCCGCTGATGAGCCTGATCGCATTGGCGTTCGCCGCCACCATGGCCCAGGTCGCCTCGGCGTTTCCCACCGCCGGGGGGTTGTACCACTGGAGCTCGCTGCTGGGGGGGCGCGGCTGGGGCTGGGCCACGGCGTGGATCAACCTCATTGGGCTGATTCTGGTGATTGCCGCGATCAATGTGGCGACGGTGCAATTCACCCTCGCGGCGTTCGCTCCCCTGCTGGGTCTCGATGCCGCCCGGATCGGGGAGCTGCTGGGTTTCCTGGTGGGAGATGCACCGGTGAAGGCCTGGTTGCTGGGTTCGGGCGAAGGGGGGACCTGGCTGGCCTGGCAATTCCTGGCTGTGGCCCTCATGACCGCCTCCCACGCCCTGTTCAATCATCGCGGAATTGAACTGACCACTCGACTGACCGACTTCAGCGGGTATCTCATCCTGGTGGTTTCGGTGTTGCTGACACTGGCTCTGCTCGCCAGCGCGGGTGAATTCGACTGGTCGCGGCTCATCACGCTGGTCAATGTGACCGGGCAACCGGAATCGGCGGCGGTCTGGCCGCGCACCGAGAGCCTTGGCTGGGCGTTCGCCCTGGGGCTGTTGCTGCCGGCCTATACCATCACCGGCTTCGACGCCTCGGCCCATGCCGCCGAAGAGACCGTCGGAGCCGCCACGGCGGTCCCCCGCGGAATCGTGCAATCGGTGCTGGTATCGGGGTTGATGGGGTGGGTGATGCTGATTGCGGTGATCCTGGCGATTCCGGATATGGAGGCGGCGGTGCAGCAGGGATCGAATGCGTTTTTCTGGATTCTGGAGCAGCGGCTGCCTGGCTGGTTGCGGTTCGGCTTGCTGGGGGGAATTTGTCTGGCTCAATACCTGTGTGGTCTCGCGGCGCTCACCAGCACCTCGCGGATGGTGTTTGCGTTCGCGCGGGATGGGGGGTTGCCGCGATCACCCTGGTTGCGGCACGTATCGCGACGGTTCCGCACTCCCGCCGTGGCGATCTGGGTCGCGGCCCTGGTCTCGGTGCTGATTACGGCGGTGATCCCCTATCTGGCGATTACCGCCGTGGCGGTGGTGTTTGTGTATGTGTCGTATTTGATGCCGACGCTGGCGGGGCTGCGGGCTTATGGCGGCAGTTGGAGGGTGATGGGGCCCTGGAGCATCGGCCCGCTCTACCGCCCATTGGGATTTGTCTGCCTCGTGGCGGGGGTGGGGCTGATTGGAATTGGGGTGCAACCGCCAAACGAGATTGGCCGGTGGGTGATTCCGGGGACGGTGTTTCTCTTGGCGGGATATTGGTGGGTCTGGAAGCGAAAACACTTCAGGGGCCCGCCACAGGGGGAGTTGTCGGCAGGGCGGCGGGCGGAGATCGCCGCGGAAGAGCGAGCCTTGGAGCGGTGAGTCAGTCGTGTGGGTTGACCGACCCCCTTGCCAGCGACATTCCGACCCTGACCGACCCTGACCGACCCGCTGGACACTACCCCATCCACGGGAAGCCTGGGAGCCTGAGACCGGGTGGCAGCACCTGTCCAGACTGGACTGGAAGCAGCTTGGGGCGGGAGCACTCGCCTGGGTGGCAGGATGAGCGTGGAGTACGGCCCCGCGAGAGGATCCCCCGGATGCGGGCCCTGGGCCGATGTGGCGGAATACGGGGCGTAAAAAAACCCGACCCGAGCGAAGCTCGGGCCGGGGATGTATGCATTGGTTGGAGAGCTGGAAGTAAGCGACGGATGGGTCTGGTTTTGGTAGTTCAATCAAATCCTTAGAAAGGAGGTGATCCAACCG
>CAIOTJ010000340.1 GCA_903861195.1 uncultured Planctomycetaceae bacterium | reverse complement strand
GGCAAGTGCAAGCCGGGAAGGTGGGCCGGATCCCGGCCGAAGAACCTCCGATCCTGCAACAGTTGGGGGTTGCGGGAGAGGGCTGGCTGAAACTGGTGGCGAGCTTCCACACCAAACGGGGCGGCCTGCGGCGGGCGATCGGTCGACCCGCCGCTTTGGAGGCCGAGGCGGTCAAGCGCGGGCAACGTTGGATCCAGGGCATCGCCCTCAGCCGGGAAATCTTCGGCAAGACCTCGGGCGAGCGTTCCCCCGAGGCGAAGTGAAGCGTTGAGCCGGGCGAGGGGGCTTTTTCTGAGATCGCCAATCGAACTCGGCTGCGTAGACGCTGCGCGACGAATCTTGTCAACCCGCCTGCATCAGGCGTTTTAGCGGGCAGTTGCCGAATCGAGATGAGGCGCAGCCAAGCCCCAGCCAGCGACGACGGTGGAACGGGGATGGAATCCGCGAGTGTGCCGAATCAACTTGAGCGGCCTGACAAACAAAGGGTGGCCCTGTGCTTCCTGTGCTTCGCTGTGCTTCCCCTTGCTGTGGGTCCACACGCAAATTGTCAGGCCAGTCAAAACAAAGGGTGGCCCCGGCTTCCTTCAAGGGTGGCCCCGGCTTCACAGGGTGGCCCCGGCTTCACACCTTCAAGGGTGGCCCCGGCTTCACACACAGGTCGCCGGTCCCAACAAGGGGTGGCCCCAGGTCGCCCAAACTAGGTCGCCCAACAAGGGGTGGCCCCAGGTCGAACAAACAAGGGGTGGCCCCAGGTCGAACACAGGTCGGAACAAACAAGGGGTGGCCCCAGGTCGCCCACACAGGTCGCCGGTCCCAACAAGGGGTGGCCCCAGGTCGGTCGCACAGGTCGGTCGCAGGTCGCACAGTCGCCAGGTCGCAGGTCACCACATGACTCCTGTCCCCGAATTCCGAACGGTCATTGTGGTCGCCAGGTCGCAGGTCGAAGGGCGGCCTCATGTCGGTCCCAGGTCGGACCCTCACAGGTCCCCAGTGCGGGGGCACGCAGTTCCCGAGCAGTCCTGGGGGGCCTTCGAAGACGGGATTGCGATCCCCAGCGAATCTGTCCCGCTCTGATGGTTCCCGAAGGGGCCAAACTGTGTCGGTGAATCCCTGATTCTGGCGGCCTCCGTTCGCCGAGGTCTGTCGAGGTCAAGTGTTTTCCCGCGTTGCTCCAGGTTGTTTTCCGGGTCGCCGAACTCCCCACCGCCGGTTTCGATTTCGCCACACTTTGGAATCTGTCATGGGACCAGTAAAATGAAGAGAGCAGTGATCGTGCAGTTCAAATGATTCCCCGAGATCAAGCCTTCCTGGGATTCGCTACGGTGGTACTTTACACACGGGCAGGGTGTGTCTCTGGCCGCGGTGATGTGACTGCAGGGTGAGGCATCAAGTGGTTTGTGAGCCGGCCGCGGCCAAGGCCGAAAGCTGAGGGCCGGCTGCTGCAGGAGTGCGAGTCTGGAGTGAGCCTGTCGACCGGGGCGATGGTTCAAAGCCAGTGTGGTGTAAGCCCAGGATTGGACCGAGGAGCGCCGATGAAGCGGATTCAGGTGTTCGACAAGCCGATGTGTTGTTCGACGGGGGTCTGCGGACCACAGGTCGACCCCGTCTTGCCGCGGTTTGCGGCCGATCTGGAGTGGCTGCGCGGGCAGGGGCACGAGGTCGAGCGGTTCAATCTGGCGCAGCAGCCGGCCGAGTTCGCCAGGAACCGCGAGATCCATGGTTTGCTAAGTGCCCACGGAACCGACTGCCTGCCGGTCGTTGTGGTGGATGGCCGGGTGGTGAGTCAGCGGGGGTATCCTTCCCGCGAGATGCTGAATCTGTGGGTGGGGGTGGCTGCGGCACCGTCGGTTTTGCCGGTGGTCGAACCAACGGGCGAATGCTGCGATGGAAGTCGAACCTGCTGAACAGTGTAGCCCGGTGTCTGGAGAGCACGATGTGGACATTTCTGGAGTCGCCAACCCGCAACCTGTTTTTCACGGGTAAAGGGGGGGTGGGCAAGACGTCGGTCGCCTGTGCCACGGCGGTGCGGTTGGCCGATGCCGGGAAGCGGGTGTTGCTGGTCTCGACCGATCCGGCTTCGAATCTTGATGAAGTGCTGCAGACGAGGTTGAGCAATCACCCGACCGCGGTGGCTGCGGTTCCCAATCTGTTCGCCATGAACCTGGATCCGCAGGCGATTGCCGCCGAGTACCGGGAACGGATGATTGGACCGTATCGCACGCTGTTGCCCCCGGCCGCCGTGGCCAGCATGGAGGAGCAGTTTTCGGGATCCTGCACCCTGGAAATCGCGACCTTCGATGAGTTCTCGAAGCTGTTGGGCAACCCGCAGGAAACGGCCGGGTTTGACCATGTGTTGTTCGACACGGCCCCGACAGGTCACACCTTGCGGCTGTTGACTTTGCCGTCAGCCTGGTCGGGTTTCATGCAGACCAACACGACGGGCACCTCGTGCCTGGGACCCCTGGCGGGACTGCAGACGCAGCAGCAGTTGTACCTGGATACGGTGCGGGCCCTGGGAGATCCGCAGTCGACCACCTTGATTCTGGTGACTCGGCCCGAGCAGACGGCGCTGCGCGAGGCGGGACGGA
This sequence comes from uncultured Planctomycetaceae bacterium, assembly GCA_903861195.1. Classification (GTDB taxonomy): domain Bacteria; phylum Planctomycetota; class Planctomycetia; order Planctomycetales; family Planctomycetaceae; genus UBA10511. Next base: position 1,589 of record CAIOTJ010000340.1, on the reverse strand, counting down.
CGGGTCAGGAATTGGTCGGACTGGGCATCAGGAATCAGCACCTCGTGGTGAACGGAGTCTTTCAGGCAGCCGGTCCCGCGGACCCGATCGCCGTGGCGATGCAGCGACGCTGTGAACGGGCGCTCGAAACTCTGCCAGAGTTCCTGCGCGGGCTGCCCCGGTCGTTGGTTCCGTTTCTGGCCAATGGAGTGCTGGGTGTTGAATCGCTCCGGCGGTTCGGCCAGACAGAGACCTTGGTGCCATTGGGGCTGATCGGAGAGGGCGCGTCTCCCAAGCTGGCCACCTTGGGAGATTTGCTCGAAGAACTCGCCGAACCAGGCCATGGGGTGATCCTGGCGATGGGGAAGGGAGGGGTTGGCAAGACCACCGTGGCGGCGGCAGTGGCGGTCGGGCTGGCCGAGCGGGGCGCGCGGGTTCATCTGTCCACAACCGATCCGGCGGCACATCTGCTTGCGACCCTGGCGGGTGAAGAGCTGGCCCACCTGACGGTGAGTCGCATCGATCCCGAGGTCGAGACGCGGAAGTACACGGCCGAGGTGATGCAGTCGGCCGGCGCCGGCCTCGATGCATCCGGGCGTGAACTGCTGGCAGAGGATCTGCGGTCACCCTGCACGGAGGAGATCGCGGTCTTCCGGGCCTTCGCGCAGGCGGTGGCTGGGGGCACCCAGCAGTTCGTCGTTCTCGATACGGCCCCGACCGGTCACACGATTCTGCTGCTGGATGCCGCCCTCGCCTATCACCGGGAAGTGACACGTCAGTCGAGCCAGATGCCCGAGTCGGTCGAGCAGTTGTTGCCGCGATTGCGTGACCCCCGGTTCACTCGTGTGCTGCTGGTCACCCTGCCCGAGGCCACACCGGTGCATGAGGCCGCCCAGTTGCAGCAGGATCTGCGGCGTGCGGAGATCGAGCCCTTCGCGTGGGTGATCAATCAAAGCCTGACACCGTTGGCGGTGATCGATCCGCGACTGCTCGAACGGCAGCGGGCGGAGCAACGCTACATCCGCGAGGTGACCAGCGAACTCGCCCAGCGAACAGCCATCATTCCCTGGCAGAATGAGCCCCCCCAGGGACGCGAGGGATTGCGGCGTGTTCTGGGAGCCAGAGAATCGATCGCGGCAGTGCCTGCACAGATTGCTTCGGCCGGTAATCCCGAATCCTGACCAGCGCAAGCCCTGGCAGCTCGGAACAACTCTCCGTGGAAGAGCCCCGAGCGGTGAGTCTGAAGATGAGGCCCCGCGTTCAGTCATCCCCCCGAGGACAGAAAAGAGAACGGGGCCAACAGTGTTCGGTGCAGTGCTCGGAGCACGGTTGGCAGAGGCCCTGGATCGACAGATTCGCCAGGGGAGGATTGACAGGGGGGGATTGACAGGGGGCCACCCTTTGTTCGGCGGGGCTGCGAGTGACGCAGCGAGTTGAGGTCTGGATGTGGTTTATGGCTGATTGGCCAAGTGTCAGTAATCGGAGGTCACTCGCGGCCCCCCCCTGGTGCCTGGAGTGTCATGAATGGGAGGTCAGTGAAGTGCCACCGTCCGAAGGTGGGTATTCTGGTGAGAAAGCGTTCCTTTCCAACTCCGTGACGAGGTGTGTGG
>CAIOTJ010000339.1 GCA_903861195.1 uncultured Planctomycetaceae bacterium | reverse complement strand
GGGACTGCTTCGACGACTGATTCCACCGCCGGGGTTTCGACCAGGGGGGTCTCGACCGCGGGGACCTCAACCTCAGGGACCGCAGCCACTTCCGGCAGTGTCTCTTCCACCACCGCAGGAGCGGCGGGAATCGACTCGGCCACCACTTCGGCCGGGGTTTCGACGGCGGGAATCGATTCTTCCACGATCTCCACTGCCGGAGCTTCCGGCAGGGCATCGACCACCGGCTCGACGGCCGCCGTTTCGACGGGGGCGGTTTCGACCGCAGGGGTCTCAACCGCAGGGACCTCGACAGCAGGAACCGCAGCCACTTCCGGCAGTGTCTCTTCCACCACCACAGGAGCGGCGGGAATCGCCTCGGCCACCACTTCGGCCGGGGTCTCGACGGCGGGAATCGCCTCTTCCACAATCTCCACCGCCGGGGCTTCCGGCAGGGCCGCGACGACCGCCTCCGTCACCGGAGTCTCGACCACGAGGGTTTCGACGACCGGAGTCTCGACGGCAGGGGTCTCGACGGCAGGAACCGCAGCCACTTCCGGCAGTGTCTCTTCCACCACCACGGAAGCGGCGGGAATCGCCTCGGCCACCACTTCGGACGGGGTTTCGAGGGCGGGAATCGATTCTTCCACGATCTCCACTGCCGGGGCTTCCGGCAGGGCCGCGACGACCGGTTCGGTCGTCACTGGGGTCGGCAGACCGATTTCGGAAACGGGCAGTTCCGCGGGGGTCGGAATGTCGACGATCAGGGGTTCAGGTTGGTCCGGCGGGTTTTGGTCGGCCGGGGTGTAGCCAATTTCCTCGGCAGCGGCGACGGGTGCCGCGGTGGAAGCCAGCTCGGCGTTGAGGGTTTCGGCCATCACCGGCACTTCACCCACCAATTCGGCCTCAGGGGCGACGAAGGTGGGCAGCGCCGATTCCTCAGCGGCGGGGGTGGCCGGGGAGGGGAGCGCGTTCGAATCCACCGTCACCGGCAGTGCCGGGGCTTCGGGTTGCAGTTGTTCGAGCGCAGTCGACGGATCCACCTCGACGACCGGAGCGCCGGCCGCCTGGATGGTCTCGATGACGGCGGGGGGAGCGGCCTCTTCAGCACGCAGGCTGCCGGTGGGGCGGGCCATGACCCACGACGAACCGGCGAGGCACAACAAAAGAGTGGTACGCGACACAATCGGAAGCATGCGCGGATCCTGTTTTATCACGGAGGAATCGTGGGGAAGGGCCACTCGACGCGGGCCCTCACGCACCACGCTCGAAAAAAGGAAGAGGCTGCGTTGACTCTGCAGCCGCGGCTACTTATCGGAGACTTTTGATCTGGTAAAGAGGAAGTCTTGGAAAAAATGGAGGGGTTGTGCCGTTTCCATAGCGCAGGCAGGCTGCTGCGACTGTCTGTGTGAGGATTGCGAGATATACCGAGCTTGTCGGTTTCTCCCGGGAAAATCTCCACGGGGGGCAGGGCCGGAGGGGGGAATCGGGCCGGCACTTGCCGGCGGCGGCAGCGGGCCTAAGATTCCGCGCATTTCGCCCGCCGTTTTTCTGCCCCGATTTCCCGAAGGTGCTGACATGACTGAAGCCGCTGCCGACTGGCCTGCCGAGGGCTCCAAAGCTCCCGATTTCAACCTGGTTGCGACCGACGGCAAGAAGGTCAAGCTCTCGGCCCTCAAGGGGCAGCCGGTGGTGGTCTATTTCTATCCCAAGGACGACACCCCCGGGTGTACCCGCGAGGCGTGTGCCTTCCGCGATCAGCACAAACAGCTCGAAAAGCTGGGGGCGGTGGTCTTGGGCATCAGTCCCGACGACAACGCCAGCCACCAGAAATTCAGCACCAAGTTCGAGCTGAACTTCCCCCTGCTGTCAGACACCGATCACGCCGTGGCCGAGAAATTTGGGGCCTGGCGCGAGAAGAACATGTATGGCAAGAAGTCGATGGGCATCCAGCGGTCGACCTTCCTGATCGACGCCCAGGGCAAGATCGCCAAGGTCTGGAAGAAAGTGAATGTCGACGGGCACGATGAGCAGGTTTTGGAGGCCTTGAAGGCTTTGCCCAAGGGCTGAGAAACCGATCCCGATCGGTTCTTCGGCGGCACAGCGGGGTCTGGCTGGCTGCCGCGCATCGCGGCCACAAGCCGGTTGCCGTGTCAGAAGCTCACCCGGTTCCCGCCGGGTGGGCGCGCAACTGCCGCACCGTCTCGCTCACGTATGCGGTGGCGAAGTCGATTTCTTCCCCGGTGTTGAACCGGCTGAGGCCAAATCGCAGCGACGCCAATGCCAGCCGCTCGGGAACCCCCATCGCCCGCAGAACATGGCTGGGCTCGGGAGTGGCCGAACTGCACGCCGACCCCGAACTGACTGCAATTTCGGTCATCGCGGCCAGCAGTCTCTCGCCGGGAACGCCTTCGAAACTCACGTTCAAATTGCCAGGCAGGCTCTGCTGGGAATCTCCATTCCGGTGGATTCCCTCCAGTCGCTGTGCCAACCCCTGCCAGAGCCGATCGCGCAGTTGGGCCAGGCGGGTGGTTTCCTCGGGCTGATCCTCGCGGCACACTGCGCAGGCCGCCCCCAGTCCCACAATCAGCGGGACCGGCAGGGTTCCCGGGCGCAGTCTCTGCTCTTGCCCTCCGCCATCGAACAGTGGTTCGAGGGGCAGGCGGGGTTCGCTGCGGCGAACGTAGAGCGCCCCCACCCCCTGGGGACCATGCAGCTTGTGGGCCGAGAGGCTCAACAGGTCGACCGGCAGTTGCCGCAGGTCGAGGGGTATCTTCCCCACCGCCTGCGAGGCGTCGCAGTGCAGCCAGATTCCCCGTTCCCGGCAGATGGCCCCCGCCTCGGCAATCGGGTTGATGGTCCCCACTTCATTGTTGGCGAGGATCAGCGAGACCAGCCGGGTGTGGGAAGTCAGGCTGTCGCGGAACCGATCGAGGTCGATGGCTCCGCGGGGGGTGACCGGGACGAACGCCACCTCGGTCCCCCGCCGGGCGAGGCGGCGGGCGGGATCGAGAATCGCCCGATGTTCGACCTGGCTGGTCACCAGGCCCCACCCCTTGGCACGGGGGGCCTGCAAAATGCCCTTGAGGGCCAGGTTGTTGGCCTCGGTGGCTCCGCTGGTGAAGAGCAGCTCGTGCGGTTCGCAATTCAGCAGTCGGGCCACCTGCTGCCGGGCCCGCTCGACCCCCTCGGCCGCCCGCCAGCCATAACGGTGGCTGTTACTGGAGGCATTGCACGGCACCAGTAGCCAGGGCCACATCGCCTCCCGCACCCGGGGATCGAGCAGGGTGGTGGCGTGGCTGTCGAGATAGAGGGGAGGCCGGTGTTCGGGAAGCGACATGCGGAAGGCCGTGGTCAAAGAACGCAGCCGGAGGAGAGCCGTCGTGAAACAGCTCTCCCCCGGTCGAGTATAACCGCAACCGTGGGTCAGGCGGGGCTTAGAAGTCCCAACCCAGGCCGAAGTTGAGGGTCTTGATGCTGAAGTTCTGCCGCTTGGTCTTCAGGTCGATCACGTCGACGTTGTACTGCAGCACCTGGGCGGGCCGCGAGAGGGCACCAATCAGGGTGTAGTCGTATCCGAGGCGGAACTTCGAGAGGTTGATGATCGGAATCTGCTTGATGATCGGGAGGTAGCTCATGAAGCCGAACTCGCCATTGATTCCAGTCTGGAACACCGGGGTGATGTAGGTGTGTTCGCGGGTCCGGCTGCTGGTGGGGCCAGGGCCGTAGATCGACTGCAGCACCTGGGGCCGCACGTTCTGGCTCCAGACAGTCGAGGTTTCCATGTTGGCCAGGGCACCAAACTTCACCTGACCCCAGATCTTGAACTTGTCGCCGCCGAGGTCGGCCCGGGCTCCAATCATGGGACCCACCAGGTTGCTGGTCACTTGCGAATTGATGGTGGTGACGAACGGATCGATGAAGCTGAACAGAGCTCCGTCCGGGAACAGGGGGAGTGGAGGGGGCTCGGGAGTGATGGTTCCGTCTTCGGCGTTGTACTGGTAGTCGAGACCACTGTCACCCGCCTGCATCCGGAACTGTTCTTTGATGTACAGGTACTTCACCCCCAACTCCATGCGGACCATGAAGTTCTTCGAGTCGTAGAAGGGGGAAGACCAGTAGTCGAAGTCGATCCCATAGACCTGCTGACGGTACCGCAGGTCGAGGAAGCTGTCGTAGGGGATTGTGGTCCCGAACTCGGTTCCGTCGAACAACGGCAGCCGGAAGATGTTGAGGTCGATGTCGTCCGCCGTGCGATCGCCACCATAGTTGGTGAACTGCTGGGTCGCCTCGAACAAGGCGAACCCGCTGACCTGGAACTCCTGGTGGTCGTAAATCTCCCACCCAAAGTTCGCCCGGATGCCGTTCATGCACAGGTCGCCGAACCAGTTGGTAAACCGGGCCGGCCAAAAGGAAAAGGGCTGCGCCTCGCCGTAATCGGCATTCGTCAGACGAGTGAACGGAATGTCGAACTCATCGTCGGTCGGGTAGGCATGCAGATAGGCGTTCGGATCGCCAATCAACACCTGCGGCCCAGGCTTCACGCCCCAGCCCTGGATGTAATCGATGCCGAACTTGTACTTCCGGCGCTGGTCCCGGTTGTCTTCGTACTCCCAGATCCCGCGTTCGTTCGCGAGCCGTTCGTAGTTGCCGGCGGGGTAGGGATTGACCCCCGGCCAGGCGTTGGGGGGTGGCCCCTCGGCACTGCCGTAAATGCCCGGGCCGAGCATCGGCTCAGCCATCGCCTCCATCCCGGCCGCATAGCCGGGGGGGTAGGCACCTTGAGGAGGCAGCGCGTCCTGAGCGGCCGCCGGGCCCCCGAACGTCGCGATTGACCCACAGAATGCCGCGCAGAGCAGGCCGTGAACCAGAGCTTTCCAGGATGGAATCCGCATCAGAGTATCCTTCGCTATCTGGGAGTCCCACCGAGGCATCCCTTCCGAAGATTCCTGCCGGACACGTCGCGCAGGAAAATGGACCTAGCTAAGGTATCGGCGTGCGGATCGGGCAGACTGTAGCGATTGTGCCTGAAATTTCCGGAATGCCAGGGATGCGGCCCGGACCTGAAAAGGCACCATAAGTCATTTTCTCTTCGTACTTTACGATCGCAGCCCCCGATTTGTCCCGAGTGATTCCCCGGTCCGGATCTCCCTCGCAGCGCTTCGCGCAGCAACGCAAACCCCCCAGATTGCCAGGGGTTGCGTCCTCGGAAGTGACTGTCCTCCCCCTCCACCACCCCTTACTCCGGGCCGTTTCAATCACCCTCGGGTGCGAACAACCCGACCCGAGCCGCCAGGGCTGGAATGACAGGGCCGGAAAAGACGAAGGGCACCCCCCGTTTGGCGTCGGGGGGTGCCCTGGATCGTATCTCTCGCCTGGTTGTCGGTCGCGGGCCATCCTGTGGGGCGGGTCGACCGTCAGCCGGTGGTGGGGGGAGTGGGGTCGAGTCAGGCGACCCGTCGGACCATGGGCTCAGTCGCCGAGTCGTGCAGGTCGACCACAGACACCTTGTTCAGATAGTGCAAATCGGCCACCAGCGGCTTGTGCTTGTATTGGGTCTCGTTGGCCCCCCGCCCCTGCACTTCGGCCTCGATCAGCCGGGTCCACGACCCCGGCTCCAGCCGCACCAGCAGCGGAGCCCCCAGAATGCGGTTGTTCCGGGTGTTGCCGTAAATCAGCACGGTACGGCGCAGTTCCTGGTCGAAAGCCCGCACCAGCCGCAGACCCTGGTCGAGATTGGAAACCTCATTCTGTTCAATCAGCACCGCATAGCGGGGCAGTTCCTGCGGACGCCGCAAGGGGGCCACCGTGAAGTGCCGCAGCGACAGGCCGGTTTGCTGTTCGGCCGCGGCCATCGCGGCACAAACAGTGTGGGCCGAGAGTTTTTCTCCTTCGAGGTCGCAATACCCCCCCGCTTTCTGCAGAAACTCGAGCACGGGGGCCTCGCCGTACCAACCCCGGCAACGGACGATGTCGCCAATGTCGTAGCGGTACAGGCCGCCGAAGGTCGAGAAGATCAGTTGGTAGTCCTGGCCTTCCTCAAGTTCATGCGCTTCGAGCACCACGGGTTGGGCCGACTCGGCCTCCCGGACCGGGATGAACTCATAAAAGTTGGCATCGACGGTCAGGGGGCCAAACGGAACTCCGTCGGCGAGGGGGAGGGTGTGCCTGCCCTCGGATGACAGCAGCCCCTGGTCGCGCAGCGGTGCGGGCCCCCAGACTTCGGGAATACGGGCCGACTGCAACCCCGCAGTGCCCCCCAGCCAGCACGAAATGAGCTTGGGAGCCCAGATGTCGCGGGGCAAAAGCTGCCCGTTCGCCTTGAGGATGGCCGCCAATTCGGCCGCCCGCCGGGGCCTCGGCCGGGCGACGAGCCGTTCGAGCACCGGGCGAATCTCGGCGGGAATGTCGAACGCCCGGTCGAGGGTTCCGTGTTGCAGGTCATGCACCAACTGCGGGCCAAACTCGCGCACACAGTCGGCAATCCGCAAAAACAGCGACGGGGTGACCGTGCTCATCAGCCCGATGGGACCCATCGCGGCAATCCGGGCAATGGTGTAGCCCCGGGCGTTGGAGTCTTTAATCTGGGTCACCTGCGGGGGCAGGGCATAATGCTTGCGGACGAAGTGGCTTTGATAGCGCTCGATCAGGGCGCTGCTGACCGAGATGTTGTGACCCCCCGCGGTGGTCCCCAGCTTCCACGACGTGCTGAGTTGCAGGATGGGCAACCCGAACATGTCGGGATGATCGGTGAAGGCCTGGACTCCCCAGACATCCCAACCCCGCTGGTAATACTGGAACCAGGTGCGGTTGGCGGGGAAGAGCTTGGGTTTTCCAGTGGTGGCGCTGGTCTGCACGAACGTGAGAATTTCTTCGCGCGCCGGGAAGAGGGCCGAGGTCTCACCCGCCGCCACGCGATCGATATAGGGGACGAAGTGATCGTAACCGGCGATGGGAAGTTGCCGACGGAAGTCGGCCACCGAGCGGACATGGCCCAGTCCGAAGTCGCGTCCCAGGGCAGTTTCACCCCCGAACTGGACCAGTTTCTGCAGCAGGTCGAGTTGCACGCGGCGGGCCGACCGGCAGCGCTGTTCGAACTGCAGCGCCTGGCGGCGGTGCAGAATGGGCAAGACGGCATGCCGGGCGATGCGGTTGGCAATCCACGACCGGACGGGACGATAGGCCATCGCACGAGCCTCCCTGCTCGCTGGGTGAAACCGGGGCGCGTTC
>CAIOTJ010000338.1 GCA_903861195.1 uncultured Planctomycetaceae bacterium | reverse complement strand
CGACACCACGCTGCACCGCCTTGAAGATGCATACCTTGAACAACAAACAGGTGGGGGGCTGGCCTCAAGGCAGGGCCCGGCTTGCAATCCGTTGCCCCCCACCGTCTCCGAAGTTATCCGATCCGAGCCATGAGTTCCCGTACAACCTGCTCGTTGCGTTCTGCGTAGATCAACGTGGTCGAGACGTTCGAGTGTCCCAAAGCCGCCTGCACGACCTCCACACCGGACATCCGCCTTGCTTCCGTGGCGAACAGGTGGCGCAGTTGGTGGAAGTGCCAACCGTGTTTCTGGTGCCATTCCCGCTGCGCCTGCGGTGTCAGTCCTGCCGGTGCAGGAAAGGCACGTCGGCAGGCTCGCACAATCGCATGCCCAACCGAACACGAATTGAATGTTTCACCAGGTGCTCGCCGTGGCGTTGACTTGCGCTTCAGCCGGTTTCTCTGCATGTGACTGGGAAACCGCTTCGTCTTCCGGGCCGCGCTTCGTTCCGCCAACTTCTGTTCGACTGTCTCCACCGGCCGAAAACAATGCTGGTCCGCAGGACGATCCAAGAAGGGCCGCAGTGCCTGTAACGCCCGTGGCCCGAGAATGATCGTCCGCGTCTTGCCGTGGTGCTGCGTCTTGTGCGATCTCGGCACGTAGACCGCCGTTCCATCGGCTTCGAGCCTTACATCAGCCGGACGCAGGCCACAGATCTCCCCAACCCGCATTCCCGAGTATCGGCCAATCTGGATCATTGCCGCGATCACCGGGCTGCAGTGCCTGATTGTTGCATCGACCACATCCCCGGAGACAGGGAGGACAGGTGCCGACTCTCGGCAAGACGTTCGCCCGGCACGCAACCCGCCAACCGCCTGCAGGCCATGCAGGATGCCTGCCGGGACCAGTTCTTCGGCCACGCCCCATTTGAATGCCGCCTTGATGCAGACGAGCAGCTTGTTCACCGTCCGACGGCAGTAGCCTGCCTGTACCATCGCATCGAGGACCGCACGCAGCTTGAGGGGACTGAACTCGGCAACCGGCAGGGAATGCCACAATTTGCAGACGTGCTTGAGGGCTCGTTGACACACCCAAACTTGGCTCGTCTCCCTGCCGCTCTTGACGTAGTACCCTTTGGCATGCGTCATATACCGCATGCACAGGGTACCCACCGTCGGACCGGAAGCAGGTGCAGCCGTGACGATCTCCCCACGCTGCAGGGACGAGATCAACCGAGCATACTTTTCGAGAGACTCGGCAGACTGCCACTTCCCGAGGTAGTGATTCCGGCCGTTGACCGTGCAAACTGCACAATTCCGGGCTTTGTGATACCTGTACGCTGGAATTCGGGACCGGGGTTCCATGAGAGCAGTTTCCCTTCCGACGGTACATGTACCGTCTTGATCGGGCTTTTCCGCTGCTCTTCGAACCGCTCGAAGGTAAACCGAACTCGGCTTCAGACAATGACTTACGTGAAATCGGGGCGACAGGATTTGAACCTGCGACCTTCTGGTCCCAAACCAGACGCTCTAGCCAAGCTGAGCTACGCCCCGGGTGAACTGACTGTACCCCGCTGTTTTCGGGGGGTCAATGGGGAGACACCGGCGGTTTCGGCGAGGTTCACGCGCGGGGGGCTTGGCCGCGTGGCTTGTGCGGCGCTGGGCGAATCCCCCGTGCGGCCTTCTCACCAGTGCGGCACACTTACCCCTGGGGGCAGCTCATCGGCCTCCCCCCCAATTGACTGCGGAAATCCCTGCGGAAAATCCGGGCAAACCGCTCAATCCCGAAGAGGGGACTTGACGGTCCGGAATTGCACGTGTAATTTGCATCTTGGAATTTGATACTGACTCGCGAGCATCATTAGCAAGGCTAATGACGCTTCAGGGATGCAGTGTGAGAGGGGGGGATGCCGAAGTCTGTGGTTCCAAGGCGAACTTGGGCCGGCGGCTTCACGGGATCAGTTTCCAAAAGTGGGTCTCCACCAAGGGTTGGAGTCATGGCCGGTCCGTCGAGCACAAATCGATGTGGTCCCCGTGTCGCCCCCTGCGGCGTTGTGAGTTTCTGACTGCTTTTCTCCGTCCCATGCAACTGCGATTCGTGGAAATCTTCTGTGCGGTCGTCGAGGAACGCAGCTTCTCGAAGGGGGCCCGCGCGCACGGAGTGACCCAGTCCGCCGCCAGCCAGGCGGTCTCAAATCTCGAGCGCCAACTGGGCACCCTGTTGATCGACCGCTCGAAACGCCCTTTCGAACTGACCCCCGCGGGTCAAATCTATTACGACGGCTGCCGCCGCATTCTTGCCGAGTATCGGGAGATTGAAGGCCGCGTTCGCGGCACTCCCGATCGGGTCATCGGACGGGTCCGCGTCGCCGCCATCTACTCGGTCGGCCTGCTGCAGATGGAGCGGTTCGCCCGCAAGTTCGAAGAGCAATACCCCGACGTCGCCCTCCGGCTCGAATACCAGCATCCCGACCGGGTCTACGAACAGGTCCTCTCCGAACAGGCCGACCTGGGGCTGGTCTCGTACCCCCGTCCCCGGGCCGATCTGGTCTGCCTCCCCTGGCAGGATCAGCCGATGGTCTTGGTCTGCGCCAACGAACATCAACTGGCGCTCCGTTCGCTGATCGAGCCCGCTGATCTCGACGGTGTGCCGTTTATCGCCTTCACTCCCGAACTTCCGATCCGTCGGGAAATCGACCAGTGGCTGCGGCGGCAGCGAGTGGACGTGAATCAACTGCACGAATTCGACAACATCGAGACGATCAAGCAGGCGGTGCAGTGCGGCACGGGTGTTTCCCTCTTGCCGTTGGCCACCGTCCATCAGGAAGTGAACCTCGGTTCGCTGGTCGCCATCCCGCTGGGAGGGGAACCTCTCACCCGTCCGTTGGGCATCATCCACCGCAAGAACCGGCAACTGACCCCCCCTGTTGTGAAATTGATCGAGCACCTGCGGCGGGAATTGGGAACGGAACCCGAGTTCGCTGTGGCAACTGGCGCAGTGGGGGTAGGGGGGGCCGCAGTGGCCGGAGCGGTCTCTCCTGTCGGAGTTGGCTCGCCCGGTGCTGGTTCGCCGCTCGCTGCCGCACCCGTGGCCGGAGCGGCCAACGCGGCTCGTCCCCAGCGGCACACCGGGGGATCGAAAGCCCCGGCTCCGGTCGCCAAACCCCCGCGCAAACCGGGGTAAGGCCCGCCACCCCGAGGTCGCCCGCAGAGCGACCCCTCGCCCCTTGCGGGCGAGCGATGTGGCGGGCCAAAGACTCCCGCACCCTGCCGCGCAGGACCGACTTGTCCCGCGCACGCCAAAACCGGCGACAGTCAACACTTCCGTTCATTTCACTCACGCGACTGAATCACACGCGTTCGTTTCGTTCTGAAAGTCGATTGCATCATGGCTCACGCCCCCGATTACCGAACCGCTCCTCCCGCCGCGCAGGGCCTGTACGATCCCGCCAACGAGCATGACGCCTGCGGCGTCGGGTTTATCGCCAGCATCCAGGGGATCCAGACGCACAAGCTCGTCCAGGATGCCCTGCAGATCCTCGTGAACCTGCAGCACCGCGGAGCCTGTGGCTGTGAAGACAATACGGGTGACGGCGCGGGCATCCTCACCCAGATTCCGCACCGGTTCTACGCCAAGGTGGCCGCCGCGGCGAACATTACCCTCCCCGGGTCTCCAGGAGAATACGGCACCGGTCTGGTCTTCCTCCCCAGCCTGCGGGAAGAGCGCGACAACTGCAAGCGCCTGTTCGAAACCATTGTCCGCGAGGAGGGGCAGGTGCTGTTGGGGTGGCGCGATGTGCCACGCGACAACAGCTCGCTGGGTGAAACCGCGAAGGCGGTCGAACCGGCGATCCGGCAGATCTTCATCGGCCGCGGCCCCGACACCCCGGATGCCGCCGCCCTGGAGTGGAAGCTCTACGTGATCCGCAAGCGGATGGAACAGACCATCGCCACCAGCGACCTGGCCCAGCGGAAGTTCTTCTACGTCCCCAGCCTCTCGACCAAGACGGTGATCTACAAAGGGCTGCTGCTGGCGACGCAGATTCCGACCTATTACAACGACCTGGCCGACCCCGATTTCGAATCGGCCATCGCCCTCGTGCACCAGCGGTACAGCACCAACACCTTCCCCACCTGGGACCTGGCGCACCCCTTCCGCTTCATCGCCCACAACGGCGAGATCAATACCGTGAAGGGAAACGTGAACTGGATGCGGGCCCGGCAGACCATGTTCCAGCATCCCAAGTTCGGGGCCGATATTCCCAAGCTGTTCCCGATCATCCCCTCGGGCCTGTCCGACTCGGCCTGCTTCGACTGCGCCCTCGAACTGTTGCAGGCGACGGGCCGCAGCCTGCCCCACGCGATCCGGATGATGATTCCCGCCGCCTGGGATGGGCACGAGTCGATGCCCGATGACGAAAAGGCGTTCTACGAATACCACGCCTCGCTGATGGAGCCGTGGGACGGACCGGCGTCGATCGCCTTCACCGACGGTACGGTGATTGGTGCCGTGCTCGACCGGAACGGACTGCGTCCCTCGCGCTACACGGTCACCAAGGATGGCTACGTGGTGCTGGCGTCGGAGTCGGGTGTGCTGCCCTTCGACCCGGCGAACGTGCTGGAGAAGGGGCGCCTGCAGCCCGGAAAGATGTTCCTGGTCGACACCGCCCAGAAGCGGATCATTCCCGACGATGAGATCCGCGCCAGCTTCGTGAAGCGGCAGCCGTATCGCCAGTGGCTCAAAGAGCAGCAGGTGCGGTTGGAGGATCTGCCCCGCAAGGAGGCGCAGCCGTTTGACTTCAAGTCGCTGCTCACCCGCCAGCAGGTGTTTGGCTACACGCTGGAAGACCTGCGGATCCTGCTGACCCCCATGGCGATCAACGGCGAAGAGCCGATTGGATCGATGGGGAACGACACCCCGCTGGCCATTCTCTCCCAAAAGCCGCAGCTGCTGTACAACTACTTCAAGCAGCTCTTCGCCCAGGTGACCAATCCGCCGCTGGATGCGATCCGGGAAGAGATCGTCACCTCGATGGTGACCACGCTGGGGGCCGAGCAGGACCTCTTCCAGGAGACCAAGGAGCATTGTCATCAGCTGCGCCTGCGGCAGCCGATTCTGACGAATGCCGATCTGGAATCGATCCGGGCTTCGTCGATCGGCAAGATCCGCGCCCACACCAT
>CAIOTJ010000337.1 GCA_903861195.1 uncultured Planctomycetaceae bacterium | reverse complement strand
CGGCCCGGTCCGCGAGGTCTTTGACAATGGCCCGCGCCAGCTGATTGGTCCCCGGGGACCCCACGATGTCGGTGTCGTCGATTCCGATGGAAATGACGCGAGGAACCTGGCTGGTGGGATCAGGCATCGGTCGGCTCGTTCCGTTGGCGCAAGTGAAAGAAGGCCACTCCGCAGATCAACCCCGCAATTAGTCCGCAGAGCAGGTAACTGAGCGGAGCCACCGAGACCCATTCGTCCCAGGTCCGTCCCAGGCCACCTCCGCCGCCGACTGCTCGCCCCAGACCGCGGCCTCCTCCCATGCCGTTTCCCATTCCGCCGCCCATCCCCCGGCCACCGCCCATACCACTCCCGGGGATCCGGGCCGGGACTCCCGCAGCCATCCACTTCTCAGCTGCCTTCGCGGTAAACGCGGCGATATTGGCGGCCAATCCCGCCAGTGCCAGCGAGAACGCCGGCCACTGCTTTCCCCAGCGACTCGCCAGCAGCAGATCCATCGCGGGGCCCAGAGTGACCAAGCTGGTCCACGAGCCGGCTCCAAACTCGCCATACCCAACTCGGGAGATCCCGAAGGCCGTCGCGCAGGCGGCCAGACTCATTCCGCACCCGGCCCATCGCCGCGGAACGAGCGCCAAGCCCAGCGCCATCGGCAAGACAGCGTGCAGGATCGAATGCCCGGGAATCCTCAGTCGCAGCTCGATCAGTCCCACAGCCCCGGCAGCCAGAGCGCCCGAAACCGCCAGTACTGCGATCTCCCAAAGTGTTGTCTGAACCGGTAACCCGATCGCGGGTCGCAGCCGACTGGGGTGAGCAATGGAAGGGGCAGGCAGTGCTTGACTCATCACGACCTCAAGTCGCATTGGGAAACCATTTGCAAATTCTACTCGGACGGACACGATTCACCAATCGCGGCACTCCCCTCCTGGCAAGCTCCCATGCCTCCTCAAGTTCAGCTGCCCCTGACTCCTCGGCTCAAGATCTGGTTCGAATCCGAGGGCGAGTACGCTTTTGGGTTTGGACTCTGCGAGATCCTGGAAGCAATCCAGACAACCGGGAACATCAAGGATGCCGCAGCCCACATTGGCAAGAGTTACCGGCACGTCTGGGGGCGGGTCAAAGACGCGGAGAAGATCCTGGGGCAATCTCTCGTTCAAACACGGGTCGGCGGCAAGCTCGACCATCGCAGCGAATTGACGGATATCGCGACCAAGATGCTCCAGGGCTTTCTCTCACTCCGCGAAGCGATGAAAGCCAATCTGGAGCGTGAGTTCAATCAGCGTTTCGGCAAGCTGTCTGCAAAGAAGTGAACGCGTGTTTATGTTGAGGGGTAGCTTCATTTCGAAAGATTGATGAGAATCGCTTCCTCAACGCAACAAGCGGCGTTTCGTGATCCGAAGCCCACTCTGCTGCGTTGAACCTCAATCGCTGTTGTTGTCGTCAGCGCGCTCAAGCGACAACTCGTTTCCAGAACCCACTATGTCTTCGCACACCAGCGCGGGTCCCACTGCTTCGGCGGACCCGCAGGGCCATCAGCCCACCGCACATGGCCACACCAGTCCCTGGCTGTGGGTCATGTGCCTCACCGGGGTCGACTACTTCAGTACCCTCGGTTACCAGCCGTCGATCGCCTTTGAGGCCACGGGGCGGCTGGCTCCTCTCGCGACGCTGTTCCTGGTCTTTGTCACGCTGGCCGGAGCTGTGCCGATCTACCGCTACGTGGCCGGATCGTCCCCGCACGGGCAAGGCTCGATCGCCAT
>CAIOTJ010000336.1 GCA_903861195.1 uncultured Planctomycetaceae bacterium | reverse complement strand
TTCCGGCCGGGAGAGCGACTTCTCGACATCCTCGGGCATGAGGGATTGTTCGCTTTGTTTTTCTTCATCGATCTCGGCCCGGGGGATCGTCTCGAGCTTGCCCCCCTGCACCTTCAGCACGAGGTGTTCGGGCGAGTCTTCGACCACCAGCCCGGTGACCGCCCGGCCGCCGGTGGTCAGCACCGTTCGGGCCTGGTAGGCGGCGCCGATGACGAGGGAGGGATCGAAGACATTGGAGAGGAGCTGGTCGTAGGTCGACCGGCCGTTGTCGGTGAGGTCGGGCCCGACCTCGGCCCCGTCGCCAAACAATTTGTGGCATTGGCCACAGACCTTGGCGTAGGCCGCCTGGCCGCGGACCGGATCGCCCGGGTTCTTGCGGAACTCGGCCCGGAATTCGGCAATCACCGCGTCGCGCTGCGGGTTGCGTCCGTCGCGAATGCGGCCCCAGTGACGGGCGACCAGTTCGGTCAGACCGGCATCGCGCAGGGCGAGCAGGTTGCGGGCCTGGGTCTGGTTCATGAGGGTCGCGGGGATCTGCTTGTTCCCCATCGCATTCAGCAACTGCCGGGCCCAGGCCACCCGGCCCGCGAGCAGTTCGACGGCACGCGGCTGGACCTCGGGGGGAAGTTTTTCCCAGGCCTGCAAGACCACTTCGGCCACGCGGGGGTCGTCCAGACGGCCGAGCGCCGCGAGGACCTGGCCCGGGAACTCGCGGGCCGCTTCCTGCGCCTTGGCGTCGGGCCGGGGACTCACAACGGCCGGTTCGGACAGAGCCGTGGCGACCGCGTCGAGCAGCCCCGCATCGCGGCTGGCGACCAGCGCCTGCAGGGCCCGCAGGCGCTGGTCGGGAGCCAGCCCGCGGGTGGTGAAGTTCTGCCGGGCGACCTGCACTCCCCGGGGATCTCCCCAGGCCGTCACCAGCAATGCCGCATCGAGACCGCCGGGATGGGCGGCGGCATTCGCCAGCAGCGGCGCGAGGGTCGGTTCGAGTTCGGTTTTCAGCGCGGGAATGGCCGACTTGGGCAACTCGCCCGATTCAATCCGCGCGGCGATGCGCCGCAGACAGTCGCGGAACGCCGTGGGGGCCTGGTCACGCAGCGGCGCGAGAAACTTCGCGACGGCATCCGGAGGAAGTGGCTGTCCCCCTTCCCGGGAGGCCAGCCGCGTCAACAGCACGTCAAGCGACCGCGGTGCCAGTTCGTTCTGCAACGCAACGGGAATCTTCGAGGCTTTTTGCCAGCGGGTGACGAACTCGTCGCCCCGGCCAGCAATCTCCGGCAGCATCTGCCGCCAGGCGACGCGGGGCAGCAAGGGATCGTCGGTCGGCTGCTCGAGCACCGTCAGCAAGACATCGAGCCGGTCGAGTCCTGCGATGCGGGGCACAGCCGAGGCCACCTGCAGCCGAACCTCGGGAGAGGGATCCTTCGCCAGTTCCGCCACCCGGCGGGCCACGGCGGGATCGAGCTGCTTCACATTCCCCGCACACCGCACCGCGTGGGCCCGCACCGCCTCATCGGCATGGAACAGCAGAGCGAGATGAACCTGCGGCTCGAGGCCGTTCGACGCGAGCGCCCACAGGGCGTGCATCCGCTGGCGGAAGGTGGTATTTGGCCCCTGCACCAGTTGGGCGAGCGCGTTGCGCGAACCGGGGGTGTTCCGCTCGACCAGCAGGCGCTGGGCTGTTTCGCGGAAGTAGACGTTGGGAGACCCGAGCCGGGAGATAAGCTGCTCGTCGCTCTCGCGGGCCAGGTCGAACCGGGGAGCCCGCGGCGACTGCCCATACCGCACGCGGTACAGCCGGCCTTTGGCCCGCTCGATCCCCTCGGGGTCGCGGTTGGCGTCCTGGTAGCAGTGGTATTGGTCGTACCAGTCGAGCACATACAAGCAGCCGTCGGGAGCGACCTTCTGCGAGACCGGCATGAACCAGGCGTCGTCGGTCGAGAGGAAGTCGGGTTCGCCGGTGGCGAAGTAGGTCGAACCTTGGCGTTTCAGCGAATCGACATTCACGCAGTTGCCGTGGATGTTCCCCATATAGAGGCGTCCGCGGTACTCGGCCGGATAGACATCGCTGTCGAACCAGGTGATGCCGCAGTACGCCGCCTTCTGGTGCTTGTGCTGGACGATCGATTCGATCTTCCAGGTGTGCGGCGGATAGGCCCCCGCCTGGCGGTGGTAATAGCCCCCCTGAACGATATGCCAGAGATGGTCGATCACACAGGCCGAGATGAAGGCGCTGCCCCGTTCATTGAGGGCGATGCCCCAGGGGTTGCTGGTTCCCTCGGCCCACAGTTCGAATTCGTGGGTGCGCGGATGCAGGCGGAACATGGCCGCGTTGAAGACATGCTCGCGCCCCTGGTGCGAGACGTGACTCTGGTTGAAGACGCCGTTGAGTCCATACAGCCAGCCGTCGGGTCCCCAGGTGAACGAATTGGGAAGCTCGTGGGTGTCGGTCCGGCCGAACCCGGTGACGATCACCTCGCGGGTGTCGGCCCGGTCATCGCCGTCGGTGTCTTTCAGGAAGAGAATGTCGGGGGAGTTGGCCACCCAGACCCCGCCGTGACCGACGGCGATGGCCGAGGGAATGTTCAACCCCTCGGCAAACACGGTCATCTTGTCGGCGGTGCCATCGCCGTTGGTGTCTTCGAAGACTTTGACGCGATCGCGTCCCACACCGGCGGACCGGCGGGGGTATTCGAGGCTTTCGCAGACCCAGATGCGGCCCCGTTCGTCGAAGCACATCGCGACTGGGTTGACCAGGTCGGGTTCGTGGGCGACCAGTTCGACCTGGAAGCCCGGCGGGACCCGCAGGTGGGTCAGAGATTCCTGGGGGGAGAGGGCTGGTCCGGGGGGTTTGTCCTGGGCATGGGGGATGACCGGCGGGGCCGCCGGGACGGCCCGGGGAATGATCAACCCGAGAGCCAAGATGCCCAGAAACAATCTGGGGAACAGGCGGACATGCGCGGAAGAGACCAGTCGCATCGAAACACCCTGAAACGAACAGCGCGATGAACCCGAATCGGCCCAGCGGGTGGGCAAGTGACGCCCTCGATTTAAGCAAATCGGCGGCGGCGATGCCAACCGGGCGGTCGTCTCGGACGCGTCAAATGGGACCAAAACCCCAGACATTCATCGCAAAACAGGCCTCGTCTGGCCACTTTCTGAAATTTTCCTGTTTCCTTGATCGGTCTGGCACACTGATTGCTTCTTCTGACTTTCGCGAAGCGGTGCGAATCGGCGTGGCTCTGCCGGAGAAACCAGAGCCATGTCGATTCCAGACAAGTACGC
This sequence comes from uncultured Planctomycetaceae bacterium, assembly GCA_903861195.1. GTDB lineage: Bacteria > Planctomycetota > Planctomycetia > Planctomycetales > Planctomycetaceae > UBA10511. The sequence continues at coordinate 7,034 of CAIOTJ010000336.1, read as the reverse complement.
CGACTGGAAAGGGAGCCGGGTTGGGATGCAACCTTCCCGGGCGAGCGCCTCTCTTTCCAGTCGGCTGCTTGCTGGATTTTCTGAATCTTCCCGGGCCTGGTCCCGTTTGAATCTTGGGGTTTGTGTGGTTTCTGGTGTTGCCAGGAATCTGTCCTTCATCTGACTTTCACCCGCTGCTGGAGGAACTTTCACTGAAACACACTTTGATGTCTGTTGTGAAGCTTTGAAGATCGGTCTGGCTCTGCCGGAGAAACCAGAGCCAGCCTGATCTTGGAAGCCTACGCCGACTGGAAAGGGAGCCGGGTTGGGATGCAACCTCCCCGGGCGAGCGCCTCTCTTGCCAGTCGGCGTTTTTTTATTGTTTCTGGCAGATGAGCCGGATGTCGCGTGGATTCAATACACCATTCCGGCAATGGTCAGGACCAGTCGTCCCCGCTGGTTGGACTGCACTTCCGAGAAAACCACCGTTTCCCCCTGTAAGGGAGGCGGGAGATCGGGCCGATCGAAATGACCGGGAGGGGCAGACACCCGTACGCTCGACCGGGGTGCCATCCATGCTCTAAGTTGCCGGTCTGTCGCGGGTCCTGTGCAGTCGCCAGGAGCGGGTGACAGCGGGTGGTCCGCAGCACTTGCTTGCGGCCGGTTTCCCCCTTGCAACGCACCGACATGGTTACTTCACCTCTGCAGTTTACCCCCCTCCTGAAAAGAATTCGCTGGGGAGGGCGGCGTTTGGGAACCCGGCTGGGCAAACCACTCGGTCCTGAGAGCGACTATGCCGAAAGCTGGGAGCTGGTCGACCATGGTGCCGATCAAAGCCGAGTCTGCTCGGGCCCCTGGGCCGGACGCACCCTGAACGAACTGGTGCGTGAGGAAGGAACCCCCCTGCTGGGAGCACAGGCCAGGCTGGAGCAGTTTCCGCTGCTGGTGAAGTTTCTGGATGCCAATGACCGGCTGAGCGTGCAGGTCCACCCCAATGACCAGCAGGCGGCCGCGGCCATTCCGGGAGAGCGGGGCAAGACCGAGGCGTGGATCATTCTCGAGGCCGAACCTCAGGCGTGCGTCTTCGCAGGCCTGAAACCGGGCATTGATCGCGCGGCCCTGGCCCGGGCGGTGGCACAGGGCACGGTCGAGGAGTGCCTGCATCGGCTGTCCGTGCAGCCGGGGGACTGCATTTTCATCCCGGCGGGAACCGTCCACGCGCTGGGGGAAGGGGTCTTGCTGGCCGAGGTGCAGCAGTCGAGCGACATCACCTACCGGCTGCACGACTGGAACCGGGTGGGGCCCGATGGGCGTCCCCGTCCGCTGCACATCGAAGCGTCGCTGGCCTGCACCGACTTCGCGCGGGGACCGGTCCGCCCGCAGGTGCCGCAAGAGCTGCCCCCCTGGGGCCCCATCGCCCGCGAACGGCTGGTGGCCGCCGACTACTTCACGCTCGACCGGCTGCGGGGAACCGGCACCGCCCCCCTGCCCGCCGCCCCCCATTGCCGGATCTGGATTGTGGTGGCGGGAGAGATTCGCTGGGGAACCGGAGCTGGTGAGAGGGCCGGGCTGGGGAGCACGCTGCTGTGGCCCGCCGCCACCCGCCCCGTGGACCTGGACTGGAGCCCGGGAAGCGTGGTGATTGAGGCGACCTGGCCGTGAGCCGAGAGACGCGCGGTGAGGGTACAATCGCTTCCGGGAATTGTGGCCCGTCCGTACCAACTGCAGAGAAGCCTTGCCGTGGACTCAGTGACTCGAAAATACCATGAGCTGATCGACTCGATGTCGATTGCTGAAAAAGTGCGGCGATCCGGCGAGATGACGCGATGGGCACAGGAGTGGATCGGACGCCAGATTGTCGCGGAACACGGGCCGATGCCCGAACGCCGGCTGAAGATCGAAGTGGCTCTGCGAGTTTACGCGAATGAAGCGGAGGTGGTGCGTCAGCTCCAGGAGTTGCGAAATGACATCGCCGATTGAATTCCTGCAAGCTCCCATCGAGCATCTGGCGGCACTGCTGCGACGTCTGGGAACGCGGTTTCACCTGTCCGGGGACATCGCCCGGCTGGCTTGGGGAGAACCGCGTTCGATTCACGAGGTCGAGGTGGTTCTCGATGGGGATGAACTGCGGCCGCACCTCGAGGCCTTCCTCCAGGGGCTTCGCGGCGCGGGGTTTGTCTTCCAGGATCGGATGGTCGCGGAGGCGGTGGACGACTCTGAGATGTTTGCGCTGCTCGATCCTGTCCACTGTCTCAAACTCAACATCCACACTCACTCACAGGTCTGGGGGGAATTCCAACGGTCGGTCACCGTCGAAGTGTTTGCCGGCCAAATGCTGCCCGTCGCCTCGCGAGTTGATGTCATGGTTCTCAATCTGGTGCGAGCCGGCAAAGGATGCCGCGAGAGTCGGCACGAGTTGGGTCGACTGCTTGATCAGGTGACCGCGGATGAGTTTGAAATCTTGTGGGAGCAGGCGCGCATGAACCGGCTGACCGACCTGCTCGAGGAAGTGCTGGAGGAATCGGATCCGATTTCGATGTGAGCGGTGCGGCTGGGATTTCCGGTTCCGGCGGCGCGGCCTGCGAATGCGATTGGTTCGACGTGCCTCTGCCGGTGCCTCTGCCGGTGCGTCTGCCGGTGCGGCACAGGCCTGGCAATTCTCATTTGCCTCCCCCCCGGCTACCATCGGGCGGTGATGATTCTGCCCTACTCTGGTTCGTTTGGGGAGCCGGCATGTCGAGCGTGTGCGTGCGAGGCGGTCGTTCGGGAATGGTCCTGCCGGTTCTGGTGGGGGGCCTGCTGCTGACTCTCTGCGGACTGGTGACTCCGGGCCAGTCGCAGAACCAACCGGCGAAGACGCTGCCCCAGGCGGAATCCATTCTCTTCGACGGGACGTCTCTCGATGGCTGGACGGTCGAGGGAGACTGCCAGGTCGTGGTCGAAGAGGGGCTGCTGGTCCTCAAAGAAGGAAACGGCTGGCTGCGCAGCGACCTCATGTACCGCGATTTCACCCTGCATGTGGAATGGAAGGCGGTGAAGACCGCCGACTACGACTCGGGAGTCTACGTGCGGACCCTCGCAGGCGGGGCCCCCTTCCCCTCCAGCAGCTATCAGGTGAACCTGCTCGATGGCAGCGAGGGGAACGTCAAGAACCTCAAGCCGACGATTGGCAGCAAAGGGCCGATCAAGCGGGGGGAGTGGAACAGCTTCGACATCACCTGCGTGGGCTCGAAACTGAAGCTCGCGATCAACGGCCAGCCGGTCTACGACGTCGACGGACTGAAGAACCGCGAGGGCTACATCGGGCTGCAGTGCGAGGTGATGAAGGGGGGCGAGTTCCAGTTCCGCAACCTGCGAATCACCGAGGTGGGGTACCAGAGTCTGTTCAGCGGCAAAGACCTGGCGGGTTGGGAAGGGGGAGGGGCCCCCGCCGAGAGCTGCTGGCTGGTGCAGGAAGGACTGCTGGTCTGCAATGGCAAAAAAGGCCCCTGGCTGAAGACCCTGGCCGAGTATGGCGACTTCGACTTCCGCTTCGAGTACCAGGTCTCTCCCGGGGGGAACAGCGGGGTGTACGTGCGGGTTCCGGCGGATGGCAATCACCATCGCGAGAACGACACGCTGCCGGCGGCCGGCTTCGAAGTACAGGTGCTGGATGACAGCGCGCCGCAGTACGCGCAACTGAAGGATTACCAGTATTGCGGGTCGGTGTACGACATCTGCGGAGCCCAGCCGCGGGTCTGCCGGGCGGTGGGGCACTGGAACACGATGTCGATCCGCTGCGAGGGCCAGCACGTGACGGTGACGCACAACGGGGTGGTGGTGGCCGACATCACCGACCAGTCGCATCCGCTGATCGCCCTGCGGAAGACCCGGGGCTTCCTCGGCCTGCAGAACCACGATACCCAGGTGCGGTTCCGCCATCTGCGGCTGGCAGAGCTGGGGGGGGAGCGGTAGGGACGCCCCGAGATCGTCAATTCCCCTGCGAGGCCAGCAACCGGAGCAGTTGACAACGGAATCCGGATGGCGATTGACGGGTTGGGGACCGCGCGCTTGTGCGAGCCCCATCCCGAGGATGCTTAAGACCCGCGACTGAATAACTTGATCGATCGCTTGTGTGGTCCGATGCCCACTCGCGACAAGTGCCTTGAAAGCAACCTGCATGATCTTGGCGAGCGCACTCGGCCGACTTGGCGACCAAAGTGAGCGGGCTGGGACCGCTGGAGGAATGACCATTGGCCTTCGGCACAAATCTCTCACCAACCCACCGCCTACCTCGCAGAGGTTACTTCTCTCAGCCCCGGGTTGCCGCCCTAGCGGCTACCCGGGGAACGCGTTCCCCCACAGTACCTGAACCCTGAAAGGGGTTCCTTTCGCCGTGGACTCGCTCAATGATCGATCCCCATTCATAACACGGGGTGTGGAAAGCAATCCTTACAGGATAGAGATCGTGATGGGGATAGCAACCTGGGGTAGTCGCGTTCGCGACAACCCCAGGCTGAGTGAAGTATCCCCTACGGGGAAGTTTCTGGGTGAGCGAGGTGGTTGCTGTTACAAACTCGCGGCGGAATCACTCGATCGATCATTTCCATGATCCGATGAGCAAGCACGATGAACGTTTTGACAAGAATGGATTTATTTTGGCGAGCCCCCTTAAGACCTGGATGACTGCGCGTTGATCCCGCAACCGGGGCCCTTGCCCTTGTTCTCCATCGCACAAAGCCGCTTTTCATTCCCTGTAAAAACTACAAACTTAAGCTCAGTCCAAGGAATGCCCCATTGACCCTTCACGCCAAACTGCGCTATACCGCGATTCTCCGGTCTCCCCCCGCTGCCTTCTCCCGTCCCCGGCACCTTCCGTCTCCCCCGCTCTCTTGGGGGAACTGTGCCAACCCACCCCCCGGGAAATCGCGCCATGCCCTCCCTTCCCTCCCGCTCGCGGCTGGTCCGCGCCGGTCTGGCCTGCGGCCTGCTGTGGGGAACCGCCGGGTGTGCCGACGTTTTGGGGACAGCCATCTCCAGTGCCCCCAACCGCTGGATCCCCTGGCAGAAGGCTGCCTCGCGGACCCATCCGGGCATCCGCCGGGTATTGGGGATCGATCAGGAATTTCGGGTCAACGTGGGGACCGAGGAAGAACCACTCGAGCTGCTGGTGCAGATTGTCGACCCTGCCGACGCCGCCCCACCCCGGGGGACCGTCCTGGTACTGCATGGGGTGGTCTCCAGTGGCCGGGCGATGCTCCCTCACGCCCGCCGGCTCGCCCATCACGGGTACCGGGCGGTGCTGGTCGACCTGCGGGGGCATGGGAAATCGGACGGGCAATACCTGACCTACGGCGTGCAGGAATCGGACGATTTGGTCCGCGTGATCGACGCCCTGGAAACGCGGCGGCTCGTCGCGGGCCGCCTGGGCGTGCTCGGGGTCTCGTATGGTGCCGCCACCGCCATCCAACTTGCGGGGAAGGATGCCCGCATTGACAGTGTGGTTGCCGTCGCCCCGTTCAGCACCATGCGGGATGTGGTCCCCGACTTCGGCCGCACGGTTCTTCCCGGCGTTGGGTCCCTCGTCCCCGACCAGGCCCTCGATGCCGGGGTGGACGAAGCGGGCCGGCAGGCGGCCTTCGACCCCAACCTCGCCGACGCCTGCGCGGCCATCCAGCAGACCCGCGCCCGGGTGCTGGTGATTCACGGGGAAGAAGACTGGATGGTTCCCACCTACCACGGCAAACGGCTGCACGAGGCCGCCCCCGATCACAGCCAACTGGTCCTGCTTCCCTGGACCGGCCACCTCACCGCGTGGCTGGACCCCCTGGGCCAGGTGGCCGACGAAACCCACCGTTGGTTCGACACTCACCTCGCCCAGAACGAATTCGCGATGGATTCACGAGACTGACCCGGGCCCGATCCCGGTCACGCTGCGGGAGTGGACCGCGGTTCGCCAGGCCAGCGGAAGCCGTACTTCCGGCCCTATCGCCAGCTCGGTCCGGAGTCTCTCCGAGGATCCTCCCCGCCACTCCCACCTGGGGAGCCCGGGTTGAATTGTCCCCCCGGCAGAAATACGCTGTTATCAATGGGTTTGGGGGAGGGCAGCCATCGCGCCCCTTCCAGCCCGCGGTCGACACCCGCGTTGGCCGTGACCGCGCTTCGATTGTTTCAACCGAGAATGGCTCCATGAATCCTTTGATGGTCGTGCTGACTGTGGGCAGCCTGCTGTTCCTGTGTGTGCTGGCGGTGGTGCTGTTGGTGGTGTTGTCGTTCTTTCCCACGTGGCTGCAGGCGTACGTCAGCCGGGCCCGCGTGAGCATGGGTTCGATCATCTCGATGTGGCTGCGGAAAGTCCGTCCCAAGGCGGTGGTCGAGTCGAAGATCATGGCGGTGCAGGCGGGGCTGCCGGCGATTTCCACCGAGGCGCTCGAAGCCCACTATCTGGCGGGAGGAAACATCCGCAAGGTGATCCAGGCATTGATCATCGCCCAGCGGGCCCGCATCGATCTCGACTGGAAGACCGCCGCCGCCATCGACCTGGCCGGCCGCGACGTCTACGCCGCCGTGCAGACCAGCGTCGATCCCAAGGTGATCGACTGCCCCGACTCCCGCCGGGGGGGCCGGTCAACACTCGACGGCGTGGCCAAAGATGGCATCCAATTGCGGGCCCGCGCCCGCGTGACCGTGCGGACGAACCTCGCCCAGCTCATCGGCGGGGCGACCGAAGAAACGATCATCGCCCGCGTGGGAGAAGGCATTGTCTCGGCCATTGGTTCGTGCGAGACCCACAAGGAAGTGCTGGCGAATCCCATGCTTATCGCCAAGGCGGTGCTGGCCAAGAGCCTCGATTCGCAAACGGCTTTTGAAATCGTCTCGATCGACATCGCCGACATCGACGTGGGAGACAACGTGGGAGCCCGGCTGCAGGCCGACCAGGCCGAGGCCGACACCCGCGTGGCCCGGGCCCATGCCGAGGAAACCCGCTCGGCCGCCATCGCCGTCGAACAGGAGATGAAGGCTCTGACCGCCGAGAACCGCGCTCTCGTGGTGCTGGCCGAGGCCGAGGTTCCCCA
>CAIOTJ010000335.1 GCA_903861195.1 uncultured Planctomycetaceae bacterium | reverse complement strand
CGTGGGGGGGGGGGGGGGGGGTTTGGGGGTAGCCCTGCGGGCCGACGGGTCAATCGTCGTCTGGGGCAACAACACTTATGGACAAGTGAGCAACGCTCCGACCGGAACGGGATTCACCGCGATTGCCGCCGGGGGAAGCTATCTGTTTGCCCTGCGGGCGGACGGATCGATCGCTGCGTGGGGAGGGGATTTTGGCGGTGCGGTCAGCAAAGCGCCGACCGGGACTGGCTTCAAGGCGGTCCAGGCGGGTGGACGCAGCGGGATGGCACTGCGTGAGGACGGATCGATCGTCACCTGGGGGGATGCGGGACCGGCCTACGGGGCGCCCGCGGGGACCGGCTACACCCAAATCGCATCCGCGAGTTTCAGTGCCATGGTCCTGAAGCCCGCCGCGAATGCATTGGTTGATACCGACACCACCAACAACACCGGCTGCGACGACGATACCGTGCAGTTGGCCCCGACCGACCTGGCCCTCTCATCACAGGTGGTTGGTGAGCAGCAACCGGTCGGAACGGCGGTGGGAACATTGTCGACCACCGATCCCAACACACAGGACACCTTCACCTACAGCCTGGTCTCCGGGACGGGCGCTGCGGACAACGCGAGCTTCTCGATCGAGGGCTCGACTCTCAAGACCGCTGGTGTTTTCGATTCCCGAATCAAGAGCAGCTACTCGATCCTGGTGCGAACGACCGATCCGGCCGGCCTCACCTTCGAAAAGGCCTTCACGATCTCTGTCGAGGGGAACCTGGAGCTGGAGGCGGGGGTGGACCAGAGTGCCGTGGAGGGAGATTTGGTCACCCTCTCGACCGCCACCTACAACGGTCCGCTGCCCGACAGTGTGCTGGATCTCACCATCGCCTGGGGCGACGGCACCAGCGAACCGGGTGTGCTGGTCCCCACCAGCGGCACCAACGGCGGGACGATCGCCAACACCCACCGCTACGCCGACAACGGCAGCTACACCGTCACCCTCACGCTGACCGACGGCACGACAACAGTCAGCGAAAGTTTCGTGACCACGGTCTCGAACGCGGCACCGGCGGTCGGCACCATCGCCGGTCTCGCGGCGGCCGTGCGCGGCCAGACAATCACCTACAGCCTGCCGATCTCCGATGCCGGGACCGCCGATACCCACATCGCGTCGATCGACTGGGGCGATGGGACCTCCTCGACCGGTTCGGTCAGCGAATCGGCGGGCGTGGGGACGGTTTCGGGGTCGCATGTGTATGCGGCCAACGGCACCTACACGATCACCTTCACGGTGACCGACGACGACGGCGCCACTTCCACCACGACCAAGAGCGTCGCGATCGTCGCCGCCAACCTGCAGACGAGTGAAATCGATCCGACCAAGACCGACCTGGTCGTCGGCGGCACGACGGCGAATGACACCATCGCGTTCGCTCTTTCGGGCTCGAACACGACGGTCGCGATCAATGCCGTCTCGGCTGGTTCGTTTGCTCCCACGGGCCGGATCGTTGTCTTCGGGCAAGCCGGGAATGACAACGTGACCCTGGCGTCAACCATCACCCGGAATGCCTGGCTTTACGGCGATGAAGGGAATGACACCCTGACCGCTGCGGGCGGCAATGACTTGCTGATTGGCGGTGCCGGGACCGACTCCCTCGCCGGCGGGGCCGGGAATGACACCTACCTGTTTGATGCCGACACGGCTCTGGGAATCGACACCGTCAACGACAGTGTCGGGATCGATACGCTCGACTTCTCGGCCACGACCGGCCAGGCGATTGCTTTGAATCTCGGGTTGATCACCGCCCAGGTCGTCAATGCGAACCTGACCCTCACGCTCACCTCGGCTTCTGCCATCGAAAACGTCACCGGCGGCAGCCTGGCCGACACGTTGACGGGTAACACGCTGGCCAACGTGCTGGTCGGCGGCCCGGGCAACGATACCCTCACTGGTGCGGCGGGGAACGACGTCTACCAGTTTGATCTCGACGACAACCTCGGGGCCGACACGCTGAACGAAGCCGGGGGGGGCGTCGACACGCTCGACTTCACGCCGACAACAGGCATCGGGGCCGCCGTCGATCTGGCCCTGGCCACCGTGCAGACCGTTGCGGCCGGACGGCTGACGCTCGTTCTCGGTTCGGCCACCACGTTCGAGAACATCATTGGTGGTGCTGCCAACGACAGCCTCACCGGCAACACGCTGGTCAACGTGCTGATTGGCGGCGCGGGAGATGACACCCTCGCCGGCGGCACTGGCAACGACACCTATCTGTTCGATGCCGATACGAATCTCGGCACCGACACCCTGACGGAGACCACCACCGGCGGGACCGATTTGATCGACTTCACCGGGACCTCTGCTGGAGTGACGCTCGATCTGTCGCTGGCGACTCTGCAGGTGATCAATGCCAACCTGTCACTCAACCTGCAGAATGGCGGTGTGTTTGACAACGCCACCGGCGGTGATGGCAACGACATTCTGCTGGGGAACTCCCTGATCAACGTGCTGACGGGTGGTCTCGGCAACGACAGCCTCAACGGGGCTGGCAACAACGACACCCTGACCGGAGGCCTGGGAGACGACACGCTGGCGGGAGGCTCCGGCAACGACAGCTACATCTACCTGGCCAACACCGCGCTCGGTAGTGACACGCTGGTCGAATTGGTCGGCGAAGGGATCGATCTGATCACCTTCGCGACAACCACCACCAAGGCGGTCACCCTGAACCTCGGTCTGACCACTCTGCAGACCGTCGCCGCGGGAACCCTCAACCTGACGCTCAACGCCGGCGACACGTTCGAAAACGTCACCGGCGGCTCTCTGGCCGATACTTTGACCGGCAACTCGCTCGCCAACACGCTGATCGGCGGGGCGGGGAATGACACGCTGGCGGCTGGCGCTGGCGACGACGTCTACAGCTACACGACCAGCGCTGCCCTCGGGACTGACACGCTGGTTGAAGTGGCGGGGGAAGGCTCGGATACGCTCGACTTCTCGCTGACCACCTCACTGGCGGTGGCGGTGAACCTGGGACTGGCGACCACGCAGGTGGTGAATGCCAACCTGTCGCTGGTGTTGGGGGCCGTCGACACGTTCGAGAACGTCACCGGCGGTTCGCTGAATGACACGCTGACCGGCAACTTGCTTGCCAACCGGCTCATCGGCAATGCCGGGCTCGACACGCTGATTGGTGGGGCCGGGAACGACACCCTCGACGGCGGCCTCGGCAACGACAACCTGCAGGGGGGAGCCGACAACGACACCTACCTGTTGGATACCGACCTTGTCCTCGGAACCGAGACGATCACGGAACTGGCCGGAGGCGGAAGCGACACGCTCGACTTCTCGCAGACCACGGGCAAGACCGTGGCCGTGAATCTGGGAGTGATGACCGCCCAGACGGTGACCGCCAGCAATCTGACGCTCACGCTCAATGCGGCCGATCGGGTCGAGAATGCGATCGGCGGTTCGCTGAATGACAGCCTCACCGGAAACGCTCTCGCCAACCGGATCGACGGCGGAGCCGGTCTCGACACGCTGCAGGGCCTGGCGGGGGATGACACCCTCATCGGCGG
>CAIOTJ010000334.1 GCA_903861195.1 uncultured Planctomycetaceae bacterium | reverse complement strand
CAGTCGATTCGGATGTATGCGGACTGATTTGATTTCCGCATGACCGGATCGGAAGACGCGACCGGTGATTTGCCAATTGATTTGGCTGCCCATCGGTCAGGAACACCTCCCGGCATCGATCTGTGGGTGCCTGCTCTCTTCTTTCTGGATTGTCGTATGTCTGTCCCGGCCTCTGCCTCCCGGCCCTCTGATCGTCCGCGTCCGACCGGCTACGTACCCGCGATTGGCCCCCGGCTGAAAAAATTGTTCCAGGTGGTGCTGTTTCTGGTCGCCCTGCTGGCGGCCAACTCGGTCTACCTGGCGACGGTGTCGGCCCGGGGTTGGCTGGCGGGTCCGGGCGTCAGTTACGAGAACTATTTCTACCTGTGCATGTTCCTGATGCACCTGGTGCTGGGCCTGCTGCTGGTGGTGCCCTTCGTCGCCTTCGGCGTGATCCACCTGGTGACTTCCCGCAACCGCAAGAACAAGCGGGCGATTCGGGTGGGCTACGCCTTGTTCCTCGCGGGGTTGGTGGTGCTGTTGACGGGGATTGGGCTGACCCAGGTCGGTTCCCTGCAGTTACGGGCCGGAACCTCCCGGTCGGTGATTTACTGGCTGCACGTGGCGGCCCCCCTGGCGGCGGGTTGGCTCTACTGGCTGCACCGCCTGGCGGGACCCAGGATCAAGTGGAACTACGGGCTGACCTATGGGGCGGCTGTGGCGGGGCTGGTTGGGGCGATGATCGTCCTGCAGAACGCCGATCCCCGGACACTGAACGCCAAGGGCTCGGCCGAGGGGCGGAAGTATTTCGAACCGTCGCTGGCGGTCACGGCGAATGACAAGTTCATTCCCGCTGACACCCTGATGATGGACGAATACTGCCTGAAGTGTCATGCCGACGCTTACGCGCAGCACCAGCATGGGGCCCACCGCTTCAGTTCGTTCAACAATCCGATGTACATGGCCAGCGTGGTGGAGACCCGCGAATTCGCCCTCAAGCGGGACGGCAATGTGAAGGCCTCGCGGTGGTGTGCCGGTTGCCATGATCCAGTCCCCTTCTTCGGCGGTCTGTTCGATGACCCCGAGTTCGACATCGTGAAGCATCCGACCGCCCGGGCGGCGATCACCTGCACCGTCTGCCACGCGATTTCGAGCCTGAACTCGACAGAGTGGAACGACCATTACAGCACCCAGGGAAATGCCGACTACACCATCGAAGAGCCAATCCACTACCCGTTCGCGAAGAGCGAAAATGGCGTGCTGCAGTGGGTCAACAACCAGTTGGTGAAGGCCAAGCCCACGTTCCACAAGCAGACGTTTTTGAAGCCGCTGCACAAGTCGTCCGAGTTCTGTTCAGCCTGTCACAAGGTGCACCTGCCTTACGCGCTGAACCATTACAAGGAATTCCTGCGGGGCCAGGACAGCTATGGTTCGTTCCTGCTGTCGGGGGTCAGCGGCGGCAACGCCCGGGCGTTCTACTATCCCGAGAAGTCGCGGGAAAACTGTGCCGAGTGCCACATGCCGCTGGTCCCCTCGGCCGATTTCGGCGCGAAGGATTTCGCCTCGAACGGTCAGTTGAGCATTCACAACCATACGTTCCTGGGAGCCAACACGGCCCTGCCCTATTTGCGGGGAGATACCGAGACGGTGAAGGTGCACCAGGACTTCATGAAGGGGGTGGTGCGGGTCGATCTGTTTGGACTGAAAGAGGAAGGGCGCATTGACGGCGCGTTGACCGCCCCGCTGCGGCCCCAGGTGCCGACCCTGCAGCCGGGGAGGACCTACCTGCTGGAAACCGTGCTGCGGACTCTCAAGGTGGGGCACCTGTTTTCGCAGGGGACGGTCGATTCCAACGAGATCTGGGTGGATGTGACGGTCAAGAGCGGCGATCTGGTGATTGGCCGCAACGGGGCGATTGACGATGCGGGCACGGTTGATCCGTGGTCGCACTTCATCAACGTCTTCATGCTTGATCGCCAGGGGAACCGGATCGACCGACGCAATCCGCAAGACATCTTCACCCCGCTGTACAACAAGCAGATTCCCCCGGGTGGCGCCCAGATCGTGCACTTCGAATTGGCCTTGCCCGAGACGTTGACCGCTCCGGTGACGGTCGAGGTGAAGCTGCAGTATCGCAAGTTCGACAAGATCTACATGGACTTCGTCGGTCGGAAGTCGGTGCCCGGAGGGCCGGCACTGCCTGACCATACCCCCGGTGAGCCCTGGCCAAACACGCTGCCGGTCACCACGATCGCCAGCGACAGCATCACCTTCCCGGTGGCGGGGGTGACCGCCGAGATTCCCGAGCAGAAGTCGGCGATTGCCGAGAAAGATCTGTGGCAACGCTGGAACGACTACGGCATTGGGCTGCTGCTGGAGGGGGCGGCACCGGGCTCGGGCGGGGGCAAGGCCGAGCTGCTGCAGGCCGAGCAGGCGTTCCTCGAAGTCGAGAAGCTGGGACGGTTTGACGGACCAGTGAACCGCGCCCGGGTGTATTTCACCGAGGGGCGCATCGACGAAGCGGTCGAGGTGCTGCAGAAGGCGGCCGAGTTCCAGAATCCCGCGGCTCCTCCCTGGACTGTCGCCTGGTTCAGCGGGTTGATCAACAAGCAGCAGGGCTATCTCGACCGGGCGGTCGAGAATTTCCGCAGTGTGCTGTATGACCAGACCGCAGAGCGGCGGAAGCGCAACCTGCACCTCGAGCGCGACATCGTGGTCCACAACGAACTGGGTCAGACGCTGTTCGAGCTGGCCAAGCAGGTGCGTGACGACGACGCCGAGCGGAACCGGCTGCTGCAGGAGGCGGTGAAGGAGTTCGAGACGAGCCTGTTCTACGACTCGGAAGATGTGATGGCCCATTACAATCTGGCCCAACTGCACACCGAGCTGGGGAATGAGGAGCGGGCCGGTCTGCATCGCCGGCTGCACGTTCGCTACAAGCCCGATGACAATGCGCAGGAACTGGCGGTCAACGCCGCCCGGCTGCGCTACCCCGCCGCGAATGTCGCGTCGGAGCCGCTGGTCATCTATCCTCTGAACCGTCCGGGAGCACCGGGACTGCCGCAGAAATTCGCCCGGCAAAAACCAGCTCCCCAACCGGCCGGGGCCCCCCCCGCCGCTGCTGAGGCGGCCGCGCTCGAACCGGCCGCGAAGACCACCGGAGACGCGTCATGATCGACAGGGACAAACATCGCCCCGCGCAACGCCCCGCCCCCGAGCCGGAGGCGGCCGGGGATGACACCATCATCGCCCAGATGTTTCGGCGGTCGCTGGTGGCGATCGCGGGAGCGGTGGTGCTGGGAGGCTTGGGTTTCTGGCTGACCCGCAAACCCCCCGAGAAACCGGTCGACCGCCAGACCGAACTCAAGCCCGCCGATCTGCGCAAGACCGAGGTGCAGTTGCCGCAGGTCCCCTTTGTCGACATGACCAGCGCCGCCGGCATTGCGTTTGTGCACGAAAATGGTTCCACCGGAGACAAGCTGCTCCCCGAGTCGATGGGGGGCGGATGTGCGGTGCTGGATTACAACAACGACAACCGCCCAGACATTTTGCTGGTCAATTCGCGTCCCTGGACCGATCAGACCTCACCCGGAGGCCGCTCCACGGTCACCACCCTGTATCGCAACGATGGCAACTGGAAGTTCACCGACGTCTCGCAGGAGGCGGGGGTGGCGGTGCAGTTCTATGGTCAGGGAGTGGCCGTGGGAGACTACGACAACGACGGCTGGACCGACGTGTTCCTGAGCGGATTGGGGGCGAATCACCTGTTGCACAACGAACAGGGGAAGTTCGTCGACGTGACAGTGGCGGCGGGTGTGGGGGGAGAGGAAACCGCCTGGAGCACCAGCAGCGGCTTTTTCGACTACGACCGTGACGGCGATCTCGACCTGTTCGTGGCGAACTACGTGCGGTGGTCTCCCGCCATCGACCGCGAGCTGCGCTGCACGCTCGACGGTTCGGTCCGCGCCTACTGCCGGCCCCAGGCGTTCGACGGGGCGTTTCCCCATCTCTATCGCAACGACGGCGGGGGGAAATTCACCGATGTCTCGGCCGAGGCGGGGGTGCAGGTGAAGAATGCCGCCACGGGGGTTCCCGTGGGGAAATCGCTGGGAGTGGTGTTCCTCGATGCGGATGGCGACGGCCTGCTCGACATCGTGATTGCCAACGACACGGTGCAGAACTTCCTGTTTCACAATCTGGGGAACGGGAAGTTCGAAGAGATTGGAATCGAGCGGGGCATTGGGGTCGACAATACGGGGAATGCCCGCGGGGCGATGGGGTGTGACCAGGGCTGGTTCCGCAATGACGACACGCAGGCGGTGGTGATTGGCAACTTCGCCAACGAGATGACCGCCCTGTACTGCACCCGCAAGAACAACATGACCTTCAGTGATGACGCAGTGGCCACCGGCCTGGGCCCGCCGTCGCGCATCTGGCTGAAATTCGGGGTGTTTTTCGCCGATCTCGATCTCGATTCGCGACTCGATCTGCTGGTGGCGAACGGGCATCTCGAGAATGACATCAGCAAGGTGCAGAAGAGCCAGAGCTACGAACAGCCGCCGCAGTTGTACTGGAATACCGGCTCTCCCCGGGGGAGTGAATTCACCAAGCTCGAGACCGCCCAGACCGGTGCCGACTTCGCCAAGCCCATGGTGGGCCGGGGAGCCACCTGTGCCGACTTCGACGGCGACGGCGATCTCGATCTGCTGCTGACCGCCACCGGGGCGGCCCCTCGCCTGCTGAAGAATGACCAGGCGTTGGGCCGGCACTGGCTGCGGGTGCGGTTGGTGGGCGATGGACGGACGACCAACCGGGATGGCATTGGAGCCGTGGTCTCGCTGACCTCGAATGGGGCCACCCAAAAACGGCTGATTTCCCCGACCCGCAGCTACCTGTCGCAATTCGAGAAAGTCGCCACGTTCGGGCTCGGTGAGACCACCGAGATCCCCACTGTGGAAGTTCTCTGGCCGAATGGCAAATCGCAGCAAGTCGCCATCGACGGCATCGACCGCGAAGTGACGGTCGAACAGACCGGATCGTAACGCCGGGGAGGTCCGAGCACCGCCGCGGGAAGCGCCGTGCGGCTCCCGCGGCCCACTGGAACACTCATTCCGATTTCGTCAGCCCAAAACAGTAGAGGTGGTTGGCGGTGCGGAGGTAGATCCGTCCGTCGACCAATGCCGGTGTGGCGTAGGCGTCTTCTCCGAAGTCGGCACGGGACAATTCGTCCCACCCGTCCCGCGCGGCCAGAACGGTCAACTGCCCCTTCTGGCTCAGCAGATAGACCTTGCCATCCCCCGCCACCGGCGAGCTGTAATAATCTCCGGTCGCCTCGATGCGTCCTTCCTTGAGCGCCTTGCCGGTGTGAATGTCGAGAACGGTCAGAATTCCGCCGTTCTTGATCAGATAGAGGTGGTCGCCATACACCACCGGCGAAGGGCAGTAGGGGATGACGCGGGTGTATTCCCAGAGGACGTGAGACTTGGTGATGTCTCCCCGGCCCCCCGGCTTGATCGCCAGCACCACATTGCGGGCTTGCTGGAAGACCCGCCGCATCGACTCGTACTCGTCACGGGAAATCTGGCCGTCCTTGTCCCGGTCGATCTGGCTGAACCGCTGCTTGGCGGGCCCGTCGGGCAGTTCGTTCTTCGCGAGAGTGCCGTTCTTGTCCTGGTCCGATTCCGCCGCCAATTCGTCGTACGGAGGCGTGTTGATGCGGTCGTTGGCTTCGGCGCCGGGCGACCAGGTGGCGACGTAGAGATTGCCGTCGGCCCCCACGCAGGGGCTCATGTTCACAATGCGGGCGACGCCGCGCACCGTCCAGACTTCTTCCCCGGTTTCAAAGTCGTAGGCCACAATCCGCAGGGTGGCGGCGACCACAATCTGCTTGCGGCCATTCACAGTCCAGATGGTCGGCGTGCAGTAGTTGCGGGGGAATTCCCCCCGGTCGATCCGCCAGACAATCCGCCCGGTCTGCTTGTCGACCGACATCAAAAACGAATCGGTGTCGTGGTCCTGGCAGAGGATGACCCGGTCGTCGACGATGAGGGGCGAGGTGCCGGAGCCGAAGTCGTTCTTGAAGGGGCCCAGGGGAATCTGCCAGAGCAAATGCCCCTGTGGGTCGTGGCAGAACAGCCCGGCCGAGCCGAAGAAGCTGACCACCCGCTCTCCATCCGCCGCCACGGTGGGGGTGGCATGACTTCCGGTCGGATGGATTTCTTCGAGTTTTTCGAACTCCGCTTCCCGCTCCCAGACCACCTGGCCCGAAGCGCGGTCCAGGGCGAGAGTCACCAGTTTCTGCTTGTCGCGAATTCCCGTGAGATAGACGCGGTCTCCCACCACCACGGGGGACGAGTGCCCGGGAGGGAGTTCCCTGCGCCAGATGACGTTTTGCGTCGGGCTCAGTTCGCTGGGGAGAGCCCGGTTGGAGACCGCCAGGCCCCGCCCGGCGGGGCCCCGGAACTGGGGCCAGTCGTCGGCAGTCAACAGGCCGGGAGCCAGGCAGATCGCCCAGGTGCACAGAGACAGCGGGGTCAACGACCGCCAGGGTCGGCACACGGATCCAGGAAGCTGCAACATGATGGTTCCCCGGTGATCTCGAAATGGAACGCGGAAACGCTCCGGAAGTGGACTTGGTTCCGGAAGCCCACCCATTCACATTCGCTGATGTTATCCGTCCTTCTGGCACGGGTCGAGCAACCGTCCGCGGTCTCCTCGCCCGGGGAGAGATTCGGGGGGCCCATTTCATCGCTTTGAACCCACCCTTCGCGAAGCTGCGGGAACTGCGAGAGTCAAAATATCCGTGGAACCACTCAATTCACAAACTTTCTTGGATTTTTGTTGAAGGCTGACCGCACGCACCTATGAATTCTCAAGTGGACGAATTGAACGAATTTCTGACCCGGGGTGGGTTCAACGTTCAATCTCCCGATTTTTTGAGAGAGTGTGCAAGCATGCGTTTGGCGAAGAATTGGCTGGTTTCGGCCGTGGCTGTGATGGCTCTCGCGGCTCCCGCCTTCGCGGCGGAAAAGGATATTGTGGACACGGCTGTGGGGGCGGGGTCGTTCAACACGCTGGTGGCCGCGGTCAAGGCCGCCGGCCTGGTCGACACCCTCAAGGGAAAAGGACCGTTCACCGTCTTCGCTCCGACCGACGAGGCGTTCGCGAAGTTGCCCAAGGGAACGGTGGAGACCCTGCTGAAGCCCGAGAACAAGCAGAAGCTGATTGACATTCTCAAGTACCACGTGGTTCCCGCCAATGTGAAGGCGGCCGATGTGGTCAAGCTGACCAGCGCCCCCACCGTCAATGGCCAGCGGGCCACGGTGAAGGTGGCCGACGGCGGTGTGAAGGTCGACAACGCCAACGTGGTGAAGACCGACATCGCCTGCACCAACGGCACCATTCACGTCATCGACGCGGTGATTCTGCCGTCGGCCGACACCATTCCCACCGTCGCTGACAAGGCCGGTGCCTTCAAGACCCTGCTGGCCGCCGCCAAGGCTGCTGGGCTGGTCGAAGCCCTGTCCGCCCCCGGCCCCATCACCGTGTTTGCTCCCACCGACGAGGCGTTCGCGAAATTGCCAGCCGGTACGGTCGAATCGCTGCTGAAGCCCGAGAACAAGCAAAAGCTGGCCGACATCCTGAAGTACCACGTGGTTCCCGGCCGGATCTATTCGGACGACGCTCTCAAGGCCAAGGAAGCCAAGACTCTGCAGGGCGGAACCATCAAGATTGGTGCCAATGACAAGGGTGCCTTCATCAACGACGCCAAGCTCTTGAAGACCGACATCAACGCCTCGAACGGTGTGATCCACGTCATCGACAGCGTCATTCTCCCGCCGGCTGCCGCGAAAAAGGCGGCTGCGGTTCCGATGGCTGCTCCCGCGGTGGCTGCCGCCCCCGCCTACTACCAGAATGGCCAAGTTGTGGCTTACGCACAGCCTGTGCGTAACTACCAGCCCGCTGCTTCGTCCTGCCAGTCTCGGCAGGGGGGTGTGCGGATGGTTCGCCGCGGCTGGTAATTTCTGCCGCTCACCGTTTCGGAAAATCGCAACAGGTCGGTCGTCTGTTTCAGACGGCCGACCTGTTGTTTTGTTTTGAGGGATCCTGTCGCCGTGAGTGCGGCCTCAGGCTGGCGTGTGCCGGACTGGCACAATCTCATGAACTCGCTGCAGGATCTCGGACGGTTCGGCCATCCGGCCGGCTCCCTGAATCCCGCAACTGAGCCAACCAATTCCCGGTTCGGCGAAATGGACGCCATCCTCACGCAGCACGGCCACGTTTCGCTGCACGGCCCGCTTGGCCCACATCTCGCAATTCATCGCCGGGGCGACGAGAACCGGACCGGTAAAGGCCAGATACAGCGTCGAGAGCAGATCATCCGCCAGACCACAGGCGAACCGGGCCAGAGTGGCGGCTGTGGCCGGGGCCACAATCAACAACTCGGCCCGCCGGGCCAGGCCAATATGTTCCCCCAGCCGATGTTCCTGGGGCCGGAATCGACGGAGATGGACGGGACGATTGGTGAGGGCCTCGAAGGTGGTGGCCCCGATAAACCGGCGGGAAGCCGCGGTCATCACCACCGAGACCCGCGCCCCCGACTGCACCAGCCGGCTGCAGAGGTCGGCCGCCTTGTAGGCCGCCACACCTCCGGTCACCCCCAGCACAATCTCGCGCCCGGCCAGTGCGTCCATGGGTTCTCAGCGAACGTCGTCGAGGGTGGGGCCCGCATCGTCACTGCTGGGCTCGGGGGCGACCTCGCCATCGACCACCAGGCGTCCTGAGTTGTCGAGGTAGATCTTGTCCTGGATGATCTCCTGGATCACGGTTTCCATGAGATTCTGGGTATTGCCGGGATTGTCGAGCAGGGGCCGCACTCCGCCCCGATTGAGCTGAACCATCCGCTTCTGGATCAGCGTGGACAATTTGAAGCGACCACCGACCTTGTTGACGATCTGCTCTTCCTTCAGTTCTTCAATCATCGCATTCACGCTCCCATTGCTGGATCAGTTGACTCATCTCGGCCACCGCCCGCCCCAGGTCATCGTTGACCACCTGGTAACGGTAGGCGGGGGCCTGCGCCAGTTCACGCCGGGCGGTTTCCAGCCGGCTCTGGATGACTTTTTCCGACTCGGTCCCCCGGGCCCGCAGTCGCCGTTCGTACTCCCCCTCGGGAGTCCTCACGAAGATCGTCAGAGCCTGGGGACATTGTTCAATCACCTGGCGAGCCCCCTGGACGTCGATCTCCAGCAGGGCACAGCCCCCCACATCCCGAGCCCGGGTCACCTCGGACTTCAGGGTGCCGTACCAGTTCCCCGAAGAATGCACTTCCGCACATTCCAGGAACTGGCCCGCCGCCCGGCGACGGGCAAATTCCTCACGCGAAAGGAAATGATAGTCTTCCCCAGGGACCTCGTGGGGCCGCGGCGCCCGGGTCGTCGCCGAAACCGACTTGATCAAACGAACAGGACAGGTTTGAATCAGCAGAGGGACGATCGTGGTTTTGCCCGAACCGCTGGGGCCAGACAACACGACGAAACGCATCTGCGCAAACTCGTTTTCCGCCGAAGACACCTGCCGCAACTCCCGAAGACTCTGCAACGGCCTCCTCCGTCTGGCCGGGGGGGGACCAGCCCACCCCGCGACGGGGGAATCCTGAATTCTACTCGACGTTCTGCAACACTTCCCGAATCTTTTCGACGGCAGCCTTCATCTCGACCACGGCATGCGCGATTCCGACGTGATTGGCCTTGGATCCGATCGTGTTGATTTCGCGGAACATTTCCTGGCTGAGGAAGTCGAGCTTGCGGCCCGTCGAGGCGGGCTCGGCCAGGAATGTGCCGAATTGGGACAGATGCGACCGCAGCCGGGTGATCTCTTCGTTGATGTCGCCCCGGTCGGCATAGATCGCGACTTCGCGGATCAGATCGGTTTCCGACAGCGTAACTCCCGCTTCCGCGATCGCGTCCCGCACTCGTCCGAGCAGCTTCGCACGATATTCGGTCACCGTCAGCGGTGCCTGACGGGCCACTTCATCGAGTTGGGCCGAGATGACAACCAGATTCCGCTCCAGTTCGCGGCCCATCGCGGCCCCTTCCTGCGCCCGAAACGCCTGGAAGTGTTCCAGCGTCTGATCCAGCAGCCGCAGGGTCAAATCGAGCGTGGTCTGGTCCTCGGAGTGGCTGTGCCGGGTTTCGGCCACCAACCCATCCAACACCAGCAACTGACCCAGATCGGTCGGCGGCGCTGCGTGCAACTCGCGGGCCGCCTGCTGCACCTGGGCCCAATAACTTTCCAGGGCCACCCGGTTGAGCTGGAAATCTTCGGCCCGGGGGATGCGGTCGACGCGAATCTGCAGAGTCACCGTTCCCCGGCTGACAAACTGCCTGACGCGCCGTTCAATTTCCCCTTCCTGGGGGGCCAGCCAGTCCGGGTATTTCCCGACGACCTTCAGATACCGGTTGTTGACCGCGCGCACCTCCACCACAGCCGCAAGTTGGGCGTCATGATGGCGGGCAGCGCCATAACCGGTCATGCTCAGCAGCACGGGGGACCACGCCTATTCAGCAGGTTTGGAGGGAGTCTCTTCCGACCCCGCAGGAGCGGACTTCGTCTCTTCGGTCCCCTCGTTCTGGGGTCCCGAAGCGGCGGGGCCGGCTCCCTCGGCGGGGCCGGCCGGCTTGTTCTTGGGGGCGGGACCGACGGGGAAATCCTGCATCTCAGGCAGATCCAGACCCTTCCCTTCGCCGCCAGCTCCTCCATCGAGATCGCTCTCGGAGCCAGTGCCGCGGGCCGGAGCGAGTTTCACCTCGTCCGACTCACGTCCCAGGAATTGCCCTTCCATGTCGGAGCGGATGCTGCGACCAGCCGCCGCCGCCAGGATGATCCACACCACCACCGTTCCCACGGTGATCCAGGTGAACGTATCTCCGGCCCGGGTTCCAAAGGCACTTTGCCCCCCCAGTCCACCAAACGCCCCGGCCAGTCCCCCACCGCGCCCGCGTTGCAGCAGGATCACGGCGATCAGGAACAGCCCGACGATCATCAACAGTGTCAGCAGAAAATACGACATCTCGGGTCAGGTCTCCATCAGGCGGGACGCAGCTCTTGGGCGGCCCGCACGATTGGCAGGAAATCATCGAGCTTGAGACAAGCCCCTCCCACCAAGGCACCATCCACGTTCGGCTGTTCCATCAGGCTCTTCGCATTCTGAGGCTTCACGCTGCCCCCGTAGAGAATGCGTGTCGAATCGGCAAGCCCCGCATTGTAGCGAACAGACAGCCATTTGCGCAAGTGCGCATGGGCCGATTCCGCCTGCTCAGCGGTGGCCGTCAGTCCAGTTCCAATCGCCCAGACAGGTTCATAGGCGATCACCACCCGTGACAGATCGCTGGCCGAGATTCCCTCGAGAGACCCCGCCATCTGCCGGTCGAGGACCGCGTCGGTCTGATTGGCTTGCCGTTCGGCAAGGGTTTCTCCCACGCACAGAATGACCGAAAGCCCCGAAGCCAGCGCGGTCGCCGTCTTGCGGGCGACCAGGGCATCGGTCTCTCCATACAGCGTGCGACGTTCGCTATGTCCCAGAATGACCCACTGGCAGCCCACATCCTGCAGCATCGCCGTGGCGATCTCACCCGTAAACGCCCCCGGCTTTTCCGCCGAGCAGTTCTGCCCGCCCAGCTCGACCCCACTGTTGGCGATCGCTCCCGCGACCGGCACCAGATAGGGAAATGGCGGGCAAACCACCACTTGGACGCCCGGATGGGACTTCGGACAAGCCTGCGCCAGCCCCGAGGCGAGAGCCAGACCGGTCTCGCGCACCAGATTCATTTTCCAGTTGCCAGCGACAAACAAGCGTCTCATGCCCGGGCTCCGTGCGGTTGGGGAATGTCTTTTCCGAACAGGCTGGCAATCTGCCGCATGCGGTCCATCACTTCCTGATACTGCCAGGGCAACAGGGCCTGCGGCCCGTCGCTCAGCGCTTTCTCGGGGCAGCTGTGCACCTCGATGTGCACCCCGTCGGCCCCGGCGGCGATCGAGGCCAGCGCCATCGGAGGAATGAGGTCCGGACGGCCGGTGCCGTGACTGGGATCGACAATGATCGGCAGGTGCGACAGCCCCTTGGAGTTCGGAACGATCGACAGATCAAGCAGATTCCGGGTCGAATTGTCAAAACTCTTGATTCCCCGCTCGCAGAGAATCACCCGCTTGTTCCCCCCGGCCATGATGTATTCGGCCGACATCAGCAGGTCGGTCACCGAGGCGCTCATGCCGCGCTTCAGCAGCACTGGCCGCTTCGTCTGACCCACTTCGCTCAGCAGATTGAAGTTCTGCATGTTGCGGGCACCGATCTGGAAAATGTCGGTGTACTTGTCGACCAACGCCACCTGCCGGGGATCCATCACCTCGGTGCAGACGGGCATGGTCAGTTCATCCCCCACTTCCCGCAGGTGCCGCAGTCCCTCTTCTCCCAACCCCTGGAAGCTGTACGGACTGGTGCGCGGCTTGTAGGCCCCGCCCCGCAGGATGTTGGCCCCCGCCTGCTTCACATGCTGGGCGATCTCGAACAGGATGTCGCGCCCTTCAATCGCGCACGGCCCGGCGATCATCGCCAGATGGCCCCCGCCAACCCGCACTCCAAACCCCACCTCGAAACTCGAGTCTTCAGCCTGATATTCGCGGCTGGCCAGCTTGTACGGCTTCAAGATGGGAACCACCTCCTCCACTCCGGGAATGGCCTGCAGCGGCGCGTTGCGCAGAATGTCTTCGTCGCCAATCACACCGATGATGGTCCGCTTGATACCCCGGCTGACATCAGTCTTCAGCCCCAGTTGGTGGATGCGGTCCACGATATGATCGACCTGTTCCGAGGTCGAGTCGGGTTTGAGGACAATGATCACAGGCGTTCCTTCCTGGAGTCTCCAGCCAGGTCTGGGTCAATGAAAACCGCCGTCGTCGGAGAGACGGCGGCGATGAGTCGGCTGCCAGAAGATGTGCGCGACATCATGGCGGTTCGGGAACAAACTGGCAACTGCAGCGGAGAAATGAGACCCCGGTTCCCCCCCCACCGGCACCAAGCAAGACGAGCGCTCTGGCGGGCCGTGCTTCCGATTGCGGACCCCCACGCACCACCGCCCCCCAAGATCTCCCGCCTGACTCACCGGGGAGGTCGACTCTTGTCAATCAATCGGCAGGCTGCGGGGATACGACCCCAGCACTTCCAATCGCACCGCCTTCGATTCGAGTTCGGCCAGAGTCTTCTTGATCCGGGGGTCCGCGGCATGCCCCTCGAAATCGAGAAAGAACACATAGCCCGCCTCGGGACCCCGGACCGGGAATGACTCAATCCAGGTCAGATTGATGTTGTTCTTCCTGAACGCGGCCAGTGCTTCGGCCAGAGCCCCCGGCTTGTGCGGAATCTGCAGCAGCAACGCCGTCTTGTCATTCGCCGAGGGCTTTGTGGTCTCGTCGCCAATCACGGCGAAACGGGTCAGATTGCTGGGGTTGTCTTCGATGTTCTCGGCAATCACCTGCAGATCGTACTGCACCGCCGCCTGCCGGCTGGCCACCGCCGCCGCCCCCGGCTTGTCGCGGGCCAGCTGCGCCGCCGTCGAGGTGCTGGTCACTTCCACCAGCCGGGCCTGCGGCATGTTCCGGCCCAACCACTCGCGGCATTGGGACAAGGCCTGCGGCTTGCTGTAGATCTCGGAAATCTCGTTCCGCGGACAACGGGCCAGCAGGTTGTGGTGAATGGCCATCGAGACCTCACCACAGATCTTCAATGGCAGACGGGTGAACATGTCGAGCGTGTCGACAATCCGGCCATCGGTGCTGTTTTCGATGGGGGCGATGCCGTAGTCGGCGTGGTTCCGGTTGACCTCTTCAAACACAGCCGAGATGCTGCCCACGGGAATCAACGTGGCGGCGGAACCAAATTGCTCGATCGCCGCGAGGTGGGTGAAGCTGTACGGCGGCCCCAGATAGACAACCCGGACCGTGTTGACCAGACGGCGGGAACCGCTGATCAATTCACGAAACATTCCACGCAGGGTTGGGGGATCGAGCGGCCCAGGATTCCCGGAGGTGATGAGGGCATTGAGCTGCTCGGAAAACAGCGTCTCGAAATGGGCCTTTTCGGGTTGCGCCTCGCTCTGCAGCAGCTTCACAGTCAGGGCGGCCCGCCGGTTCGCCAACCGCACCAATTCTTTATCGAGACGTTGGAGTTCCGTCAGCACAGCCGCGGTGTTGATCTTCGCGCTGTTGTTCTTTTTGGGGGTGGCGCTCCCGGCACCGGACGGCTTGGCGGCCGCCGGCTTTTCAGACCGGGTGGATTTGACAACTTTCTTGGCCATTGGGCTCGATGACCCTGATGCGGGGCGGAGAACTCGTCGCGGTAGTGATGTCAATCGCGAAAAATGCTTGTAGTTTGGCCCTGAATAGGTGTCAAGCAGCCACCCTCATCGATCGGTCCCCAGCCTGTTTTCATTGTCGAAACTACCGAAAATGTCGGTTGGGCCAAGCGGGACGGGACGCCCCCACCCAGGCCCCTGCCAGATGTTGCCCGACTCCCTCCGGTCGGTCCGACCCCAGATCCACCAGTCCTGACATTTTGGCAGTCCGTCGATTTTGCCGTTCCTCCGAGACACCTGCCAGTTTGGCAAGGCCGTCCGCCAGACGGCCCCTCCCCGGCTCGTCACACCATTGTTCAATAGCATGTAACTCTCTGATAAATT
Organism: uncultured Planctomycetaceae bacterium; assembly: GCA_903861195.1. GTDB lineage: Bacteria > Planctomycetota > Planctomycetia > Planctomycetales > Planctomycetaceae > UBA10511. The sequence goes on along the minus strand of CAIOTJ010000334.1, from coordinate 5,004 downwards.
GAGACTTACAGCTTCTGTCGGGAATGCCTCAAAGGATTCGGCACGCCGCTTGCTCATAGGATGTTGCGTCTGCACAAGACACAATCACTTGGGTCCAGACCACTGCGGGCGACCGCTTCTTCGGGTCGGCTGGCGTCTGTCCGGACCATTCTCGCCTTTTCAACAGTTCCAGACATCCGTCTGATTTCAACCGGAGGGGAAACCATGGCTGCGCGTGGAGAGACCATTATCGGCATCGACCTGGGGACCACCAACTCAGCCGTGGCCATTATGGAGGGGGGCGAGTCGAAGGTCATCGCCAACCTCGAGGGGAACCGGCTGACCCCCAGCGTGGTGGCGTTCACCGACAAGGGAGACATCCTGGTGGGGGATCCGGCCAAGCGGCAGGCGGTGACCAATCCCCGCCGCACCGTGTATTCGATCAAGCGGTTCATGGGCCGCCGCCACAGCGAGGTGGCCAGTGAAGAAAAGATGGTCCCCTACGAAGTCGTGGGGGGGGCCAACGAATACGTGAAGGTCAAGGCGGGAGACAAGACGTTCACCCCGGCCGAGATCTCGGCCCAGGTGCTGCGGAAGCTGAAAGAGGCGGCCGAGAGCTACCTCGGTTATAAGGTGAACCGGGCGGTGGTGACCGTACCGGCCTACTTCAACGATGCCCAGCGGCAGGCCACCAAGGATGCCGGCCAGATCGCCGGCCTGGAGGTGGACCGCATCATCAATGAGCCGACTGCCGCCGCCCTGGCTTACGGTCTGCAGAAAAAGAAGGACGAAAAGATCGTCGTGTTCGACCTGGGGGGCGGGACGTTCGACGTCTCTGTGCTCGAGGTGGGAGACGAGGTGGTGGAAGTGCTCTCGACCAACGGCGACACCCACCTGGGTGGCGACGACTTCGACGAGACCCTGATCAACTTCATCGCCGAGAAGTTCCAGAAAGAGAACGGGATCGACCTGCGGAAGGACCCGATGGCCCTGCAACGGCTCCGCGAGGCGGCCGAAAAGGGGAAGAAGGAACTCTCCAGCTCGCAGTCGACCGACATCAACCTGCCGTTCATCACAGCGGACGCCACCGGGGCCAAGCACTTGCAGATGACCATCACCCGTGCCGAGTTCGAGCGGTTGGTCGATCACCTGATCGAACGCTGTCGCGAACCGGTGGTGAAGGCACTGAAGGACGCCAAGCTCTCTCCCTCGCAGATCGACGAGGTGGTGCTGGTGGGAGGTTCGACCCGGGTGCCGAAGGTCCAGGAACTGGTCCGCAAGATCTTCGACAAAGAACCGCACAAGGGGGTGAACCCCGACGAAGTCGTGGCGGTGGGGGCGGCCGTGCAGGGGGCCATCATCGCCGGTGATGTGAAGGATGTGGTGCTGCTGGACGTCACCCCGCTGTCGCTCGGCATCGAAACCGAGGGGGGCGTGATGACAGTGCTGGTCGAACGGAACACCACCATTCCGACCGAAAAGAAAGAAATCTTCAGTACGGCGGCCGACAACCAGACCGCCGTGACGGTGAAGGTCTTCCAGGGCGAACGGAAGATGGCCAACGACAACCGTCTGCTGGGCCAGTTCAACCTCGAAGGTATTCCGCCGGCCCCCCGCGGCGTGCCCCAGATCCAGGTGGCTTTCAGCCTGGACGTCAACGGCATTCTGAATGTGAGTGCCAAGGAGATGGGAAGCGGCAAGGAGCAGAAGGTCCGTATCGAGCAGTCGGGCGGGCTCAGCAAGGATGAGATTGAGCGGATGAAACGCGATGCCGACTCGCACGCCGACGAAGACGCCCGGAAGCGGAAGCTGGCCGAAGCCCGCAACGAAGCGCACCGCCGCATCTACGACACCGAGAAACTGCTTAAGGAGCATGCCGACAAGATTGACGGCTCGTCGAAATCCGCAATTGAAGCGGCGATCGAGAAGGTGAAGTCGAAGTCCGAAGGGGAGGATCCGGCGGCGATCGACCAGTCGGTGCAGGAGCTGATGCAGGCCGCCCAGGCCCTGGCCCAGCACATGCAGTCGCAGGGAGGCCCCGGCGGCGAGGAAGGCAAGTCGGCCTCGCAGGAGGATGTGATCGACGCCGAGTTCGAGAAGAAGGATTGAGTTTCGCACCGTGAAACCGGGGCCGGTCCCGAGTGGGCCGGTCCCGAGTGGACCGGTCCCGGAACCGGTGAGTTCCCGGCGGAGCCCGCCTGACAGCACTGCTCCGCCACGGCGTCGTTTGTCCCCCCGGAGACCCTGGTCTTGGGGGCGTTTCGTATCGGCAGAGTTCACTTTTTCGATTCGCGGAATCCAGCGCTCTTCAGAGGGCGTGGTGCCAACCCATTCGGGTTTCCCACCTCTCGTTCCTCCAGCCGCCCCACGGCGCGGTCGGCTGGCCCTTCCCAGGCGGGGTTTCCCGGCCCCCGCTGCGCGCCGACCCATCCACCCTTCCAAGAGGAGACCAACCATGGCTTTCCGCATCGACAAGTTCACCGTCAAGGCCCAGGAAGCGCTGCAGCACGCCCGCGACCTGGCGGCCGACAAGGGGAACCAGCAATTGCAGCCGCTGCACCTGCTGGCCTCCCTGTTGCAGGAAGATCAGGGGGTGGTGCGGCCGCTGCTGCAGAAACTCGGCACCAACCTCGCGCAGCTCGACTCGATTGTGACAGGGGAGATCGACCGCCTGCCCAAGGTGAGCGGGGCGACCGGAGAGGTGGGACTGTCGCAATCCACCGCGAAGCTGCTGGATGCGGCGCAGGCCCTGGCCACCGGGATGAAAGACCAATTCGTCTCGACCGAACACCTGCTGCTGGCCATGACCCAACTGGACGACGCGGTCGGCCGGATCCTCAAGATGCACGCGGTCAACGAAGCCGACGTCTTGAAGGCGCTCAAGTCGGTCCGCGGGGGGCAGCAGGTGACCGACCAGAATCCCGAAGAGAAATACCAGGCCCTGGCGAAGTACGGCCGAGACCTGGTCGAAGCCGCCCGACAGGGGAAAATCGATCCGGTCATTGGCCGCGACACCGAGATTCGCCGGGTCATCCAGATTCTCTCCCGCCGGCGGAAAAACAATCCGGTGCTCATCGGCGAGGCGGGAGTCGGCAAGACGGCCATTGTCGAGGGACTCGCGCACCGCATTGTGCTGGGGGACGTTCCCCAGAACCTCAAGGACAAGACCGTGGTGGCCCTCGACATGGGCGCTCTGATCGCCGGAACCAAGTACCGCGGCGAGTTCGAAGACCGCCTCAAGGCGGTGCTGCGCGAGGTCGGCGAGGCCGAGGGACGGATCGTCCTGTTCATCGACGAGCTGCACACGGTGGTGGGGGCGGGGGGGGCCGAAGGAGCGGTCGACGCGTCGAACCTGCTGAAGCCCGCGCTGGCGCGGGGTGAACTGCACTGCGTGGGGGCCACCACCCTCGACGAGTACCGCAAGCACATCGAAAAAGACCCGGCGCTCGAGCGGCGGTTCCAGCCGGTGGTCGTGCAACAGCCCACGGTCGAAGACACCATCTCGATTCTGCGGGGACTGAAAGACCGATACGAATCGCACCACGGGGTGAAGATCACCGACGACTCGCTGATTGCCGCGGCCACTTTGTCTGACCGCTACATCAGCGACCGGTTCCTGCCCGACAAGGCGATCGATCTGGTCGACGAGTCGGCGAGCCGGCTGCGGATGGAAATCGACTCGATGCCCGCCGAGATCGACGAGGCGACCCGGCAGCTGACCCGCATGCAGATCGAGGCGACGGCGCTGGCGCAGGAATCGGGGGCGGACGCCCGCGACCGGCTGCAGAAGCTGCGCCGCGAGATCGCCAACCGCGAAGAAGAGGTCAATCGGCTCAAAGCCCGCTGGCAGGCCGAGAAGGAGGCCCTCTCGGGACTGACTCCGTTGAAGGAGAAGATCGACAGCCTGCGGCTGGCTTATGACCAGGCTTTCAAGACAGCCCAGCGCACCAACTCGAACGACGACTATCTGCGGGCCTTCTCGGCCGAGAAGGAACTGCGTGAGGCCGAGAAACGCCTGGCCGACGCCGAGCAGCGGGCCGCCACCGTCAGCCAGGACGGCCAGCGGATGCTGAAGGAGGAGGTGACCGCCGAAGACATCGCCAAGGTGGTCAGCACCTGGACCAACATCCCCGTGGCCCGCATGCTGCAGGGAGAACGCGAGAAACTGCTGAAGATGGAAGACGCCATCCATCAGCGGATGATCAACCAGAACGAGGCGGTGAAGGCGGTTTCCAACGCCGTCCGCCGGGCCCGCTCGGGCCTGCAGGACCGCAACCGCCCCATCGGCTCGTTCATCTTCCTGGGCCCCACCGGGGTCGGCAAGACCGAGCTGTGCAAGGCGCTCGCCGAGTTCCTCTTCGACGACGAAAAAGCCCTGGTGCGGATCGACATGAGCGAGTTCATGGAACGGCACACGGTGTCGCGGCTCGTGGGGGCGCCCCCGGGTTACGTCGGCTACGAAGAGGGGGGCCGTCTGACCGAGGCGGTCCGCCGACAGCCGTACTGCGTGCTGCTGCTCGACGAAATCGAAAAGGCGCACCGCGATGTGTTCAACATCCTGCTGCAACTGCTCGATGATGGCCGGCTGACCGACAGCCACGGCCGGACGGTCAACTTCACGAACACCATCGTGGTGATGACCTCGAACATCGGCAGCCAGGCGATCATGGACCTCGCCGGCAAGAAAAACGAGAAGGAGATCCACAGCCGCGTGACCGAGGCCCTGCGGCAGCACTTCCTGCCCGAGTTCCTCAACCGGATCGACGAGACCATCGTCTTCCATCCGCTGGGACGGGAAGAACTGCACCAGATCGTTGATCTGCAGCTCTCCCGCCTGAAACGGCAACTGCAGGAGAACAAGTTCGATCTCGAGGTGACGCCGGCCGCCAAGGATCTCTTGACGCAGGAGGGTTACGATCCCGTCTACGGGGCCCGACCCCTCAAGCGGACCATCCAGCAGCGGCTGCAGAACACCCTCGCCAACGCGCTGCTCTCGGACGAGTTCCCCGAGGGCTCGACCATCGT
>CAIOTJ010000333.1 GCA_903861195.1 uncultured Planctomycetaceae bacterium | reverse complement strand
TGCGGATCCGACTCGAGTGGCTGATTGACGAGGAGGCCCGCTGATGTCGGCCAGCCCCACGTTGGGTCAATTGAAGGCGCAGGTGAAGGCGATTCGGCAGCGTCGGCCCGATTCGCGCGTCATCGGCATCCGGTCCGCCAGCCGCTGGACAGGTCCTGCCGAAGCCGTGGATGACGAAGGGACGTACGTCATCCGCCAGTGCGATTCCCCCCTCGCCATGCGGGTCGCCCTGCGCGAAGCGGTCCCGCCCAACACCACGAAGATTCTCGTCACCCCGCTGGAGCAGAATGAGCTGGGAGACGACATTCTGCTGCGGCTGGCCAAACGCCGGCTGTGGCAGATCGACACCTGGCAGATTGTGCGTTCGCTCTTCCAGGCGCAGGCGGTCGATCCCCGATTGACCCGGCTGGGGTGGATTGCCGACCGTCTGCTGGACCAGGTGTCGGCCGAGGGCTACCCCGCCGCCCGTGGCGGGTTTCTCGATGCCGACACGGTCTGGGGCCTGCTGTTGCGGCAGCAGGTGGGACTGGAGGCCGATCCCCCCGACCTCACCTCGCTGCTGAAATGGTCGCTGGATGCTGACGGGACCGCGCGGTTTCGCCAGGCGGGGGAGTCGTTCCAGCAGGCGGCGATGGAGTGGCTGGCCGACCGGGCGGGGCCGGTGGCGGGGTTGGTCTGCCAGAGCTTGACGCGGCTCGACCGGCCCGATGCCGTGCCGCTGGGCCTGGCCTTGGGGGTGGTGTTTCATCCCGAGGCGCTGGGGCGTCTCGAAAAGGCGACCGGGAAGCTCGAAGAGCGCTATCTCGGCGGGCAGACCCCCGACACGCGGGCGATGCTGCGCTGGTCGGCGGCCGCCATCGAAGTGGTGCGGGGGCTGCGCCACACCGAAACCCGCCTGCATTGGCAGACACTGCAGCGGGCCGACGACCTGCTGGCCGAGATTGGGGTCGCGGAGTGGGCCCGGCTGAGCGACACTTCTCCCCTGGGATACAACCAGCGGTTGGCCCGGTTTGGAACATGCCTGGCCGAGACGGTCGCCTCGCAGCGGTGGGGAGATCGCCAGGCCCTGATAGACGCGTTGCAGGGGGTGCGGGCCCACGATCTGGCCCAGGCCGATCGACGCCGGGTCGAGCGGGCCGAGATGGCCCTGCGGCTGGTTCGCTGGCTGGCCGAACGGACTGGGCGCGAGACCCCCGAGGCGTCGCTCGCGGCAGCGGCCGACCGGCACCTGCACGACGGCGGGTTTGTCGACTGGGCGCGGTTTCGCCTCGCGGGGGGAGATGGCGTTCGCGAACTGTCGGAAGCGTATGCCAGCCTGTTTCTGGCAGTCCGCACGGTCCGCGAGCGCGACGCGCGCCGGTTTGCCCAACTGCTGGTCGATTCGACGGCGAACGGTCAACCCCCGGCCGATGTCGTCCCCGTGGAACGCATTCTGGACGAGTTTGTCGCCCCGGTGGCGGCTGACTTTCCCGTGCTGGTGATTGTGATCGACGGCTTGAGCGTGGGAGTCTGCCGGCAATTGCTGGCCGAGTGCACCCGCCACGAATGGGTCTCGCTGAGCGAACCGGGACGCGCGGCGAACCGGCCGGGATTGGCCGTGCTTCCCTCCAAGACCGAGTTCTCGCGCACGAGCCTGCTGGCGGGTCGCCTGCTGCAGGGGGGGCAGTTCGAAGAGCAGACCGGCTTCGCCCAGCATCCCGCCCTGCTGGCCCGCAGCAAGACGGGGTATCCCCCCGTGTTGTTCCACAAGGTCGACCTGCAGGAAGCGACCGACAACATGCTGGCGAACGAAGTGCGGCGTGAGATTGCCTCGACGCACCGCAAGATTGTTGGCGTGGTGGTCAACGCGGTCGATGACCACCTGCTGAAAGGAGATCAGATCGACATCGACTGGTCTCCCGAGCACATCAAGGTGTTGCCCGCCCTGCTGCACGAAGCCCGTCTGGCGCGCCGCAAAGTGATTCTGGTGAGCGATCATGGGCACGTGCTCGATTACCAGACCGAAGGACGCC
>CAIOTJ010000332.1 GCA_903861195.1 uncultured Planctomycetaceae bacterium | reverse complement strand
CGCGAAGAGAACCGGGTAGCGGCCGGCCCTGTGGGAGAGGGCCACCCATTCAGACACACTCACAGCGGGAAAAACGGAACCCGACAAATCGGATCGGGGTCAACCGACGCTTGGGGGTGGGTGGCGGGAACGTGTCCGACGGGCCATTCCCGGGCGACTGTCCCGGTCAGGCTCGCACCGGTCAGGCTCGCACCCGTCAGGCTCGCGTGTCGCCAAACAATTCGTCATCGCTCACATCGGCGGGCGGGGGTTCGGCGGGGGCGTCGGGATGATCGGCCCCGAGGGGGGTCGCCGGCACTGCGGGACCTCCCTTGCGGGGAATCAGCCGGTCGAGGATGCCATTGACGAACGGCGGGGATTGGGCCGACCCGTATTTCCGGGCCATCTCAATCGCCTCGTCGATGATTACGCGGGGCGGGGTGTCGGTGTGCCGCAGTTCGAAGGCACCCAGCCGCAGTACATTGCGATCGGTGGGGGCCATGCGGCGGAGGGACCAGTTGGCGGCGACTTTCTCGATGGCGGCGTCAAGTTGTGTCCGCTGGTCGAGCACGCCGCGGTACAGGCTCCAGGCGAAGCGGGCGAGGGCCTCGTCTTCCAGCCGTTCGAGGACCTGTTCGCGGATCACCTCCTCGGCCAATCCCGGGTTCAGATCGTGCTGGTAGAGCATTTGCAGGGCCGTCTCGCGGGCCCGCGTGCGGCGTGTCGCCATCCGTCGTGTCCTTCTCCTGTGGAGGGGGGTGGTTGGGGTCCCCACCCCTGGGGCGAACGCCCCGTGCCAGCCGCATCTGAGGCGGGTGAGGATCCCAGCGGTCGGGAATCCCACCGTGAAGAATCGGGGGGTCAGGAATCGAGTTGGGGCAGCAGGTTGACCATCTCGATGGCCGCCAGGGTGGCCTCACACCCCTTGTTTCCGGCTTTCCCCCCCGCCCGTTCCAGGGCCTGTTCGAGAGAGCCGCAGGTGAGTACGCCAAAGGTGACCGGGACGCCGGCGGCGAGCATGGTCTGCTGCAGCCCGGCGGCGACCTGATGGTTGATGTACTCGTGGTGGGTGGTTTCTCCCTGGATGACGGCACCCAGGCAGATCACCGCGACATAGCGTCCCGAGCGGGCGAGGCGGCTGGCCGCGAGGGGCAACTCGAACGAACCGGGCACCCAGGCGACGTCGACGTGGTCGACGTTCCCGCCGTGCCGGCGGATGGTGTCGAGCGCTCCCTCCAGCAGTCGGCGGGTCACGAGGTCATTGAACCGCGATACGACGATGGCGTACCGGCCCGAGCCAGCCAGCAGTTGTCCTTCAAAGGTCTTCATGGATTACAGGTCTTCAGGGAACACGGGTCGGCAGGGAACACGGGTGGGCAGGGAACTGGCCCGGAGGGGGTGCGAGTTGGGGCCCGGTGCCGGGGGTCGGGTCAGCTGAGGTTCATGCTTTGCAGGAACTCGGCATTGGTCTTGGAGCGCTTCATGCGGGTGGTCATCAGCTCCATCGCGTCGACCGGGGTCATGTCATTGAGGACCCGCCGCAAGATCCAGACCCGCCGCAGTTCCTCCTCGGGTATCAGCAGTTCTTCACGGCGGGTGCCCGATTTGTTCACGTCGATGGCGGGCCAGATGCGTTTCTCGACCATGCGTCGGTCGAGATGCAGTTCGGTGTTGCCCGTGCCTTTGAACTCTTCGAAGATGACTTCGTCCATGCGGCTGCCGGTGTCGACCAGCGCGGTGGCGATGATGGTCAGGCTGCCTCCCTCTTCGACGTTGCGGGCGGCCCCGAAGAACCGTTTGGGATGCTGCAGCGCATTGGCGTCGACCCCCCCCGAGAGAATCTTGCCGGAGTTGGGGACCTCGGTGTTCCAGGCCCGGGCGAGGCGGGTGATCGAATCGAGGAAGATCACCACGTCGTTGCCGTACTCGACCATCCGCTTGGCCTTCTCGATGACCATTTCGGAGACCTGGATGTGCCGGCTGGAGGGTTCGTCGAAGGTGCTGCTGATGACCTCGCAGTTGTGCGCCTTGACGTGCCGCTCCATCTCGGTCACTTCTTCGGGGCGTTCGTCAATCAGCAGCATGATGACGTAGGCGTCGGGATGGTTCCGCAGCACCGCCTTGGCGAGCTGCTGCAGCAGGACGGTCTTGCCGGCGCGGGGGGGGGAGACAATCAGCCCGCGTTGACCCATGCCGATGGGGGCGATCATGTCGACCACGCGGGTCGAAAACAGCTCGGGGCCCGCCTCGAGCCGGAGCCGGCGGGTCGGGTGCAGCGGGGTCAGCTCGTCGAACGGAACCTTCTCGGGGAGCAGGTTGGGATCCTGCCCGTTGATGGCCTCGACGCGCAGCAGGGCGAAGTAGCGTTCGGCCTCTTTGGGGGGGCGGATCTGCCCGGCGACCGTCGTGCCGGTCTTCAGCCCAAATCGGCGGATCTGGCTGGGGGAGACGTAGATGTCATCGGGGCAGGGGAGGTAGTGATAATCGGGGCTGCGCAGGAACCCGAATCCATCGGGCAGGATCTCGAGGGTCCCTTCCCCGAACATCAGCCCATTGAGCTTCGTGCGCTCTTTGAGAATGCGGAAGATGAGGTCCTGGCGTTTCAGCCCGGTGATGTCGACCAGCCCCTCGTTCTTGGCGGCGGCCAACAGCTGCTGCATGGTCATCCGCTGCAGTTCGGCGATGTGCGTCTCGGTGCGGCGGATTTCCTCCATGCGCTGCGGAGCGGTCCCCCCCACCTCTTGGGTGTCATCGTCGTCGTGTTCGTCGTCGGTCATCATGGAAGCAGCCATGGTGAGGGGAACATGAGGGGGCCGGGGCGGTTGCGATCGCCCGGCAAGATCGTCGTGCCTCCCGTCGTCCGGGAGGGATTCCGACCGGGAATTGTCTCCCGGTGCGGTCCCCGCGGGCGTGGTCGTTGGCGACTGGGGGGCCGGCAGGTCGGTTGGTCCGGGGCGGGTGCCGCGGGGACGCAGGGAGCGGCCCAGCGGCCCAGTACGGTTAGAGTGACCAGTGCGGTCCGGGTGACCAGTCAGGTCCGGGTGACCGGTACGGTCAGAGTGCCCGGTGTGGTCAGGAGGCATGGGGGTTGTTCCCTCCCGGATCATGGATCGGGGGACGGCTGACGGTCATCCCGTCCGGCAGAGTCGGGGGGGCGGTGTGGGCCCGCACATCGCAGCCGGCTGGTGGAGTGAACCGCCCGGCCTCCTGCCGCCAGCCGGCCAGCAGCTGGACGAGCTGGCCAACCGCCTGATCGGGACCGGCGTTCTGGATGACGGCATCGCTGGCGCCGCGTTTGCGTTCGAGGGGCCATTGACTCGCTTCGCGGCGGGCCAGTTCCTCGGCCGACCAGCCCCGGCTGGCGGCCACCCGCTGCTGACGGTCGGCCAGCGGGCTGTCGATGAAGACCACGTGGTCGCAGAATTCGCGCCAACCCGCCTCCAGCAACAGGGCGGCGTCGAGGACGATGGCCTCGAGGTCGGGCTGGGCCTGGTAATCGTCGATGCGGCGGAGCACTTCGCGGGTGATTTCGGGATGCGTGATTGCTTCGAGCTGCTGACGCCGGTCGCGGGAGGCCGCATCGTCTCCAAACACGAGGCTCCCGACGCGGGCGCGGTCAATTTCGCCGTCGGCGGTGAAGACCGTGTCGCCCCACCGCTGGTGCATCTGGGCCTTCACCGCAGGGCGTCGCAGGACTTCATGACCGATGGGATCCGCTGCAATCACGGCGACATTCCGCTGGGCTGCCAAGCCGGCCGCCACATGACTCTTGCCGGATCCGACCCCCCCAACGAGGCCCACCACCGGAACTGTGCGCGCGACACCCATCATGCGAAGGGGATCCTGGCAGGACGCGGATGAGGGACCTGAGGACGGGAGAGTCGAAATCAGGAAGCAGGGAACAAGACAGGAAGGTTCGAGCAGGCCGATCGCCCAGCCGGCCAGAACTCGAACTGGCGCGAACCTGGATGGGCGAAGCCAGCCCGAACAGAAACGGAGGGGGGGAGGCAGACGGGAATTCCCGCACCTTGACCACCGGCTGGGAGCAGACTCCCCGACGGCTTGGACACCGGGAACTCGAAGATCAGAACCATGAAGAAATCATGATCCTCAGCAAGACCAAACAACCGATTCCATCATGGGAACCAACCGACCATTTCGCAAGCCCGCGGATGGAGAAAATCACCTGTCCCGCGGGTTTCCCGCCAGCCAGCACGCCAGCCCGATCCCAGTGGTGCCCTCGGTCGGGACGGGCCTCTGAAAACCCCATCGCGATGATTTCGCGAGGTGGCACCGCGCAGTATACTCGGGGCAGAGTGCCGATTGTCCGTCGACTCCCAGTTGCCCAGAGCTGTCTCGGGCGATCTTCCGGACAATCCATTCAGCCCGGAGAAGGTTTGTTGAGACGGTGGGTCTCCGTGGCGGTTGTTCTGTTCAGGCCCGCGTGATCCATGCTGTTTTCAACCGAAGATGTCCTGCGGTTCGCCCGCTGGACCAGCGACTTCAACCCTCTGCACGTGGATCCGCAGGCGGCCCGACAGACCGTGTTCGGCCAGAACGTCTGTCACGGGGTGTTGTCGGTCCTGGGAGCCCTCGCGGAAGTTCCTCGCGTCGTACCACCTCCCGTCGCGGCCGACACTTCCCCCGGCCTGCGCTCGCTGGAGGTCGATTTCCTGGGGGCCGTTCTACCCGGTGTCCGGCTGGACGTCGCGCCCCGCCAGACCGCCGAAGGGTTTCAGGTCGCGGTCACGGTCCCCGGCAACGGGGAACGCCTGCTGTCGCTGGTCGGCGAATATGCCCCCCGCGAACTGGATGGTGCCGAGTCTCGGGGATGGGTGTCCCAGTCTCTTGCCGCCACCCCCTCCGAGAGCGTCCGCCGCTCCCACCCCGTTGAACGCCGTCTGGCGGAACTGGTCACGGGGAACGAGATCGGCGGGCTGTGGCACGCCCCTCCGCCTCCGCCGGAGTACCTGGCACCGGGCGGCGTCGGACCACTCGCCGCCCGGGTCTTGGGACTGTGCAGTTATCTGATTGGCATGGAACTGCCAGGACTGCGGTCGCTGTTCACCCGGCTGCGCCTGGACTTCGCTCCCGAGGGGCCCGAGGGGGCGGATGCCGGGTCGCCCCTGGTCTACCGTCTGCGGGTGGCCCGTTTTGAACGGCGGGTCCGCATTCTCGATCTCGATCTGGAGGTGGCCTCACGTTCGGGCCGGCTGCTCAGCCGGGGCTCGCTGCGGGCCTATGTCCGCTTCAGTCCGATCCGCTGCGACATCGCCGAGTTGGCCGCCTATGCCCCGCTGCAGACCGACGCGCTGGCGGGCCGGGTGGCCCTGGTCACCGGGGGTACCCGGGGCCTGGGGGCCGAAATCACCGCCGCCCTGGCCTTGGCCGGCTGCGCGGTCTACGCCAGTCACCGGGGAGATACGCCCGAATCGCGCCAATTCCAGGACGACCTGCGCGAACGGCGGTTGCCGGTCGAGTTCGTCACCGGGGATGCCGGCGACCGTGACTGGTGCGCGGCGACAGTGGCCCGGATCGTGGCCGAGCGGGGCCGGCTGGACCTGCTGGTTCTGAATGCGTGCGCCCCCCCCGGCCAACTGATTCTGGGAAGCGAGTCGGCCGGTCAGTTCGCGCAGTATGTTCACGACAATCTCCGACTGGCGTTCGAACCGCTGGCGGCCGCCACTCCCGCTTTGGCCGCGAGCCGGGGAACCGTGGTGGCGGTGTCGACCTCGTTTGTCGAGGAGGCACCCCGCGGGTTCGCCCACTATGTGGCGCTGAAGCAGGCGGTGGAGGGGCTGGCCCGGTCGGCGGTCAAAGAATCGCCGGGGGTCCGCAGCGTGGTGTTGCGCCCCCCCAAACTGTTGACCGCCTGGAACGACACCCCGGCCGGGGTGTTCGATTCGATTCCTCCGGGCTGGGTGGCGGCGGGGCTGGTCGCCACCCTTGCCGAGCCGGTCCCGGGCGAAGCCGTCACCCTGTGTGTGAAGTTCCCCCAGCCCGAACTCTCCGAGGTTGAGGAACTGCAGTCTGGTCCGGCCGATTTTCGGCTGGTGCTGGCGGCCAGCTTCACGGCCGATCCCCTGCTGAAGTCGTTGCGATTCTGGCTGCGTGAGCTGGCCCTCCATGGCGAGATCGTGCTGGCTCCGTATGGACAGATCCTGCAGCAGCTGCTCAATCCGGGGAGTGAATTGGCGACGAATGCCCGCGGGCTGGGGGTGGTGCTGCTGCGGACCCAGGACTGGCTGCGGGAACTTCCCGAGGATCAGGCCCACGATCCCGAATCGCTCCCAAAGTATCTCGACCAGGTGGTGGATGAACTGGCCGGGGCGCTGGCCACCCATCGCCAGCAGGCCCGCGCAGGAACCGTGCTGCTGCTGGCCCCGTCGGGATCGGAGCTGACGGAAGTCCAGTCTCTGGCGGTGAATCGGGCGACCGAACGATTGCGCCGTTCGGTCGCTGGTCTGGCGGGCCTGGCCACCGTGACCGCCGAAGAATTCCACGACCTCTATGCCGTCCCCCCCGATGCGGTGCACGATCGCGTGCGGGACGAGATCGGCCATATTCCCTACCAGACCGGTTACTTCCACGTGTTGGGCAGTCTGGTCGTGCGGCAACTTCAGCGGCGGCTGGCCTCCCCGCGCAAAGTGGTGGTGGTCGACTGCGACAACACCCTCTGGCGGGGGGTCGTGGGAGAAGTCGGTGCCGAAGGGGTGCAGTTCGATCCACAGCACGTGCTGCTGCAGGAGACCCTGCGGCGTCTCTCGCGCAGCGGCATTTTGGTCTGCCTGTGCAGCAAGAATGAAGAGTTCGACGTCTGGAGCGTGTTCGAGCGCCGGCCCGATTTCCGCCTGTCCCGCGACGAGGTCGTGGGGGCGGTCATCAACTGGATGCCCAAGTCGCAGAATCTCAAGACCCTCGCCAGCCGGCTCAACCTGGGGATCGACAGCTTCATCTTTCTCGACGACAACCCCGTCGAATGTGCCGAGGTGCGGTCGAACGCCCCCGAGGTGCTCACTCTGCAGTTCCCCACCGAAACAGCGGCGGCCACCCGGCTGATCGGCCACCTGTGGGAGTTCGATGCCACGGCCGGTACGGCCGAAGACCAGGCCCGGACCCGCATGTACCAGGAGGAACTGCAGCGTCAGGACCTCCAGACGCAGACCGGCAATTTTCGCGAGTTCATCGCCAGCCTGCGTCTCGAAGTGCGCATCGAGGGAGTCAGCGAGGCCGAATTGACGCGGGCCTCCCAATTGACCCTGCGGACCAACCAGTTCAACTTCCTGACCATCCGGCGTGATGAGGCCGAGGTGCGGCAGCTGCTCGCCAGTGGCCGGCATGCCGTGCTGACCGTGCATGTCACCGACCGCTTCGGCGACTATGGTCTGGTGGGGCTGCTGATCTGCGAAACCCAGTCCGGGCGTCTCGAAGTCGACACATTTCTGCTGTCCTGCCGGGTTCTGGGGCGGGGGGTCGAGCACCGGATGGCCGCCGAGCTGGGTCGCCTCGCGGTCGCCCAGGGGCTGTCGACCGTCCGCATGCGTGTGGTTTTCACGCGTCGCAACGCCCCCGCGCGGGGCTTTGTCGAATCGATCTCCCACGGGGCCGAGGTGCAGTCCGACGACCAGTCGCTGCAGGCCGATTTCCCCGCCGCGTGGCTCGCCGGGCTCACCTGGGAACCGGGGGACGAGGGGGGGGAAGTCCCCGCCGAAACCGCCGCGGCCACCCCCTCCGCCACAACCGGCACCGCCGAGAAATTCCGCGATCGCGAACGGCAGATCCAGCGCACCACCCAGGAACTCGCCACCCTGGCCGAACTGCGCGAGGCGATCGATGGCACCGCTGCGTCGGCGGCCGCCGCCCCTCCCGTTTCGAATGCCGACGTCGAACCCTTCGTGGTCGAGGCGTTCGCCCGGGCCCTGAAGGTGCCCGCCGACACCGTCCGCCGCGTGGACCAGCTCGAAGCCCTGGGTTGCGGTTCGTTCAAGATCGTGGAGATCACCGTCGAGCTGTTGGGACGATTCCCCCAGCTTCCCAGCACCCTGCTGTTCGAACATCGCGCCGTCTCCGAGATCGTCGCGCAGATCGTCGCGTTGCAGTCGTCTCCGCCGGGAGGGCGGCGGGCCGACCAACCGGTCCCGGCCGCACCATCGACCGCGGCGGAACCCGGGCAACCCGTGGCGGTGGTGGGGCTGGCCGTCCGCTGTGCCGGGGCCAACTCGGCCGGGGAATTGTGGAACCTGCTGGCGGCTGGGCGAAGCGCCGTGCGCCCCGTGCCGTCAACTCGGCCCGCGTTCCTGGGGGAACTGCGCGACAACCGGCAGCACCATGCCGGGCTGATCGAGGGGATCGACCAGTTCGACGCGGCCTTCTTCGGCATTTCGCCCCGCGAGGCCGAGAGCCTGGACCCGCAGTTGCGGCTGTTCCTGCAGACCGCCTGGGAGGCGCTGGAAGATGCTGGTCTGGTGGGGACCCGGTTCGAGCCCGACACCGGGGTGTTTGTCGCTCTGATGTATGGCGACTATGTGCACGCGGCGAACGCGGTGGCCGAAACCACCCAGAATCCCTATCGCTCGTGGGAAGGCTTCAGTCTGGCCAATCGGCTGTCGCAGGTTTTGGGGTTCTCGGGTCCCAGCCTGACGGTCGAGACCGCCTGTTCCTCGGCGGGAACGGCCCTGCACCTCGCCGCCAGCGCCGTGTCCCGGGGGGAATGCCGGGCCGCCGTGGTGGGGGGGGTGAATCTCATTCTCGATCCCGAGCGGTTCGTGCAGCTGGGCAAGCTGGGAATTCTCTCACCCTCGGGTCTCTGCCGGCCGTTTGGTGACGAGGCGGATGGAACCGTGCTGGGCGAAGGCTGCGGCGTGGTGGTGCTGCGGCCTCTGGCCGAGGCGCTCGCCGCGGGCGACACCATCCACGGCGTCATCCTGGGGAGCGCCCTGTCGACGGGTCATGGCACGGTCGGCTTCACCGCCCCCAATCCCGTCGCCCAGGGAAAGGCGGTCACCGCCGCCATCCGCCGCGCGGGGATTGATCCCCGCAGCGTGTCGTACATCGAAACGCACGGCACCGGCACCCAATTGGGTGACCCCATTGAAATCCGGGGACTGGAACTGGGGTATGGACACGCCGCACAGGGGACTCCGGGTGAAGACCGGTCTCGCTGTGCCCTGGGATCGATCAAACCCAACATCGGGCATCTCGAGGCGGGGGCGGGACTGGTGGGACTGATCAAGGTCCTGCTGCAGTTCCAGCATCGGCAACTGGTGCCGTCGCTCAGTTCCTCCCAGACCAACGCGCAGATCGCTTTCGACCGGCTTCCCTTCCAAGTGCAGCGGACGCTCGCCGAGTGGCGTCCCGCCACCTGGAGCGAAGGGGGGCGGATGGTCACCGCCCCCCGTCGGGCCGCTCTCAACTCGTTTGGCGTCGGCGGGTCCAATGTGCACATCATTCTCGAAGAGCCTCCGGACGCCCCGCGCGCCGCGCCGTCGCCGCCCGAAGGCCCGCAGCTGCTGGTGGTCTCGGCCCGGTCGGCGCGCGTGCTGACGGCCCAGCTCGACCGGCTGGCCCGTCATCTCGCCGCCCATCCCGATCTGCCGCTCCCCGCCGTCGCCGCCACCCTCGCGCTGGGCCGCCGCCATCTCGAACACCGGGCCGCCCTCACCGCCACGACCGCGGCGGAGGCGGCTGAGAAACTGGCGGACCGTGCCGCCCGTTCCAACAACGAGGCCGATTCGACGGCAGCTCACGCCCGTCTGCACCACGGCCCGCTGGCCATGCTGTTCACCGGCCAGGGAAGTCAGTTCCCCGGCATGGGGCACGAGCTGTATCGCACCCAGCCGGTCTTTCGCGAGGCGCTCGACGAGTGTGCCCGCCTGCTCGAGCGAGAACTGCCGCGTCCGCTGTTCGACGTGCTGTGGGCCGACCCACAGGGTCCGCTGGGGGGGCTGATTCACGAGACCGGCTACACCCAGCCCGCGCTCTTCGCGCTCGAATACGCCCTGTTCGCCCTGTGGAGCTCGTGGGGAATCCGGCCGGGAGTGGTTCTGGGCCACAGTGTGGGTGAACACGTGGCGATGGTGGCCGCGGGAGGGATGTCGCTGGCCGATGGGTTGACGCTGATCGCCGCCCGGGGACGGCTGATGCAGGCGCTGCCCGCCGGGGGGGGCATGCTCTCGGTGACCGCCCCGGCCGATCGCGTCGCCGGGTGGATCGCCGAGAATAGGGACACCCTTTCTCTGGCGGCCGTCAACGCCCCAATGCAGTGTGTGGTCTCTGGTCCCCAGGAGCAATTGGGCCGCCTGCAACAGCGGCTGTCGGACGAAGGGGTCGCCTGCAAACCGCTGACGGTCTCGCACGCCTTCCACTCGCGCCTCATGGAGCCGATGCTGGCCGAGTACCGCCGGGTGGCGGGGCAGGTCGAATACCGCGTTCCCAGCGTCCCGTTTGTCAGTTGCGTGCTGGGACGCGAGGCCCGGGAAGAGGTCGCGAATGCCGACTATTGGGTGAACCAGATTCGCGGCACCGTGCAGTTCGTCGACGCGATCCGGGCGGTCGATCGGCTGGGGTCCCGGGTCTTCGTCGAAGCGGGGCCGCATCCGGTGCTGGTCACCCTGGGCCAACAGACACTCTCGGCCGACACTCCCCGGCTCTGGCTCCCGTCGCTGCGCCGGAATGCCCCCGCCGAAGCCGTGGTGCTCGAGAGCCTGGGACACTACTTCGAGGCCGGCGGGGCGGTCGACTGGCCGCAGGTCGATGCCCCCACCGCCACTCCCCGCCTCGACCTGCCCCACTACCCTTTTGAAAAGGATTCGCACTGGATCGCGGAACTGTCGCGGATGTCCCGCCGGGAATTGGCCACGCCCACGGTGCCGGTCGGTCTCTACCAGATCGAATACGAAGATCTTCCGAGTCTTCCGCCGACGGGGGAAGCCGCCGCCGCCGATCGCGCGGTACTGGTGGTGGGGACCGAGTCTCCCCACGCGCGGGAATTGGTCGAGCTGCTGCTGCGGCGGGGCCGGAGTTGTCGCCACATCGCCCCGCCCGCAGATGACCAGCCCGACGCCGCGTGGGATGCGCTGTGGCCCCCGGCCCCGGCGAAAATCGAGGTGATTTCGCTGGTGGGTTATGGCCTGACAACGGAACAGCGGGATCAACCCACGTGGCCGGTGACCGTGGTGTCGAGGATGCTGAAGCTGGTGCGGAGCCTGGCGCGCCGCGGCTCGGCCCAGCTCTGGTGTGTCACCACGAACGGCGACGCGCATCCGGCCGATGGCGCCCTTTGGGGTTTTGGAAAAACCGCAGCGCTGGAGTTCCCCGATCTGTGGGCTGGTGCGATCAGTTTCCCGGTTTCGTTCGATCCGGAGGAAGACACCGCCGAGACCTACCCGGCCAAGTGGGCGGCGCGACTGCTGGCGCTGCTGCCGCAGACCCGGGCGGAAGATCTGGTGAGCGGGTTCGAGGCGCACGCCCAGGCCCCGCGGCTGGTTCCCATCGCTCCGCTCGCGTCGATCAAGCCAATCAAATTGAGTTCCGACGGCATTCACCTGGTAACCGGGGGGACGGGCGGGCTGGGGCTGCACCTGGCGCGGTGGCTGGTCTCCCGAGGGGCCCGCACACTCTGCCTGGCGAGCCGGCGCGGCGCGGCCAGTGAAGAAGCCCGCCAGATGATTGCCGACCTCGAGCAACAGGGGGTCCGCGTGCTGGTCGAGACGGTTGATTTCTCGATCGCGGGCCGAGCCACCCAGCTGCTCGCCCGACTGCGTCAGATCGGACCGCTGCGCAGTGTCGTGCATCTGGCGGGGGTCGACTTGGAGGCCCCCATCGTCCAGACCGAGTCCCGCATGGTGGCCGAGGTGTTGAACCCCAAGCTGGGGACGGCCATCGAATTGTCGACCCAGACGCACGACGACCCGCTCGATCTGTTCCTGCTGTTCTCTTCCGTCTCGGCCACCTTTGGGTCCCCCGGCCGGGCGCTGTACGCCGCAGCCAATGCCGGTCTCGACGGCCTGGCTCTCCGCAGCGGACTGCGCAACGACAAACAGCGCACGCTCAGCGTTGCCTGGGGTCCGTGGATTGGCGGCGGCATGGCCTCTCCCGAAGCGCTGCGCGAGTGGTCGCAATACGGGCAGCAGGGGCTCGATCCCGCCGCGGCCCTGGACGCGCTCGACCAGTTGCTCTCGCACGACGATATCCAGCAGGCCACGGTGGTGGCCATCGACTGGGAGCGGTTCATCCCGCTGTACCAGGCGCGGCGGCCCCGGTCCCTGGTGAAACGGCTGGCGTCGGTCGTGTCCCCGCCAACGCCCCCTTCCGGCCACCCAGGAACAACGGGGCCCCGGAATGGCAGCGCGCCGTCGGACTGGCTGACCAAGTTGTCCGGCGAGCCTGCCGAGTCGCGGCCGGCCCTGTTGCGCCAACTGCTGCGCGAAACGGCCGCCGAGGTGTTGGGAACCCAGGGAGGACGCGGTTTCCGCGATGACCTGACCTTTTTTGAACAGGGACTGGACTCGCTGCTTTCGTCGCAGTTCGCCGCCCGTCTGGGCCGCCAGCTGGGCATTCAGGAACCGGCACTCGTCTTTCAGCACCCGCGGCTCGACGAGCTGGCTTCCGTACTGCTGGCCCGGTTGGCACTGCCCGCCCTGGGGGGGACGGCGCCGCTCTCACCGCGCCCAGTCGGCGTCTCAGGTGACTCCAACAGGCAGGCTCCCTGGGTGGTGGAACTGGCCCGACTCGCGGCCGATCGGCGAGCCCCCCGGCTGGAGGAACTGCTGCGCGAGGCCCTGGCCCAGTCGCTGGGGCTCAAGTCGGCCCGCGAGGTCGACCCCGCACGGCTGCTGTTTGAACAGGGTCTCGATTCGCTGATCGCCGCCCAGTTCGCCAGCCGTCTGCGCGGCGGTCTGGGAGTCTGCGAACCGGCCGTGGTCTTCCAATATCCGCGAATCGACCAGCTCGCGGCCCATCTGCTGCAGTCGTCTCCGCTGCGGGATCTGGACAACACCCCTCGGCCGGTGGGCTCCTCCTCCGGCCAGACGCTGGTGACTCACGCTTCGCCACCGGCCACCGACTGTGTGATCCAGTCGTATACCCCCGATTTCCATGCCGCGATGCTGGACTTCCTGCGGCGTGAGTACCAACTGCGGGATCCAGCGCAGCTCGAGGCGCGTTGGAACTGGGCGCACGTGAAATCGGCCGAGCGACTGTCGCTGCCACCCGCGGTCTGGATGGCGATCGAGCAAAACAGAGTGGTCGCGCACCATGGGCTGATCCGGGTGCGGCTGCAGGCCGGTTCCCAGAGTTTGCCCACCGGCTGGTTCGTCGACACCATGGTGTCCGCCTCACACCGGGGCCGTTCGCTTGGTCCCCAACTCCTGCTGCGCGGCGACGCCGACCAACCCCTGGGACTGTCGCTCGGGCAGGCCGAGTCGATGCGGGAAATCATGCTGCAGTTCGGCTGGCACAAGGTCGCCTGGTTGCAGCGGGTCCAACTGCTGTTAAACCCCCTCAACGTGCTGCGCGGGAAGCTCCCGTTTGGTCTGCGGCACCTGGCCGGGGGGGCACTCGCCGGACTCCAGCTCGCCTCCCGGCTGCGCCGGCAGCCGGGGACCTGGCGTGGAACGGGCCCCGCTCCCGAGATCCGCGAAGTGTCACGGTTTGGCGACCGACATGACCGCCTCTGGCAGGCGACGTCGCGCCAGCTGGGCTGCGTTGTGGTGCGTGATGCCGACTTCCTGAACTGGAAATGGGTTGATCAGCCCGGCCAGCAATTCACCCGGCTGGAGCTGCTGCGTGGCAACGAGTGCCTGGGAATCGCCATCGTCAGCGTCAAGGAAC
Organism: uncultured Planctomycetaceae bacterium; assembly: GCA_903861195.1. GTDB lineage: Bacteria > Planctomycetota > Planctomycetia > Planctomycetales > Planctomycetaceae > UBA10511. The sequence goes on along the minus strand of CAIOTJ010000332.1, from coordinate 4,216 downwards.
CCAACCAGATTTACGCCTACCGGCGCGCGTTCCTCACCGATCTGGTCGCCCCGCTGGACCAGCCCGAGGTGGTTCAATTCCTGCTCGATGCGGTGATCCGGGCCGCTCAACACCAGGGGGCAGACTCGCTCGAATGCCTGCACTTGCATGCCCGGCTGACCGAACACCTGCAGACCGCCGGATTCAGGCTGCGGGATCCCGACCGGATCCTGCTGGTCCATCTGCCCGAAAACCTGGACTCCTCGCTGCGTTCCCGATTGCTGTCGGCCGACCAATGGTTCCTCACCCAGGCCGATTCCGACATCGACCGGCCGACCAGTGGCCTGGCTCCTTCCACCCAACACGCACCGTAACTCCCCCGGGAATTGGCTCGGGGGGGAACTTGGTCTGCGGATATCGGCAAGCAGGCGGAGTTCGACAGAGCGCCCGTCCAATATGTCCTGAATCGGCATCAGTTCCGGACACGGCGGATTAACCGCACCACACGGTTAATACCCCTGGATCCGTAAGCTGCGCCACGGCACACGCTTTGTCTCCCTGCTCGACGCCACTGCCTCTGTGCAGCCGGGCGTGCCAGTCGAATTTCTGCAGTCCCGCCAGATCGGCTACAGGAATCTCCAGTTTCAGTCAGCCGTTGTGGCCAGCAGCCCCAGCAGTACTCCACACACTCGCCCCACAGAACGACTTCCATGACGACGGACGGAACGGCGCGACAGCGTGACCCACCTCTCGCTGTGCCGGGGCTTGATGGCTCGCTCCTGGGTGGGGCCGTGGCCCGAACCCGCAGGTCCCCCGCGGGAGTGAACGGCTTGGGTGAATTCAGTTGCGGGTCAGCACGCCGTCGAGGTTGAGCAGCACGTTGCCGACCACCGTCCACGCCGCCCCTTCGGCGGCGGACAGCCCCTCGGGCAGGGGACCCAGGGGATTGGTCGCGAGGTCTTGTGCTTCCTGCGAATGCGCCTGGTAGTGGGCCAGTTCCGATTCATACAGCTGGGTCAACTCGGTCACCTGTGTGTCGCTGGCGGGTCGGGCCAATACCAACTGCGCTCCAAACCGCACCCGCTCGGCCACGGTCGCTCCCCCTTCCCGGACCAGCCGCCGGCCCAGCGCCTGACTGGCCTCGACATACACCGGATCATTCAGCGTGACGAACGCCTGCAGCGGGGTGTTGGTGCGGACCCGACGGACCGTGCAGATCTCGCGGCTGGGGGCGTCGAACGCCGCCATCGAGGGATAGGGAACGGTCCGCCGCCAGAGCGTGTACAACCCCCGGCGGTACTTGTCTTCCCCGTCACTGGTGGTCCAGGTCCGTTCGCCGTTGAAGGCCGCCTGCCACAATCCTGGAGGCTGCGGAGGATAGACCGAGGGACCATGTGACTTCCGGCTCAATAACCCGCTGAGGGCCAGCGCCTGATCGCGGACCAGTTCCGCCTCGAGCCGGAACCGCGGCCCGCGCGACAGGACCCGGTTGCGCGGGTCGGCCGCCAGCTTCGCTTCGGTCACCTGCGACGACTGCTGATACGCGGCCGAAGACACAATCGTCTTCAGCAGCCGCTTGATGTCCCAGTCCGACTGGAATTCCAGCGCCAGCCAATCGAGCAACTCGGGGTGCGAGGGAAGATCTCCCTGCGAGCCAAAGTCTTCCTCGGTCTCCACCAGGCCGATTCCAAAAATCTGCGCCCAGAGACGGTTGACCATCACCCGGCTGGTCAGCGGATTGCGGGCATCAACCAGCCAGCGGGCCAGGTCAAGCCGGTCGACCGGTCCCGACTTCTCCAGCGGGTGGAACGACTGGGGCACCCCGGCCGTCACCTCGTCCCCCGTGTTGAGGAAGTTCCCCTTGATCATCAGCCGGGTGGTGCGGTGCTCCTTGGCGGGAAGCTCCATCATCACCGGCACCGTGGGGACCTCGGGGCGCGACTTGGTGAACGCGGCGATCTGGTCGCGAACCGGCTGCAGGCTGGGGGCGATCGAACGGTAGTGACCGGCCAGCTTCAGCCGGTCGGCCTCCGAACGCTCGGCCGCCGGACGGTCGACAATCTGCAGGATCTCGGCCGGAACACCTACGCGTCGCAACAACGACGGCTCCTTCGTCACCGACAACCGGAACCGTCCGAGGGTGTAACCCGCCTCTTTGAACTTGTGTTCGAGCGTGACGGTCACCCGGGTCGCGTCCCATTTTCCCACGGCCTGCGATGCCGCGAAGACCGCCGTGTGCGGTTGGGCCAGCTGTGGTCCCACCGCCCAGCCGCTGGCGGAGAGATCTTTCTGATTCAGCGCATTCGCCACGGCAAACGCCGGTTGCGAATGATCGGCGGTGGCCTGGGCGAAAGGAATCGTCTGGGCTCCGCTCACCGACAACTCGGCGTTCTTCGCCGGAGCCTCGGCCAGCACCTGCTGCCAGACCGGTTGACGCTCGGCATCCAGCACCAGAATGCGGGCCCCGGCCAGCCGGCTTCCCACGCTGCCGTCTGTCCGATTCCAGACCTGGATGCGATCGAACGGGCGGACCTGCTGCAGATCGAGTTCCCACCAGGGGTTGGCTTCCGTACCGGTGTGCGTGACCGATTTCTTCTCGAACACTCCGTCGGCATTGCCGTCAATCGCCAGCTCCGGTGGACCGTTGTAGTCGGTGCTCGACTGGGTCGCCTTCCCCTGGCGGGCCAGATTCTCTCCACCCGCGAAGACCTCCACCTCGGCCAGCGAGAGAATCTTTCCGTTGCCCGGCAGTTCGATGCGGACATACCGACCGGCGGCCCGCGTGTCGTTCGACTTGGCATCGGCGACGGTGGCCGAGAGCCGCGAGAGAACGAAGTTGCCATCGGCGGCCCGGCCGGCCCCCTGGGCGGGCAACGTGGGGTCGGGAATGGTTTCAAGCCGCAGTCCGGTGATCCCGGCGAACGGAACCTGCGCCGTCACGGTGTAGGTGTCTTGTCCCGGTTTTGGTCCCCCCACCAGCAGCGAGCCATCGTCCTGCCGGGTGAAAGTCGCCTCGCCAGCCGACTGGGCGGCGACGTCCGACAGCTCTGTCCACTCGGGAGCCTGGCCCAGCGCCTCTTCCCAGGCCTGCTGTTCCTGTTCGAGCGCCTCGGTCGGGCTGTCGAGCTGCCGCTTGAGCACCGCGATTTGCGCCTCGAGTTCCTGGAATCGACGTTCCACATCGGGGGTCGGGGCGGCCAGGGTGGGGTATTCATCCCCCTTGTCGCTGTCGGCCGTCTGGTTGAAGATGCCGTAGAACTGGTAGTACTCGGTCTGGGTGATCGGGTCGAACTTGTGACTGTGGCACTTCGCGCAGCCGATGGTCAGCCCCATCCAGACCTGCAGCGTGGTGTCGGCCCGGTCTTTCACCGCCGCCACGCGGTATTCTTCGTCGTCGGTCCCCCCTTCGGTGTTGGTCAGGGTGTTCCGGTGAAAGGCGGTCGCGATCTTTTGTTCGACAGTCGCTCCGGGACGCAGATCACCAGCCAGTTGATCGAGGGTGAACTGGTCGAACGGCTGGTTGGCGTTGAAGGCGTCAATCACCCAGTCGCGGTAGCGCCAGATGGTGCGCAGGGGGTCGCTGCCCAGGCCCTTCGAGTCGGCATACCGGGCGAGGTCGAGCCAGACCCGACCCCAGCGTTCGCCGTAGGCGGGGTCGGCCAGGAAGCGATCGACCAGCCGCTCGTACGCATCGGAACTCGCGTCTTCCACAAACGCCGTCACCTCGGCGGGGGAGGGAGGAATGCCGCGCAGGTCGAGACTCAGCCGGCGGACCAGAATGTGCTTGTCGGCGACGGGGTTCGGCTTGAGGCCGAGCGCGTCAAGCCGCGCTGCGATCCAGGGATCGATGCCATTCCGCGCCCATCCAATTCCCGCGCCGCCCGGGGCGGGATGCCGCCGCGGTGGAAGAAACGACCAATGTTCGGCATAGGGGGCCCCCTGTTCGATCCAGCGGCGAATCAGCTCGACCTGGGGCGGGGTCAGTTCGCCCGACCCGCCGGGAGGCATCTTCAACTGAGCGTCGGTGGTGGTGATCCGTTCCCACAGTTCACTCTCGGTGACCTGGCCCGGCACAATCGCCCGGCTGCCGGTCTCAAGCGGGGATGTGGCATCGGACCGGCGGTCGAGCCGCAACCCCGCCTTGCGTTCCCCTTCATCGGGCCCATGGCAGTTGTAGCAGGCCCGGGCGAGCAGGGGGCGGATGTCGCGGAGATAGTCGATGGGGGCGGGCTCGGCG